>JAMPXH010000036.1 GCA_023701285.1 Candidatus Didemnitutus sp.
GTAGGGACACCGACCCCCACCTCCTGCATGATCCCGGCTCAGAGCGTCAGACGCGCACCGGCGGCAAGGAGATGGGCGCGCAGTTGGTCATACGGGACATCCTGCACGGCCGCGCCACTTTCAGTCGCGATCGCGGCCGCCGCACCCGCGGCCTGGCCCAGCATCATGAACACCGGCTCCATGCGGATCGACCCATATGCCACATGCGACGCCGAGAGGCAGACCGGCACCAGCAGGTTGAGGCAGTCCCGCCGCTTCGGCACGAGCGCCTGATAACAGACCGGATAGGCCGAGGCCCCTTCTCCGAACGCGCCTTCGAGCCGCAGCGTGCCCTGTTTGTCCACGAACAGGCTCACCAAGTGCGAATCGAGGGAGTAGGACGCGAGCGCCACCGGATCGGGAATCCGGAATTTCCGCACGGTGTCCGCCTGCGTCATCACGTGGGTGCCGATCATGCGGCGCGCTTCGCGCACGTAGAGCTGGCGCGGCCAGTGGCCGTTGTCGGCGAATTCGTCCTTCGGCAGGCCCCACTTTCCGACGGCCTCGCGCATGGCGGCGGGCACCCGCGGATCGTTCGCGAGGAACCAAAGCAGTCCTTGGTCGTAGGTCCGGTGCTCCTTCCAGATCTGCTCGCGCTCCGCGTAGGACGCCTCCGCCCACGCATAACTTTTGCCGACGTAGTCGGTGGAAAAGAGATTCGTGTTGTTGGAATCGGTCTTCCGATTCGGCATCGGCGTCAGCTTGAACAGGATCTTGCCCAGCGCCACCGACGGATTCGCCAGCAGGTGGCGCAGCACGACTTCGTATTCCAGCGGATTGTAGCCTTCCGGCTGGGGCACCGGCACGCGATTTCCCGGATCGTCCGTCAGGCACAGGCGGAAATTGTAGGCCTGCACGCGATGGTCGCCTTCGCCCTCCCAGCCGGGAGGCTGCGTCGCGATCCGCGGCAGCAACCCGCTCGACGGATCGCCCGCCACGACGTAAGGGCTGACGTGCGCCGCGCGGGTCGCCGACAAAAAGCGGATGCCCGCCAGCGGTTCGTTGTAGGTCGACTCGCCTTCGCGCCCGACGATGTAGCTCACGCCGGCCGCCGCCATGAGGTCGCCCTCATAGGTCGCATCGATGAAATAGCTCCCTTGATAGACTTGGCCGTCCTCCGTCTGAAACTCCCGGATGCGACCGTCCTGCTTGCGCACGCCATCCTCGCGGTTGAGTCGCTGGGCCACGACGACGTCGACGCCGGCCTCATTCAGCAGACGCCGCAGGATTTCCTCCGCCACGTGCGGTTCGAAAAACCACTGGGCCTTGAACGACTCGGTCAGCGTGTCGGGGTGGCGCGGCACGTAGGCGGCGCGGGTCTCCTGCCGCCACACGGCCGGATCGAGGTAGTAGTCGTAGATGCGGCGGAAAAATTCCAAGGCGAAGCCGCCGATCGTGCTCCTGCTCCCGATGTCCGACGCGCCGAGACCGCTGGCGATCACGCCGCCGAGATGGCCGTTCGGTTCGATCAGGATCACGGAACGCCCCATCCGCGCCGCCTGCACCGCGCTGGCGACTCCGCCCGGAGTCCCGCCGTAGACCACCACGTCAGCCTGCCGCGGCGCCGCCGCCAGCGGAACGACGGCCGAAGCGACCAAGAGGACGAGCAAGACGACGCGTTTCATGTCATGGGACGAGAGAAAGCCAGCTTGCTGCTTGCCGCGGCTTCGCCTCAGCGGCAACCCGCGCCGGTTGGGATTTCCTGCTGAACTGTTGGCTTCTCCCGCCCTGCCATTGCCGCGCCGATGAATCACGCCCGCACCATCGAGCGTGCGCCGTTGCGACGAGTCGCGCCGCGGTCGCCGCGCGGCGACAGCGCCTGCGCCGCGGGCACAATGACGGGTTCGCCTAACTCGCGAGGGCGTTTTCCCAACCATTCGCTCCGATGTGGATTCCCGTATTCGCCCGGAGCCGTCACCGTGGATGCGCTGTTCTGCCATCCCATGTCACCCCGCCCCGCCTTCTTTGCGACTCTGCTCGCGCTCGTCCTCCTCGTCGCCACCACCTCGGCCCATGCGGCCGCGACCGATCGCATCCTGCTCGATAACCAGACCGCAGACAGCCCGCACGTTTTCACGGCCACGGGCGCATGGACCGCGCAGACCGCACCCGCCGGTTTCCACGGCGGCGATTTCCTCGTCGCGGCCGCGGCGGCCGAGAGCACCGCCGCGCGTTGGCGGCCGAACGTCACGACCGCCGGCTATTACCGGATCTACGCGCGCTGGGCCGCCGCGCCGGATCGCGCCCGCCGCGCACCGCTCGAAATCAACTACGACGGCGGCGCCAAGACCGACGCGACCCGCACGCTCGACCAAACCATCAATGGCGGCGTGTGGGTGCAGGTCGGCACGTATTTTCTCGCCGCCGGCACCGGCAACTCCGTCGTCCTGCGCCCGGCGGCCGACGGCACGGTCGCCGCGGACGCGTTCCTGTTCGAACTCTCGCACGCCACGACCGTATCGCCCACGCAGGCGGCGTCCCTCACGCCGCGCGTAGAGTATGCCAACGCCGACTGGCGCCTCAATCCGCGCCAGGTCGATCTCGTCCGCACCGATTCCGCCGCCCCCGGCGTCGCGCCCCGCTTCGAACTGCGCGTGGCCGGCGAACCGTTCGAGGTGCGCGGTGCCTGCGGCCACGAAGCCGTCGCCCCCATCGCCGCGGCCGGCGGCAACACCCTCCGCATCTACAGCGTCAATCCGCTCGGCAACGTCGAGGACTACCTCAAGGCCGCCTCCGACGCCGGGCTCAAGGTCATGCTCGGGCTCTTCCTCACCGCCGCCGATCCGGGTCCCAACCGCGATTTCTACGAGGACGCAGCGAAGGTCGAGGCGCAGTTCAACGCCTTCAAGGCCCAGATCGACGCCTACAAGCACTGCGAAGCGATCCTCGCCTGGTCGATCGGCAACGAGATCGACCCCGCCGACCATCCCAATCCCGCGCCCATCTACCGCGCCATCGACCAGATCGCCCGCTACATCCAGGACACCGATCACTATCATCCGACCGTCACGTCGCACGCCGCCTCCCATCAGAACAAGATCGCCGGCGTGAAGGCCTGGGCGCCGCACATCGATATCATCGGCATCAACAGCTACGAGCGGAACATCCCCAACGTTTACTCCAACGTCCTCGCCGCCGGCTGGACCGGCCCCTACCTCATCACCGAATTCAGCGTCGAGCCCCCACAGCAGCGCCGGCTCGCCGAGGGCAACATGACCACGTTCGGTTCCGTCATCGAGCTGCCCAGCGCGGAAAAATTCGTCCGCCTGCCGAAGATCTACCTCGATCACATCCTCGCGCATGACGACCGCTGCCTCGGCTCCTTCGCCTTCAAGGGCGCCAAGGGCGCCTTCCGCATCACGCACACGTGGTATCCGCTGCTCGACGAGAATTTCAAACCCACGCCCTCCTACGACGCCATGCGCCTCGCTTGGGGCGGACCGCCCGCCGCGTTCACCGCGCCGCAGGTCCACTCGATCACCATCAACGGCCGCACGCCGTCGCAGAGCGTCGTGGTCGACGACAACTTCACCGCCGCCGTCACCGTGTCCGCCGATCCCGGCGCGGAACTGGAATACGTCGTCGAGATCCGCCCCGAGGTTTCCATGTCGTCGAATTATCCGGCGCCGCCGCTCACGCACGTCGTGATCGAGCAGGACGCGAATGACCCCCGCGTGTTCCATGTCTTCCCGCCGGGCCTCGAGCCCAACACCGTTTACCGGCTCTACTACTACGTCCGCCAGCTCGATGCGTCGGCGCCGCACGGCTACAATGCCGTGGGCACGGCCAACATCCCGTTCGTCTTTGCCGGCACGGGCGAGGTGAACTTCGCCGGCGAGGTCGTCGCCGAATACCTCTTCGGCGCGAGCGGCGACTACACCAGCACCGTCACGTCGACGCTCGCCACCGCCGCGCCGCTCATTCCCGCCGCGGGCGGCAACATCACCGGGACGGGCTTCCACTATTTCAAAAACAATTCCGACAACGGCATCCCCGAGTCCCTCGCCGCCGCACTCAGCTCGAACCACTACCTCGGCTTCACCGTCACGCCCGGCGCCGCGCCCGTGGACTTCCAGGGCCTGCGCTTCGAGTTCGGTCTCTCCAACAACACCTCCACGGCGGATCCCTACACCGGCTTCTGGGCGCTGTTCTCCAGCGCCACCGGCTTCGCGAGCGCCAACCTGCTCGCCACCGGCAATTTTTCGCAGGCGAAGAGCACCGGCCCCGGCGCCACATGGCAGCAACCGCAAGCCCGCGCCCTCCTCGCCGATCGCGCCGCCCTGCAAGGCGTCGCCGGGCCCGTCGAATTCCGCCTCTATTTCTGGGACAACTTCGCCACCAGCACGAGCAACGCCATCATGCGCTTCGACTCGCTCGAACTGCTCGCCACGGGCACGCCGCCCGAACCGCCGGTCATCGCCACCCCGCCCGCCAGCCAGACCGTGGCCGAAGGCGAGTCCGCCCGCTTCTCCGTCAGCGTGAGCGGCACCGCGCCGTTCACTTATCAATGGCAGAAAGACGGAGCCAATCTCAGCGACGACGCCCGCCTATCCGGCACCGCGTCGGCCTCCCTTGCCATCAGCGCGACGCTCCCCGCCGACGCCGGCACCTACACCGTCGTCGTCAGCAATGCGGCCGACAGCGCCACCTCCCCCGCGGCCACGCTGACCGTCACGCCGCTGCCGCCGACCGATGGCTACGCCGCGTGGCGCTCCGCCGCCTTCACGCCCGATGAACTTGCCGCACCCGCCCTCAGCGGCGCGCTCGCCGACCCCGATGGCGACGGCTTGGCCAACCTCGTGGAATACGCCCTCGGCCTCGACCCGCGCGTCGCGAGCAACACGAACGTCCCCACCGTAGCCGCGAGCGCCAGCGAGTGGACGTTCACCTACACGCGCCCCGCCGACCGCCCCGATCTCACCTACACCCTCGAATACTCGACCAACCTCACCGGTTGGAGCAGCGAGGGCCTCGTGCCCGAACGCACCGCCACCGGCGAGCGCGAGACCTGGCAGGCCCGCCTCCCGCTCGACACCGGTCCGAACGTGTTCTTCCGCCTCGCCATCACCCGCCCCTGAGCGCCTCGCACGCCCGACGTAGGCAGCGTGCTCGCTAGCGCCCCAGATCAACCACGCGCGCACGCCCTGCCGCCCAAACTCAACCGACCGAGCGTCCGCCCGACATGGGCTCAAGTCACCGCGCTAGCCGCTGACCCCGTCTGCCTGCCCCCCATTCCCGTCATTATCTTGCCGCAAGCTTGGCCCGAAAGCCATCTACCGATATATTATAGGACGCCAACTTTCCTTCCATGATTGGTATTTCCGCATATAAACAATTACTTTTAGGGCTTCCTTCTATGACTATTATTTTCAACTTAGGCCAAACAACATCACTCTGAGGACTGCGTTTCAATTTCGCCACCTGATGCATGAGACGGCGGCCTTCACCCTGGCGCCAGACATCACGAATAATCCATGCGCCATCAGAATATTCACAAACATACACGTTTATAGCGTTTGCAACAAAGCACTCAAGCTCCATCTGGCGCTCTCGTTTTTTCGTGTAATTATTCCATTTAACACCAGATAAAAACGCAGCCAATAACGCAATGAAAACCAGCCACAGCCTATATTTTTTATAGCTCATGATAGAAAGCCAAAGGGACATGGCTTGACTTTCGACAAGCAGCGTTGGCGAGCGACTGCTTCGACCGATTGGCACGACGCGTCGCGCCGTGCTGCGGGGCGGCGCCGAGGCGATGACGCTGGAGCATGATGTTCATGGCACGGTCACCTTCAGGCGGAAGAAGAGCGGGCCGGACGAACGCGGGTGGCGGGCGCGCCACGTGGCCCGGTCGCCTTCCGTCGCAACCCATTCGTGCGTGACGCCTTCCTCGCTCCATTCCTGCAGATCGGAAGAGATCTCGACGGCGTAGACGATGTCGGTGCGATCCGTCGGCCGCCTGTAGCTGAACGTCCACACCTCATCGCGCGCTTCGATCTGCGCATCCGATCGCTCATCGGTGGCGAGCGGATCGGTGCCGAGGGCGTATTCGAGCAGGTTCGACATCCCGTCGCCGTCGGGATCGGCATGCACACCGGCGATGGTATCGTTGCCCGATTGGGCGCGGAACGCCACGGTGCGCCACGACATGCGATTCGAGTTCACGTTGAAGGAGCGCTCGCTCCACACCGGCGCGTAAAGGCCCGCCCCGTCCTGCACAGCTCGCACGCGCACAAATCCGGCTCCCGTGAGCTGCAGGGCCCCACCTTCGACGACGGCCGGGCCTTCGATGACCGTGAACGTCACGGGCAGCCCCGAGCTGGCGGAGGCAAGCAACGGAACCGAGGCCGAGGTGAAATCAATATCCGGCAACGCGGCGAACGATAGCGTCTGCGGGAGCGGCGTCACCGCCAGCGTCACCGGGAGCGAGGTGGCGCGGCCGGCCGCATTGGTGACCACGACATCGTAGATGCCTGCGGTGGTGGCAAGCGCCTGCGGCAAGCGGAGCAACGGCGAGTCCGCACCGGGGATATCCTCTCCCGCTCGGCGCCATTGATAGCGGGCCGTTTCGTCATCGGACTCGACGTAGAAGGCGACGGCGTTCCCTGCGGTAATGCTGCGACCGAGCGGTTGCACCGTCGCTTGTGGTGCCACCGGCTTGGAGGGAATTGGCGTGTGGGTGATTCCCGCCACAAACATCCCGTTGCCGGCGATGATGCGTGACGCGGAGACGGCGGGGCCCGCCGACCACGTGGTGCCATCGGTTGACAACAGGAGTCGGCTGATACCAACGACGGCGAAACGTGTTCCATCGAACGCGACGTCGTCGGTGGATCCGTTGCTTTGCGACGAATACCGCTCGGTCCATGTGAGGCCGTCCGGCGATGTAGAGATTTTGCCATTCATCGCAGCGACGAAGAGGCCCTTACCAAAGAGAACGCGCCCCGCCCAAACAGAGACGGGTGTCCAGTTCACCAGATCGGCGGACGCAAACGCCTTCCACGCTGTGCCGATGACGTAGCGTCCGTTTCCAAACGCGACGCTCGAGAGGTATTCCGGCTCGCCCACTGAACGCAGGGTCCAGCTCAAGCCATCGGCCGATGTGGCGAACTGTCCCGACCGGCCGAGCGCAAAGAACTGGCCGTTGACCCATTGGATATTCAACAACTCGCCGCTGAATTGCGGGATGGTGCGTGACTGCCACGTTTGCGTATCGGTGGAACTCCAGTAGACACCACTTCCTGAACCATCGATCGCGAGATAGCGCCCGTTGCCGTAAGTAAAGGCGTTTATTGTCTGTCCGCTGACGCCAGTGGGCATCCGAGTCCAGCGGGCGGCGTTCTCCGAGGTAAATTGCGCGCGACCGCTCCCCGAAAGCAGGAAGCGCCCGCCACCAAATCCGAGTGCGCCGCCGCCCGAATGCGCCCCGGCACGCAAGTGCCAGTTGTCGCCGTCCACCGAAACATGGATCGCGTTTTCGCCGATCGCGACGGCCAAACCGTCGCGGCAGAAGAGCGCGCGCAGGCCCACGCCGGGGGGATTGGCTCGCGTCGTCCATTGCTCGCCATCGGTGGAGACGACGTGTTGGCTGCCATCGGTGCCGAGAATATATCGTCCGTGCAGGGCAATCGCTGATTTGAAGCGCAACTCCGGGAGGCCGGGCACCTGCGCCCATTCCGTGCCGTTTTCCGAGAAGAAGACCAAACCCGGCGTGTCGGTAAACGCGAAGTAGCGGGAGCCGGCCTGAACGACGCGGGTGAGTGACGTGCTGTTGGAGGGCAGAACCAGATTGGTCCAGGCGAGCCCGTCAGCGGAAAGCATGACGGCGGCCGTCGCTGTTCCGGAGATCATTTGCCCACCGACCGCGATAAATCGCGTGCCGTCATGCAGGACGGACGTGATGCCGACTTGGGTGCCGAGAGGTTGGGTCGACCAACTGGTTCCATTTGTCGAGACGAACACCGAACCCGTGGTGCCACCCGCGACGAAGCGACCTGCGCCGTATGCCAAGCCGCGACCAAAGGATGTCCCCATGGCGAGCGTCCACGTGGCGCCATCGATCGAAGTGTAGAAAGACGCCGACCGACGGCCCACATAAAGTCCGTCGGCGAACGCCAGTTCATTGACGCCGGTGTCGCTGCGGGAGAGCACCTGCCATTCGATTCCATCGGAGGACCACAGGTTCGGCGTGAGATAGCGGCCGTTCACGAAGAACGTGTTCGCCTCGTCGCCCTTGACCGGCAGCCGTTCCCGCCAAGGCGTCACGGCCGCGGCGCGACTGTCGACAGAGCCAAACGGGTTGCTCACGCGCACCCAATAGCGCTCCACCGTCCCCACGTGCGTCGGCGTGAAGTAACCGCCGCCGGTCGCATCGGTGATCGGCGCCGAAACATCGCCGGCCGCGCCGCGATACCACTGGTAGCTGAGTGGAGCGGCGCCCGAGACCGCCACGCTCAAATGCGCGGCTTCCCCATGCCGTGTGTCGACGTCCGCCGGCTGGGTGGTGATGGTGGGCGGTGCGCCGATGGACACGGTGACGGTGCCACTGTTGATCGATCCCGCATCATTGGAAATGCGCACCCAGTATCGCCCCGTCTGCGTGAGCGACGGCGTGGTGAACGCAGCCGAGGTGGCGCCCGCGATCGGTTGCGAAAAATCGCCGGTGCTGCCGAGGAACCACTGGTAGGTGAGATTCGTGCCGCTCGCCGCCACGGTGAGCGTGGCGGTGCTGCCCGCGGAAATTTGCGCGTTGCCGGGCGAGCTGAGCAGTTCCGGCAGGCCAACTCCCGGAGAGCGCAGCCACTGCGCCCCCACGGTCGCCCACGTGGAATCCGCCGCGGAAAACAGTTCCAGTTGGTCCGACCACTTTTTCTCAAACGTATTCGTCTGCACCTGCCAGGTCAGGCCGTCCAGCGAGACGACCCAATCCGGACCGTAGAGCGCATGGAACATGCCTTGGTTGTAGGTGAGCGCCGCGATGTATCGATCCGTCGTCAGCGTGCCCGCGGGCAAGCTGCGTTGCGTCCACTGCAGGCCGTCGGTGGAACTCCAAAGCGTGGACACACTGTCGACTGCGACGAACATGCCGCCACCGGCCGCGACGCGATAAAAATGACGACTCGTCGGCAACGTCCCCTGCGTCCAGTTGATGCCGTCATCCGAAACGATCACATGGCCTCCTCCGCCGACGGCGATGAAGCGGCCGTTGCCAAAGGTGAAATGCCGGAGGCCCCGATTGAGGTCGGAATAAACCGGCGTCCACTCGAGCGCATCGGGGGAGCGATAGATCGAGACGCCGTTGCGGGCATACCACGCGCCGTTCACGTGCAGCATCTGCAAGAATGACCGCTCCACCACGGAGGGCAGACGCAGAGTCCAGTTCAGGCCGTCCGTTGAGGTGTAGAGCGCGGGCGAGGAATTCGCCTCTCCCCAGACGATGAATCTGCCGTCGCCGTAAGCCGCCCCGGTGATGTAACGGAGCGGAAATGGCGCGCTCGTCCAGTTGATGCCATCCGCGGAGTTGGCGCGACGTTCCTGCTTGAAGGTGATGAATTGTCCGCCGCCGTGCACCGCGAGGCCCGCGGCGCCGAAGCCCACCCGTGTTTCCCACGCCAGGCCATCTGCGGACGTCGCGACGGAGGCATAAGGTTCGAAATAGGGCGTCTTGACCGCCAAAAACATGCCGTTGCCGTAACCGAGGCCGCTGACGCGCGAGAAGTAGGGGCTGGCCGGTGCCTGCCAATTGATCCCGTCCACCGATGTGCGGAAGTCCGCGGAGAGGAAGCGACCGCCCCCGAACGCAAGTGAATCCACGGAGACGGGCGTGTTCGTGAAAACCGGCGCCGCCCAGTTGAGGCCATCCGCAGAGGTCAACACGTAGGCGGGAGCACCGCTGTATTGCGAAGTTCCGAACGCGACGAAGCTCCCGCCGATGAAGCGCACCTGGAGCAGCGTCGAAAACGCGTAGCTCGGGTTCGACGACACCAGCGAGAACGCACCCTTGGTCCAGTTGATGCCGTCGACGGAGGTGTAGATGCGCGGAGGGCCGGCTTGCGTGTTGCCAACCGCCACGAAGCGTCCGGCACCGAACGCGACGCTCAACAGTCGCGCATGCTCAACCCCAACCAGCACCGGGCGCCACGACCAGTCAACCCCGTCAGTCGAGGCCAGCACCTTGTTATCGGCGCCCACGAAAACGGTCGTCCCGTTGCCACGCGCCACCGCCAACAGCGCGTCATAGCTTTCCGGACCATCGGAGGGTCGCAACTGCGTCCATGTCCGACCATCGACGGACGCGACCACCACCCCGCCCCGACCGGCGGCGACAAACCGGGTCCCGTCATGAAACACGGAACGCAGCACCATATCCACCGGCAGCGACGCCGCGTGCCAGTCGACGCCATTATCCGAATACCCGGCGCGCGCGCCCACGATGACATGCCGGCCATTGCCGTAAGCCGTCGCAAACATCTCGGCCGCGCCGAAGGTCGGATCGACCAACTTCCAGCTTCCGGCGACGAGCGAGCGACTGTCGGCGGCCAGCGTCCCTGAGGAAACGCGCACCCAATAGCTGTCGAGTTGCTCGCGATACGGGACGGTCACCGAGGACGCGGTGGCCCCGCTCACGGGCACCGCGGTGTCCCCCGAACTGCCGCGGAACCACTGATAACTGAAGGGCCCGGCCCCGGAGGCACTCACTGTGAGTGTGACCTGTTTACCGTCGGCGCTCACCACGGCGGCCCGGTTGGTCACGAAAAAATCAACGACGCTGACGGTGGCGGCGTTGGAGATGATCTCTCCAAATTCGTTACTGGCGCGCACGGAATAGCTTCCCGCCGTGCTCGCATCGATACCACGAACCGTGAGGGAGGCAGACGCGGAGCCGGAAATGCCCGGTCCATCGACCAGATCGACGCCATTGCGCATCCAACGGTAGGACGTCGCACCACTCGCCCCCACCGCGAGCATGACCGTTTCGCCGGCGATCACGCCTTGACTGGTGGGCTGCAGATAAAGGGTCGGCGGCAGCGGGCGCGTCAGGGCGACACTATGGCTGCCGCCCGCCGCGATGGCGTGCACATTCCCGACTGCGGCAGGCACGGTCGCCTGTCCTGCGCCGTTCGCCCCGAATGCGGCCACCGTGCCGTGGCGAGTCAGTGCCAGCCCATGCCCGGACCCGGCGGCGACCGCGTCGACATTTGCGAGATTGGCCGGAATGGACAGCGCCACTCCCTTGGACAGCACCGTGCCCAGCGGCGTGGACCACACGGTGAAATTCTCGCCCGCCGCGATGGTCGCGTAAACGCCGGCCGGGTCGAGGGTGCTTTGGCCGTGACTGTTGGAACCCCACGCGATCGCCGCATTGTCCGTCAACGCCACCGTATGCGTCGGCCCGGCATCGACGTAACGATAGAAACGCGAACCCGCGGGCACCGTGGATTGACCCTGTTCATTCCCGCCCCAGGCGACGATCGAGCCATCGCTCTTCAGCGCCACGCTGTGTGCACCTCCCGCCGCGATCCAAACGACGTCGGTCAAGTTGAGCGGAACGCTGGCTTGTCCCGCATGATTATTGCCCCACGCCACCACCCGCCCCGCCGCGGTCAGCGCCAGACTGTGAGAACCTCCGGCCGATACCTGCACAACACTCGACAGGTCCTCGGGCACGGTCGTCTGGCCAAACTCATTGCGTCCCCACGCGAGGACGGTGCCGTCGCCCCGCACCGCCAACGTGTGATCCGTCCCGGCGTCCACGCCCGACAAATCCAGGGTGCCGGTCGGGGCCGACTGCTGGCCATGGGTGTTGGAGCCCCACACCGCGATGCGACTCGGCACCCCGACGTGCACATAGAATACGCTGCGCGACGTGCCTGCGGAGTTGGTTGCCGTGACTTCGTATCGCCCGCGCTCGGCGAGGGAGACATTCGTCAGCGAAAGCGTGGCACCGGCAGCCGGAAGGACCTGGCCGTTGCGCCGCCACTCGAACGCGGTCGCGCCCGTGGCGGCCGCGGTGAGCGTCAGGCTCGAACCCGCGTTCACGCTGCGGCTGGTCGGGCGGGTGGTGAATTCCGGCGGCAGCGAGATCCCCACCTCGATGCCGCGCGACTGCTTGGTCCCAGCCACGTTCGTCACCACCACATCATAAGTCCCGGCGTCCGCCGCCCCGACCGAGGCAACCCGCAAACTGCGCGTGCTCGCACCGGAAACACGAGCTCCATCCTGGAGCTCCACGCCATTTCTCCGCCAGCGGAATGCCGGCGTCGGCACGCCCACCGCCGCAACGTCCAGCACAAGCGATTCGCCAAGGTGGAGCACTCGATTGGCCGGCTCGGAGGTGATCAGCGGCGCCACCGGTGAAACCAGCACGAGCGTGCCGCCGCCGGCACCGACCGCCGCGCGCGCCGTCGTGAACCACGACGGAGGATTCAACTGCCCGTAGAAATTATGCCCCCACAGCCGCAAGGAGCCGTCAGCCGCGAGCGCCATGCTGTGCGAATCACCGGCCGAAACCGCAGCCGCCGGTTTCGCCGCGATCGGCACGGCCGTTTGCCCCGAATAGTTCATGCCCCATGCGACCACGTCGTCATCGGCGCGCCGCGCCACCAAATGATGCGTGCCGCTGGCCAGCGCCACCACGCGACTGAGTTCGGGCGGCGGCAGGATGCTTTCGTAATTGATATTTTGTCCCCACGTCGAGACGCCGCCATCGCCGCGCAACGCCGCGCTATGATCTTGTCCGGCCGCGACTGCCACCACGTCGCGCAATGCCGCCGGCACGCTTGTCTGCCCCCAGGGGTTTTGCCCCCACGCCACCACGGAGCCATCCGACTTCACCGCGAGGCAATGCCCTCCCCCGGTCGCAATCGCAATGACGTCCGTCAAGCCAGCCGGCGCCCCCAACGACCCGCTGCCCCACACCACCACGGTGCCATCACGCTGGAGCGCCATGGCCGTCGCTCCTTGCGCGGCAATTGCGACGACGTTCGTCAAGCCGGCCGGAGGAGCGGCCGCTCCGAGCTGACTGCCGCCCCACCCCGCCACCGTGCCATCCGGCTTGAGCGCGATCGTGAAACCGGCGCCGCCGGCCATCGCCACGACGGGGAAAAGTCCCGCCGGCGATTCCACCTGACCGACGCTGTTGTTGCCCCAGCCGCCCAACGCCAGGCCCGGCTCATGCACGTGCAGATGAAAATACGAGCGCGCCACCCCGCTCGCGTTCGACACGGCGACCTCGTAATAGCCGCGGTCGTTGAGGCTCACGTTCGCAAGCGCCAGGCTCCCGCCCGTGGCACCGGGGATCGGCTGGCCGTTGCGGCTCCACTGGAAGGCCAGCGGCGCACTGCCCGTGGCCGTAGCCGTGAATGTCGCCGCACCGCCGACCATCACCGCCTCGGTGCGCGGGCGCACCGTGAATTGCGGCGGAGGTGGAGCACTGGGATTCGGCACCAGGGACAGCGCCAGACGCACCACGCCCCACTCGCCGTTGTGCCCATCGACCGCGAAATGATAAACGCGCCCGCTCACGACATTGATCGATAACGCGCTCGTGCGCGTCGCCGCGGAAGCATCGTCGTTACTCGCGAGCTGCGTGAGCGCGTTCACGGAGGTGCCGCTGTAGGCGGCGAGCACCGTGTCGAAATGCGAACCCTCGGTGCTCACGGTCGCGGTGCCGGTCGCCGGCGCCGTCCAGCGCCACCAAGCCGACGCGCCAGCGCCGAGCCCGGACACGTGAGTCGGTTCGCCCGGCTCGTGCGAGGCGCCGACGGTCGTGCTGTTCACCACCACGCTATTGCCCTGCAACAAGACCAGCGGCACCGCATCGATGAAGGCATCGTGGCGCGGAGGGGCGAAGCCGCCAGGCTTGCCGTAGAGCAATTGCGCCCCGTCGATGTCGTCTTGCTGCACCGCCGCGACATCGCCCGCGATGCTGTTCATCAGCGCCACCACGGTCTGGCCGGCTTGGTCGGGGTGCGCGAGGCCGAGAACGTGGCCGAGTTCGTGCACGGCCACACGCCGGATATCGACAGGCGAACTGAGGCTGCCGCGATAGGAATTCCAGGCATACGCGGTGTTGAACAGGATGTCCGCCTGGGTGCGCCGATAGGAGCCATCGGCACGCGGCTGGGTGCTGCGGTAGGAGATCGTGACGGCGAGCACATGCTCGCCGAACGCCTCGGAACCCGGTTCGTTGCTGTAGAGACGCGAATCGAACGCGATTTCGTTGAGCCCATTCGCGCTGCCCGCCGGGCCGGGCGCGGTGACTTGCGCGGTAAATTGCAACCTCGCGAGGTGCGCACCCCATGCACTGGCCGCCGCTTGCACGCTGGTGGCGTAGGTGCTGCCGTCATCCAGAAACGGCGTGTTCGGCATTTTGATGATCAACGGCACCGTGCCGTCATCCCACGTGATGCGCGCTCCGTCCGGGCCGCGGATGAGATCGTAGGCGCGGAGCGGGAGCACGAAGAACACGCCGACGAGGAGCGCCGGCATTGCCCGGAAGAGCTGGGCGATTTTACTTCTGGGCATGGTCGGCCGCCTCCTGGCGCGTCTGCTTGATCTGCTGGATGAAAGCGGCGGGCGTGAGCGCGTCGCTCGTGCGTCTCACGTTTTTCTGCACCCGGGCGGCGCCGCCTTGCGCGAGCGGGAGCACGACCTCGGCCACATCGGCCATCGGCACGTCATTGCTGCGGGCGATGTATTCGCGGCCGGCGGCGTCCTTCTTGATCGGGTAGCGCCCGTGCATCACCGCGTAGAGCGGGTAGAAATTCCGGCCGTTGCCGTGCACGAACAACACGTCCTCGTCGCCGACCTTGAACTCCGGCACGCCTTCGACGCGCATCTCGTCTCCGTTCGGCGCCTTGCCGCCGAGCAGGCGCAGCTCGACCGTGGCGGGCGGCTGGCCGGCGATCGTCTCCAGCACCTCCAGCTGCACGTAGGTGTGCACCCACGGCCGGCCGTTGCGCTCCGTCGCCGCGTAACGGATGCCCGTGACCTTCGCGCGCACGATGTAGTCGGAGCCGTTGACGAGCTGCTCGAAGGGCGGCGGCTGCACCGTCGTGGCCAGCAACGGTCCGAGCAGGACGCAGAACAGGAGCAGGTGGCAAATCGCGGCGGGCCGCAGCGGGAAGCGGAGTCGGGACGGAGTCATGTGGCAGGGCGACCTGGCGCAGGAAGTCCGCGCAAGGTCAGGAAGGTGTTGGGTTCGACGCTGACGGAGACTCCGTCAGGCCCATGCGCCGAAGTTGCACCCACGCTACGCGCGATTCGCGGCGAGGCACAAGCCCGCACCGCGTGTCGCGCGGGCAATTCACGGGCGCTCGACGAGCAAGCGGAAGAACAACGGGCTGGTGAGCGCGCGGGTGGCCGTCCAGGTTTCGCGCCCGGCGGCGCTCGCGGTGCGGACGTGCGTGATGCCGGCATCGTCCCAAGTCGCGAGGTCGGCGGAGGCCTGCACCACGTAGGTGAGGTCGCTGCGGTCGGCGAGGCGGGTGTAGGTGAAGGTCCACTCGTTGGCACTCGCGGCTACGGTCGGGACGTTCGCGTTGCTCGCGACGCGCGGATCGAGGCCGAGGGCGTATTCGAGCAGGTTGTTCAACCCGTCGCCGTCGGGATCGGCGGCGGGGCCGCTGATCGCAGGGTTCTCGAGTTCCCCGTCCGTGAAGTGCTCGAGTTGCCAGGAGGTGAAGCCGGCGAGAACCGTGAAGCTGCGTTCGACGGGCGCGGCCGCGCTGCGGTTGGCATCGCCGGCCTGGGTCGCGCGCACGGTGACCGTGCCGGCGCCGGTAAGCGTGAGCGTGGCACCCTGCAAATCCGCCGGGCCGTCGACGAGCGTGAAGCTCACGGGCAGGCCGGAGCTGGCCGTGGCGGACAGCGCGATCGGTGCGCTGCTGAACGCGCGGTCGGCGAGCGGGGCGAACGTGATCGTCTGGCCCGCTGGCGCGATGACGAGCGTGCCGTTGGCCGAGCCGCTGTAATTCGGATCGGTGACGGTCGCGACGACGGCGTAGCTGCCGGCGTTGGTCGGCGCCGTGCCGCTGCCGGCGTAGGTGACGCTGGTTGCGAGGCCGGCGGGGTTGGTGACCACGCTGACGGATTTCGCCGCGCCATCGTAGGTGGCGGAGAGGTTGCCGAGCTGGATCGTAGCCGGCGCGGGCGCGGCCGTGATGTCGCGCACGACGTCCGCCGCGGGGGAGAACTGCGCGTTGCCGGCCTGCGAGGCGCGCACGCGCACGGTGCCGACGCCGGTGAGGGTGAGTTGCGCGCCGTTCAGCTGCGCCGGGCCCGAATCGAGCGAGAACGACACCGGCAGACCGGAGCTGGCCACCGCGTTGAGGGTGAGCGGGACGGAGCCGTAAACGAGGCTGGCCGGCGGTTGGAAGACGATGCTCTGCGTGGCTTGGTTGACCGTGAGCGTCGCGGCCGCGGAGGTGGTGTTGCCGAGCGCGTTGCTCACGACGACGTCGTAGGAACCGGCGTCGGCGAGCGTGACGGCGTTGAGGGTGTAGCTCGACGCGGTGGCGCCGGGGATGGCCGTGCCGCCTTTGCGCCACTGATAACTGACGGTGCTGCTGGTCGCATCCTTGCCGTAGGCGGCGACCGTGAAGGTGGTGCTCGCACCGCCATTGACGGTGCGATGGGTGGGCGCGGTAACGACGACGGGCGCGGAGGTGAGTTCGAGATTGAAGAAGAGGGAGCCTTGCTCAGCGGCCCAGCCATCCACGGCAAAATGATACGTGGTGCCGGCCGTGACGGCGATCGTGACGATGCTGGTGCGGATGCGCTGCGATTCGTCGGGCACGCTGCCGGGCGGCTGCTCGTCGTCGTTGCTGGCGAGCTGGGTGAGCGCGCCGACGGCGGAACCGGTGTAGGCAGCGAGCATGGTGTCGCAGGCGCTGTCGCGTGTGGTGACCTTGAGCGAGCCGCTGGCAGGCGCGGTCCATTTCCACCAGACGGAGGAGCCGCCGGGCTCGTTGGCGTGGTGGTAGGGTTCGCCCGGTTGCTTGAAGGCATGCACGTTGGTGCCGGCGTAGCGTCCGGTCGGCTCGCTGAGCGTGACCGGCGTGGCGTTGGCGAACAGATCGTTGACCGGCGCGGTGACGGATCCGGCCGTGCCGTAGAGCGACTGACCGCCGGAAATGTCGTCGGTCTGGAGGGCGTCCACGTCGCTGACGATGCTGTTCATGATCGCCGTTATGCTCTGTCCGGCCTCATCGGGATGATCCAGACCCAGCACGTGGCCAAACTCGTGGATCGCCACGCGGCGGATGTCCTGCTGCGAACGCCGCACACCGCGATAAGAATCCCACCAGATGCTTTGGTTGAAGATGACGTCAGCCTCGGCGATCACGTAGGTGTTATCGTCGCGCTGATAATAGGGCAGCGTCAGCGTGACCGCGAGGGTGCCGCTGCTGAAAGCATCGCCGTAGATCGTGTTGCTGAAGAAGACCTCGGTGGTCCCGTTCTCCTCCTCGCCCACGCCGGCTGCTTGGATCTCGGGCAAAAACTGGACGCGCCCGAGCACGGAATTCCAGTCGACCATGGCCTGCTGCACGCTCGTGGCATAGGTGGTGCCGTCGCGCAGGGTGGAGGTCGGCGCCGGCACCCGGATGCGCATCATGATGCTGCCAGGGTTCCACGCGCCGGTCGGCCCGCCTTCCGGATAATTGATCAGATCGTAGGCCTGGGCCGCACCGGGCGCCAACAACGCCAACAGACCGAGAAACACGAAGTGCAGGGGCGACTTACTTTTCATTGCGCGCTCCTTCCCGGATGTTGCCGCGCAATTCACGGATCTTGGTCGTGAACGCGGCGGGCGTGAGCGCGTCATTCACGGAGCGCGCCCGGCGCTGCAATCCGGCCGCCGCGCCTTCCGGCATCGGCGTCGCGATCTCGGCGGTGTCGGTCAGCGGCACGCCGTTGCTGCGCGTGAGGTATTCGCGGCCGGTGGCCTTGTCACGGCGCACTGGGTAACGGCCGTGCATGACTGCGTAGGTCGGGTAGAAGGCCTTGCCGTTGTCCTTCACGAAGAAAATCTCCTCCTGACCGACGGTGAACGTCGGCACGCCGGCCACGTGCAACTCGCGGTCGCCCACGCGTCCGCCGAGGAGCGTCAACACCAGCGGAGTGGGCGGCTCGCCGGCGATCGTCTCGATGACGTCGAGCGTCACGCGCGTGCGGATGACGGTCTTCTTCCCCCGCAGTTCCTCGTAGCTCGACACCTCGGTCACCCGCGCGCGCACGATGCAGTCCGCGCCGTCGACCATCTCCTCGAAGGTGGGCGGCAGCACGGTGGTGGCTTGCACTACGGGCACGGCGCACAGCGCCAGAGCGATCATCGACATCAGCCCGCGCCACGACAGCCTGCCGCGCGTCGGTCCGGACAAAACAAGGGACTTGCTCATAGGAGGAGGCCGGGATTCGAACGCCGGCCCGCGCGCGAAAAATCGGCAAAAAGGATGAACTACCAGCGCGCGTTTCGACGGCAAGCCTTAGTCCGCGGCATGCCGCGATCGGCGGACTCCACCCGCGCCCGCGCGCTCAACCTTCGCGTCGCGCGTCGACCTCGATCTCGAACAGCAGGTCGTCGCGGCAGATGTCGCAATGGATCGGCAGCGCCGGCATCGCGCCCGCACCGTGTGCCTGCTGCCAGGCGCGGAAATACGGCAGATACTCCGGACGCTTGCAGTAGGCGTTGGCGCGCGTGACGTCGGCGAAACCCATCCCGCGCGAACGCAGGATCGCCTCCACCACCTCCATCGTCAGGTCGATCTGCTTCGCGATGTCGCCCTGCCAGACAGTCTTGCCGCCGGGCTCGATGCTCGCCGTGCCCGACACGAGCAGGCGCCGCACGCCCGAGGAATCGATCTCCACCGCGCGGCTGAACGCGCTGCCGTAAGCCGGCGCCGGACATTGCAGCGGAGAAGGCACGTCGCGCACGCTCGCCCCTGCGCCGTGCGGTCGCACCGCCCACGCCGCCACCGCGGTCGCGGCCCCGGCGGGGTTCCGGCCCGACACGCCTGTGCTGGCTGGCAGCGTGCCCGTGCGAAATGTGATCGGCGCATAGAACGCCGAGCGCACGCGGTTGAAGGCGTCATACCACGCGAGGATGTCGTCGTTGAAAAACCAGGTGCGCACGACGTCGCTGAGCGTGAAGCCCGCCAGATCGAGCGCCGCGTCGAGCGTCGCGAACATCTGCTGCACCTGCGCCGGGCGGTCCATCGCCACCGCGGTCGGCCCGAGTCCGCCGAGCAGGCAGTGCCGCGCCGCGCCGTCGTCGTAGATCGTGCCGAGCACATGGCCGCCCACCACGACGCGCTCCACCGGACTGCCGCCGCGCCGCGCGAACACCTGCACCCCCACGAGCGGCGCGCCTTCGCAGCTCGCGCCTTCGACCCAGGTCACGGGCCAGCGCGTCTCGCCGAGCGCCGCACGCATCGCCTCCGTCGCCTCCGCGTGCGCGGCCGTGCGGCCGTAGATCATCAACGCGAGGATCGTCGCGGGCTCGCGCTTCAGGTGCGCAGCCAACCGCGCGAAAAATGCCGTCACGCCCTCGCCCGGCCGCACGGCCAGCGTGAACACGAACTCGACGCCCGCCGATCCGGCGTCGCCCTGTTCCGACTCCATGCGCATCTTCTGCGGATGCGACTCGGCGCGCCCGTCCCGCGCCAGCGAGGTGATACTCATGCCTGCACAGACGAATTCGCCCGCGGGCAGTTACGACGCGAGGCAGCGCCGTGGCGCTTCGTGCTGTGACTGTAGCTCACCGCGCAGACGCGATTAGGCACGGTAATACGAACGCTCGATGCACGCCCCTGCGTAGCCCGCTGCTCTACGCGGCGTCACTCTGGGTCTAGTTCTTGATTTCCGACAGCGGCCGGGTCTTGCGGCGAGGGGTTGCAACACGGCCGCGGCTGCGCCGTGACGGCCCGCCGCGACCTGCGCTCCACGCGGCGACGCCCGCCTCCTATTTCCCCATGCGCCGGCTTTTTCGTCCACTCCTTCCCCCACCCGCCTGCCTTTCGCCGCGCGCCGCGCTCCTCGTTGCGCTCGCCCTGAATCTCGCGCCTACCGTCCACGCGACCGCACCGGCGTCGCTCCATCCGCTCTTCGAGCGCGCCGATTTCGCCACGCCCGCCAATGTCGTCGACGACGCCTGCCTTGCGCAATGGCGCCAACTCGGCCTCACGCCCGCGCGCGCGTGCTCCGATGCGGTGTTCGTGCGGCGTGCGTTCCTCGACGTCATCGGCACGCTGCCCACGGCGACCGAGACGCGCCGCTTCCTCGCCGATCCCGCGCCCGACAAGCGCCGCACGCTGATCGAGGCACTGCTGGCGCGCGACGAGTTCGCCGATTACTGGGCCATGAAGTGGAGCGACCTGCTGCGCGTGAAGGCGGAGTTCCCCATCAATCTCTGGCCGAACGCCGCGCAGGCCTACCACCGCTGGATCCACACCGCCGTGCGCGACAACCTCCGCTACGACGAGTTCGCCCGCACGCTGCTGACGGCCAACGGCAGCAACTTCCGCGTCGGCCCCGCCAACTTCTACCGCGCCGTGCAGGGTCGCGACCCCGAAGCGCTCGCTCGCGCCGTCGCGCTGACCTTGCTCGGCGAGCGCGCCGAGAAATGGCCCGCCGCCCGCCGCGAAGGCTTGGCGGCGTTCTTCGCCCAGGTGAGCTACAAGCCGACCGGCGAGTGGAAGGAGGAGATCGTGTTCTTCGATCCCGCGCGCGATCCCGGCCGCTACACCGCCTGCGTGTTCCCCGATGGCCGCGCCGCGCGCCTCGCCCCCGGCACGGACCCGCGCGCGGCCTTCGCCGACTGGCTCGTCGCGCGCGACAATCCCTTTTTCGCCCGCGCCTTCGTCAACCGCGCCTGGTCGTGGTTCTTCGGCCGCGGCATCGTGCACGAGCCCGACGATCTCCGCGCGGACAACCCGCCCGCCAACCCCGCGCTGCTCGCCGCGCTTGAGCGCGAGTTCGTCGCCAGCGGCTACGACGTGAAGCAGCTCTTCCGTCTCATCCTGAATTCGCAGACCTACCAACGCTCCGCGCTCGCGCCCGGCGACGATCCGCGGCTCGAGGCGCAGTTCGCCGTCTATCCGCTGCGCCGTCTCGAGGCCGAGGTGCTCATCGACGCGCTCAACCAGATCACCGGCACCACCGAGAAATACAGCAGCGCGATCCCCGAGCCCTACACCTACATCCCCGAGACCCAGCGCGCCATCGCGCTGCCCGACGGCAGCATCACGAGTTCCTTCCTCGAGACTTTCGGCCGCGCCGCGCGCGACAACGGCCTCGAGTCCGAGCGCAACAACGGCGTCACCTCCGGCCAGCGCCTGCACCTGCTCAACTCCACCCACATCAAGCGCAAGCTCGAGACCGGCCGCGGCCTCCAGCCGCTCCTCCGCGCCAAGCGCCCGCTGCCCGCCAGCGCCGAGGATCTCTACCTCACGCTCCTCTCGCGCCGCCCGACCGACGACGAGATCGCCGCCATCGCCGCCTACGCCGAGGGCCACGACACGCGCACCGCGCTCCTCGACACCGCTTGGGCGCTGATCAACAGCGCCGAGTTCCTTTACCGCCATTGAACGCGCCCGCCCGCGCCATCCCCTCCGCCCCCATGCACGTCCATCACAGCGAAGACCACCGCCAGTGGAGTCTCGACCAGGAGGTCCGCCTCTTCGGCCTCGACGTCCCCCAGATCAGCCGCCGCGACGCACTCCGTCTCGGCCTGCTCGGCGCCGCCGGTCTGCTCGTCAACCGCTACGCACCCCGCGCCCTCGCCTCCTCCGCCCCGTTGGCCGCGCCCGCCGTCAGCGCCTCCCCGCTCGTCCCGCGCGCGAAGTCCGTCATCCAGATCTGGCTCTGGGGCGGCCCCTGCCACCTCGACACCTTCGATCCCAAGCCCGACGCCGGCGACGATTACTCCGGCCCGCTCCGCTCGCCCCTCGCCACCAACGTCGACGGCATCCGCATCGGCGAACTTCTCCCCGAGCTCGCCAAGCACGCCGACAAATACGCGCTCATCCGCAGCATGAGCCACGGCATCAACGGCCACGAGACCGCCGCCTACACCGTGCAGACCGGCCGCGCCTCCGGCGGCCGCGACGTCTTCCCCGGCGCCGGCGCCGTCGTGTCGCTCTTCAAGGGCTACGACGCCGGCTACCGCGGCCTGCTCCCGCCCTACATCGTGCTCACGGAGTTGCAGGGCCGGTTCTCCGAGGCCGGTTTCCTCGGTGCGCGCTACAAGCCCTTCGCCACCGGCGGCGATCCCGGCGCCAACCAGTTCCTCGTCGAGGGCGTCGTCGCCAAGGGCATGAGCGACCAGCGGCAGCGCGACCGCCGCGACCTGCTCCACAAGCTCAACACCCTCCAGCACGCCGCCCGCAGCGGCGACCCGCGCCTCGCCGCCCTCGCCCAGTGCGAAGGCGAGGCCTACGAGATGATCCTCGGCGACGCCGGCAAGGTCTTCGACCTCGCGCAGGAGAAGGACGCCCTCCGCGACCGCTATGGCCGCAACACCTTCGGCCAGTCCTGCCTCATGGCGCGCCGCCTCGTCGAGCGCGGCGTCCCCTACATCACCATCAACTACCGCGGCTGGGACACCCACAAGCAGCACTTCCCCATCATGCGGCGCAAGCTGCCCGAGTTTGACCGCGGCCTCGCCACGCTGCTCGAGGACCTCTCCCAACGCGGCCTGCTCGACAGCACCGTCGTCTGGGCCGGCGGCGAATTCGGCCGCACGCCGAAGATCCTCTGGGAAGCCCCGTGGAACGGCGGCCGCAACCACTTCGGCGCGGCCTTCTCCACGCTCGTCGCCGGCGGCGGCTTCAAGGGCGGCCACGTCCTCGGCGCCACCGACAAGCGCGGCGAGACCGTCACCGAGCGTCCCGTGCATCCGTCCGACCTCATCGGCAGCGTTTATGAACTGATGGGCATCGACCCCGAGGCCCGCCTGCCGCACCCCGAGGGCCGTGACGTCCGCGCCATGCCGGCTGCGATCGACGGCGGCCAGCGCCGCACCCGCCTCAGCGAAATCATGTGAACCCGTCCCGCCACCCTCACATGTCCGCCGCCCGCTGCCTTCGCCTTTCCCCGTTCGCCCGCCTCGCGCTTGCCGGCGCGATGCTCGTGCTGCTGCCGCCCGCCGTCCGCGCGCAGAACCAAGCCCAAGCCGATCCGCCGCATCTCGGCTACATCTACCCGGCCGGCGCGCGCCAAGGCACTACCGTGCGCGTGTGCATCGGCGGCCAGCGCCTGCGTGGCGCCGAGGCGGTCCACGTTTCCCCCGCTGCCGGCATCACAGCCAAATTCGTCGATTACGAACGCCCGCTCACCGTCGACGAGGCCAACAAGGCACGCGACGAGGCGCGCGAGCTCGAGAAGCGCCGCCGCGCCGCCAAGGATAACCCCGCGGTGAAGTGGACCGACGCCGACGAGAAGAAACTCACCGCCCTGCAATCGCGCTCCATGATGCGCGCCAACCGTCTGCCCACGCCCGCCGTCGGCGAGACGGTGACCGTCGAGATCACCGTCGCCCCCGACGCCGCCCCCGGCGTCCGCGAGCTCCGCGTTCTCGGTGCCATCGGCCTGTCCAATCCCTTCGCGTTCCACATCGGCGACCTGCCCGAATTCAGCGAACCCGTGGTCAAGGGCACCTCCGTGCGCGACGCCCCCGGCACGCGCTCGCGCGCCGCGCTCGAGATCGCACTGCCGGTGACCGTCAACGGCCAGATCCTCGGCGGCGAGGTGGACCGCTACCGCTTCGAGGCCCGGCGCGGCCAGCAGCTCACCGTCATCGCCCGCGCCCGCGCCCTCATCCCCTACCTCGCCGACGCCGTGCCCGGCTGGTTCCAGGCCACGCTCGCGCTCTACGACGACGAGGGCCGCGAACTCGCCTACCGCGACGACTTCCGCTTCCACCCCGATCCGGTGCTCGCCTACACGATCCCGGCCGACGGACGCTACACCATCGAGATCAAGGATTCCATCCACCGCGGTCGCGAGGATTTCGTCTACCGCCTCAGCCTCGGCGAACTGCCCTTCATCACCAGCGTCTTCCCGCTCGGCACCACGCCCACGGCGCCGACCCGCTTCGCGCTTCGCGGCTGGAACCTCCAAGCCGGCGCCGAGAACGGCCAGACCATCGAGCACCGCGACGGCTTCATCGATCTCTCCGTGCAACGCCACGGCTTCCGCTCCAACGCCGTGCGCGTCCACGTCGACCCGCTGACGCCCACGCTTGAAGCTGAGCCCAACGACACCGCCGACACGGCGCCGCTGCTCCCGCTCCCGGCGTTGGTGGACGGACGCATCGGCCGCGCCGACGACATCGACGTTTACCGCTTCACCGGCCGCGCCGGAGAACCGTTCGTCGCCGAGGTCCTCGCCCGCCGGCTCGATTCGCCGCTCGATTCGCGCCTCGAACTGCTCGACGCGCAGGGCGCCGTTCTCGCCAGCAACGACGATTGCGAGGACAAGGCCGCCGGCCTCCTCACGCACCACGCCGACTCCCGGCTCGAGATCAAGCTCCCCGCCGACGGCACCTACGCCGTGCGCCTGCGCGACGTGCAACACCGCGGCGGCGACGAATACGCCTACCGCCTGCGCCTCGGCCCGCTGCGCCCGGACTTCGAGCTGCGCGTGTCGCCGGCGACGATCAACGCCCGCGCCGGCGGCAGCGTGCCGCTCACCGTCTACGCCGTGCGCCGCGACGGCTTCACCGGCGAGATCGCGCTCGGGCTCATCGACGCCCCGCCCGGCTTCGCGCTCAGCGGCGCGCGCATTCCCGCCGGACAGGACAAGGTGCAACTCACCCTCACCGCCGCCTCCACGGTGCCCCGCGAACCCACGCCGCTGAAAGTCGCCGGCCGCGCCCTGATCGGCGGCCAGCCGGTCATCCACTTCGCCACGCCGGCGGAGGACATGATGCAGGCCTTCGCCTACCAACACCTCGTGCCCGCCCGCGAACTCGTTGTCTATCCCGCCACCCGCGGCAGCGGCGTGCGCACCGCGCAGACCAAGTCCGTTGCCCTCGCCGCCGGCGGCCAGGCCCGCGTGCTGCTGCGCACCGGCAGCCTGCGTGAACCCGGCCCGCTGCACGTCGCGCTCGTGAATCCGCCGACCGGCGTCACCGTCGCCGGCACCAGCGAGACCGGCGACGGCGTGGAAGTCACCCTCGCCTGCGAGGCCAAAGCGCCCGCGACCGCGGGCAACCTCATCTTCAGCGTCACGCACGAGCGCCCGCCGACCGGAAAACAAAAACGTCCGCGACGCACGCCGCTCGGCTGCGCGCCGGCCATCCCGTTCACGCTGACGGCCGGCAGCGGCTCCTGACGCGCTCAGTTGAGCTGGCGTTGCGTGCGGCGCGGCGACGCGTCCGCATCGGCGTCGGCATCACGGGTGTTGCGCTCGGTCCGCGGCGTGCGCTCGGGCTGCGCCCGCGGACGCTCGGCCGGAGGAGTCGGCGGCGCGGAAACCCGCGGAGCAGGATTGTCGGAGCGCGGAGGATGCACGACGCGCCCCGCATCGCGGACGGGCGGCGGATTGCCCGGACGCACGGGATTGCCGACTTGGCCTGAATTGTTCGCTGTCGCAGGCTGACCCGCGCGCGGCCCCTGATGCCGCCGGGTGTCCGCGCCCTCGACCCGCGGAACGCGCGGGCCCGGCGTCGCGGCCGGATTGACGCGCGGCGGCGGCGTGCGTGTCTCGCGACCGACCTCGGGCGCGGGCGTGCCCGGACGCAGCGCGGGACCGCGCGGACGATCCTGTCCCGGACGCGGATTCACCTGCCCGGGCTGATGCCGCGGAGACGGAGAGTCTGGGCGCACACCTCGATCCGGGCGACGGCGCTCGTCGCCGCCGCGCGACGGCTGGGCTTGCAACCGGGACTGGCGCGCGGCTTCCCAATCGCGGTTGGGACGCAGCACCACCGGCCCGACCGGGCGCGCGTGATGATGCGGCGGACGCGGATGGCGCGGTTGCCAGTGCGTCCAGCGATAATCCGGATGCGGATGCCGGTGCGAGTAACGGATGCGCCAATCCGGGCGGTAATACCACTGCGCCGGCCGGTGCACGACATGCACGGTGCGGTAGCGCCAGTCGCAATCGAAGCTCAGCCACCAACCGATGCTGTAGCCGATGCCGAATGTGAGGAACGGCCGCGGCCAGAACGTGTTCACGTGCGTGACGTAGAGCACCTCGGGATCGTAGCGCGGCACATAGATCACGGTCGGCTGCGCGGGCACGATGCGGATCTCGTCCGCCTCCACGAGCACGTCTTGCTCCGCCGTGCTGGAGAGCAGGCCGTTCGCCCGGGCGCGCGTCCGCAACGTCTGCACGGCGGTCATCACCTGTTCCCGTTGGTCGAGGAACGCCTCGCCCAGCGTGCGCGTCCATTCGAGGTTCTCGTCGAGGTAGTCGATGACCTCGCGGTAACGCGCGAGCGCCTTCACGCTGTCGTCCCACGGCTCAGCGTCGACCGCCTCGAGTTCGCCCCCGCGTTCGAGGTAACGCGCCGCCAGCACGATGTCCGCCGGCTGCGTCGCCGCCGGCAGGATGATCGCCACCAGCGGATCCGGATACAACGCGATGGGCGCGACCAGTTCCTCGATCTGGGCAACGGTCAGCGGCTCACGGGCCGGCGGAGGCGCCGGCTCCTCCGCCCAAGTCCACACCGACAGGGAAAAAACACCGGACAGGAGGAGCAGCAGCTTTTTCATGGGGAGATACTCGGTTGGAGTTGGACCCTGAGACGCAGGAAAAGTTGTCGGTATTCAAAAGAAAGCCACCTCGCCCTTCCGCCCGGTCGATGGGCGCGCGGACAAGTCAGGCCGGTCGACCGGCTCGCCCGGAATCGGTCAGTTTTGCAAAGACCGCGCAGGCTTGGCCTTGCGCTCCACCCAAGCCCCCACGCCCCACGCGATCAGCGCATACGCGGTGGCGGCAAGGTGGGCGCTGGTGGCGACTTTCACCGTCGGATCGTCGAAGGCGATGAACCCACCGCCCTGTCCGCCGCGCGTGATTTCGTAAACGAGTTCCACGACGTAGATGGCAACGACCGCTGGCCAGAACCAGTCGCGCCAGTTGCCTTGCCAGCCGCGCACGGCGAGCAGCAGGAGCAACCCGAGGTTGACTGCGCTGAGCCCGGCGTAGCGCTGCATCTGCGGATCGAGCCAGTAGATCGCCGCGCTGATGAGCGCCGGCTGCACCGTCAGCGCCAGCCAGCTCGCCGTGCGGAAGCGCTGCCCGAGCGTCCAACCGAGGATCATGAGCAGGCCGGCGTCGGCGATGAAATGCATCCACCCGAAATGCACGAGGTGTCCCGTCCAGATGCGCCACCACTCGCCTGCGCCGATCGCGTCGCGTTGGTAGATGAGCGGCTCGCGCCACGCCGGCACGAGTTGCACCACGAGCGCCGCGCCGCCGATGACGACGTAGAACCACGGCGGCCAGCCGAGGCGGCGCAGGAAGTTCACCCACGGGGCGGGCGTCATGACGGGAAAGGCGACGGACGGGCGGCGGGGCGCGGCGGCGCTCACTGCTTCGGCTTCAGCAGCCGCTCGCGCGCGACGAGGTAGAGGAACACGCAGATCGCCGCGAACGGGATCAGTGCGAGCAGGTCCGCGTAGGCGCCGCCGTAGAACGGATTGTTCGCCGCCGACCAAGCCGTCACCGCCGCGTCGAAATCGCTCAGCACGCCCGCGAAGAACGCGATCGCGATGCCCGCGATGGCGCCGCCGGCGATGTAGCCGGAGGCGAGCAGCACGCCCGGGCTCTTGTCGCTCTCGGCAGTGAACTGCTCGTCGTTCATCGCCGCGTAGGCGGCCTTCCGGCGCGTGCGGCGGTCGACCAGCCAGCGGATGAACCCGCCGACGAGGATCGGCGTCGAGGCGGCCAGCGGGATGTAGACGCCGACGGCGAACGCCAGCGCCGGCACAAAGCTCATCTGCAGCACCACCGCGATCATCACGCCGAGCAACACCAGCGCCCACGGGAGCTGCTGATCGAGAATGCCCTTGATGATGTAGGAGACGAGGCGCGCCTGCGGGGCGGCAAACTTCTGCACCTTCGTGCCGTCCGGCCGCTGGCTGTAGGCGCCGTTGATGCCGGGATCGACGAACCACACGGCCTCGCCGCGCTCGTTCACGAAATACTTGCCCGCCGGGCCGCCCACGTCGTCCGGCTTGTGCCAGACGAGATACTCCGCCGCGTCGTCGCGCGCCTGCGGTCCCTGCAACGCCTCGCGCTCGAGCGCGTCGAGCGTGGAGACCTTGGCGTGCAGACCGGCCGGGGCCACCTGCGCCGCCGGCACATAGACGGTCGCAGCGTCGTTCAACCGCAGTAGGATCGGCCCGAGCAATACGGCCGACGCAAACGCGCCGACGAGGATCGCGTATTGCTGCAGCTTCGGCGTGCCGCCGACGAGGAAGCCCGTCTTCAGATCCTGCGAGGTCGTGCCACCGTTCGACGCCGCGATGCACACGATCGCGCCGACCGAGAGCGCCGTCACGTAGTAGGCGGGCGTGCTCCAGCCGATGAGCAGGAAGATCAGGCACACGAACAGCAGCGTCGCCACCGTCATGCCCGAGATCGGGTTCGACGAGGAACCGATCTCGCCCGTAAGCCGCGACGAGACCGTCACGAAGAGGAAGCCGAACACCACGATCAGCGCCGCGCCGAGCAGATTCATCTGCAGGGGCTTGGCCAGCACGATGCAGGTCATCAGCACCACGATGCCGATGCCGATGAATTTCAGCGGCAGGTCCCGCTCCGTGCGCGGCACGGCGTCGGCCGCCGGCGTGTCGCCCTGCGCCGCCCGCACGTCGCGCACGCCGGCCACGAAGCTGTGCCAGATGGTCGGCAGCGCCTGGATGAGGCTGATGATGCCGCCCGCCGTCACCGCGCCCGCGCCGATGTAGAGGATGTAGGCGCGGCGGATGTCGTAGGGGTCCATGTCCGCGATCGGCACCGTGCCCGGCGCGATCGGCACCGGCACGCCGTCGCCGAAGAATTTGATCAACGGGATCAACACGAGGAACGACAGCACGCCGCCGCCGCACATGATGGCCGCGATCCGTGGCCCGATCACGTAGCCCACGCCCACGAGCTCGGGCGAAATCTCCGCGCCGACCGAGCCGCCCTTGAGCGGCGCGCCGAACACCTTTTCCGGAATGTCCTTCCAGCCCTTCAACGCCGCCATGGCGATCTTGTAGAACAAACCGACGAAGAAGCCCGCGAACACCACCTTCGCGCCCGGCGACTTGCCCAGGCCGGCCGCCTCGGCCGCCGCCATCTCCGCCCGCGCGCTCGGCGAGGCGGCCTGCCGCGAGACCTCGTCGACGCTCGCCTTCAGCACCGCCGCGCAGGCCGTGCCTTCCGGATATTTCAGCACGCCGTGCTCCTTCACGATCAGCGCCCGGCGCAGCGGGATCATCATGAGGATGCCGAGCAACCCGCCCAGCAGCGCCACCAGCATCACCCGCGCGACTTCGAGGTCGAAGCCGAGGATCATGATCGCCGGCATCGTCGCGCCGACGCCGAACGCGATCGATTCGCCCGCCGAGCCGGCGGTCTGCGCGATGTTGTGCTCGAGGATCGTCGCGTCGCGCAGGCCCACTTTCGAGAGCGCGCGCCACAGCGTCAGCGAGATCACTGCCACGGGGATCGACGCGCTGACGGTCAGGCCGACCTTCAGCACGAGGTAGAGCGACGACGCGCCGAAGATGATGCCCAGCACGGCGCCGGTCAGCACGGCGCGCAACGTGAACTCAGGGATGACGGCCGAGGCCGGGATGAACGGCTCGAATTTCGAGGAGGGAGGTTGCGCCATGGGAAAAAGCGGGCGCAGCTTGCTGCGCCGCGCCCGGGCAGGCAACCCAGCATTCGCCCGCCCCCGCGCTCAGCGGCGGCGCTTCGCCGGCTTGCGCGCGGCGAGCTTGTGGCGGATGAGCCAGTAGAGCATCTCGAGGCGCGGCACGGCGGCACCGACGGATTTGGCGCGGCGCACGGGCTCGCCCCAGATCTCCTCGATCTCCACCTCGCGACCCTCCTCGCAATCGATGAGGCTCGACGGACGGTAACGCCCGATCTTCGCCGTGCGCTCGAACTGCAGCTCGACGAAGGAGCGCGGGATCACGTGCCCGAACTTCGCCGCCGCATCCACGATCTCCTCCATCAGCCGTCGCGCGAGCGCGCGCAGGCCCTCGTCGGCCATGATGAGATCCGTCGTGATGCCGCCGGCGGCGATCGCGATGCCGTTGAAAGGGACGTTCCACACCAGCTTGCGCCAGCGCTGCTCCTCGAGGTTGTCGTGCGCCTCGCACTTGACGCCGGCGCGGTTGAAGAGCGCGACGATCGCCTGCGTGCGCTCGTCCTTCGCGCGGCCGAATTCGCCGATGGCCATGAGGCCGGGGAACAGGCACTCGACCACGCCCGGCGCCGTGCGCGTGGCGCCGATGTAGCAGATCGCCCCGGCCGTGCGCGCCGCGCCGACGACCTCCGCCACGGGCTCCTCGACGCCGAGACCGTTCTGCAGCGTGAGCACGACGGTGTTCTCGTGCAGCAGCGGCGGCAGCAGCCGGCGCAGCTGGTCGTTCGCCGTCGCCTTCAACGCCACGATCACCAGATCGCAGGGGCCGATTTCCTCCGTGGCGCCGTAGGCCTGCACCTTGCGCACGTGGATGCGGGCGGACGGAGTCTTGATCCGGATGCCGCGCGCGAGCAGGGCGGCGCGGCCGGTGCGGGCGAGAAAATGGACGTCGTGGCCGGACTTCGCGAGCAGGGCTCCGTAATACGTGCCGAGCGCGCCGGCGCCCACGATCGCGATGCGGGGCTTGGCGGGGAACGGGGAATTCACAGGCGCGAGAACACACGCGCGCGGGGAAAATTCAATCCCGGAGCCGCCGCGCGGGCGCGCTTTCACGCGGTTTTTCAGCGCGCCGCGCGGATGGAGCCGCGACACAATCCACGCTCGCCGGCGCGGACGCTCGTCAGAGCGAGATGTTGTCGGTCAACCGCACCTCATCGACCCAGAAGGCGACGGCCATGAGGCATTGCCCCGGCACGACTTCGCGCATCGCCTCCATCGTGTCGCGATTCACCACGGCGATGTAGATGATGCGCAGGCGGCGGCGCTGTCCGATGATGTGCGTGGCCTCGGCGACGATGCGGTCCGCACTGCGGATGCCGGTGGCGACCATCTCCCGGGCCCGGCTCAGCGCTTGGTGCACCGCCAGCGCCTCTTCGCGCTGCGTGGGCATGAGGTAGGCGTTGCGCGCGCTCAGGGCCAGGCCGTCCGCGTCGCGCACCGTCGGCCCCGCGACGATCTCCACCGGCAGCGAGAGGTCGGCCAGCATCTTGCGCACCACGGCGACCTGCTGCGGGTCCTTCTCGCCCATCACCAGCACCTGCGGCTGCACGATGTGCAACAGCTTCAACCAGCAGGTCAGCACGCCGCGGAACAGCGCCGGGCGCGAGATGCCGCACAGCGGCTTGCTCACGCGGTCCTCCGCGACGGCGGTCGAGAAATGTTTCGGAAACATCTCCTCGTTCGTCGGCGTGAACAACACCGCCACGCCTTCGCGCTCGGCCAGCGCAGCGTCGGCGGCTGGCGACCGCGGGTATTTGCCGAAATCCTCGCTCGCCCCGAATTGCAGGGGGTTGACGAAGGCCGACAGCACCACCTCCTCGCCGCGCTCGCGCGCCAGCCGGATCAGGCTGGCGTGCCCAGCGTGCAAGGCCCCCAGCGTGGGGATCAGCGCGATGCGCCGTCCGTTGGCCCGCAGTCCGGCGGCGGCCTCCCGCATCGCCGCGATGGTGTCGATTTTTTGCATACAGGGAACGGACTTGAACTAACCCGCCGCGGCCCGCTTTATCAAGCGCTCTTCGCCCGGCGTCCGCCCCGGCCGCCGCGGCCCTCCACTCCCGCCGCTCCCTTTCCACCGATGATCCGCCTCAACGAACACTACTCGAAGCTCAAGGCCTCCTATCTTTTCGCCGACATCGCCAAGCGCGTCTCCGCCTATGTCGCGGCGCACCCCGACCAGCCCGTCATCCGCCTCGGCATCGGCGACGTCACCGAGCCGCTCCCGCCGGTCTGCATCGCCGCCCTCCACGCCGCGACCGACGAGATGGCGCACCGCGCCACGTTCAAGGGCTACGGCCCCGAGCAGGGCTACGCCTTCCTCCGCGAAGCCATCGCCCAACACGATTTCACCGCCAAGGGCGCCCCCGTCGAAGCCGACGAGATCTTCGTCTCCGACGGCTCCAAGTGCGACGTCGCCAACATCCAGGAAATCTTCGCCAGCGACATCCGCATCGCGATCCCCGATCCCGTCTACCCGGTCTACGTCGACACCAACGTCATGGCCGGCCGCACCGGCGCCAACGCCGACGGGCGCTACTCCGGCCTCGTCTACCTCGACTCCACCGCCGCCAACGGCTACGTGCCCGCGCCGCCCGCCGAGCCCGCCGACCTGATCTACCTCTGTTTCCCTAACAACCCCACCGGCGCCGTCGCCACCCGCGCCCAGCTCGAGGCCTGGGTCGCCTACGCGAAGCAACACGGCGCACTCATCCTCTTCGACGCCGCCTACGAAGCCTTCATCCGCACGCCCGGCATCCCGCGTTCGATCTACGAAATCCCCGGCGCGCGCGACGTCGCCATCGAGTTCCGCAGCTTCTCCAAGCTCGCCGGCTTCACCGGCCTGCGCTGCGCCTACACCGTCGTCCCGAAGACGCTCAAGGCCCGCGATGCCGCCGGTCAGGAACACAGCGTGCACGCGCTCTGGAGCCGCCGCCACACCACCAAGTTCAACGGTGTCTCCTACCCCGTGCAAAAGGCCGCCGCCTCCGTCTACACACCGGAAGGTCAGGCGCAGACGCACGCGCTCACCGAGTTCTACCTCGGTAACGCCAAGCTCATCCGCGAGGCGATGGGCAAGCTCGGCTTCGCCTGCATCGGCGGCGACAACGCGCCCTACATCTGGGTGAACGTGCAGCGCGACTCGTGGGAGTTCTTCGACCTGTTGCTCAACCAGGCCCAGGTCGTCGTCACGCCCGGCGCCGGCTTCGGCAAGTGCGGCGAAGGCCACGTGCGCATCAGCGCCTTCAACTCCCGCGCCAACGTCGAGACCGCCCTCGCCCGCATCGCCAGCGCCCTGCGCTGAACCGGGATCTTGCCGGAGGTGGGCGTCGGTGTCCCGACCGGCGCCTGTCGCCGCTGGGACAGCGGCTACCACCCCATGGTCAGGAGCTCA
>JAMPXH010000155.1 GCA_023701285.1 Candidatus Didemnitutus sp.
GAGATGCGGAAAATGCCGGAGTTGGCCGGCGGGGTGGGGAACAGCGGAAAAGAGCAATCATAGATTATGGAATCGGGGCTTGGAAATGCGCCCCGTGACCTTTGAAATACATAAAATGAGCCGAAAAAACCTGCGCCCGCTGCAGCATCGTTACTTGGCGGAATCGCCCGAGTCCGAGGCGTGGGGTGTGGCGGTGACAGCGGGCGGGCGGCAGAGCTGCGCGGCGGGTGCGCCCTATCCGCCGCGCGGGCATCCGGCGGACCACGCGTTCTCGTGGGAGAAGGGGCGCGTGTTGCCGGCCTGCCAAGTGGTGTTCATCACGCAGGGGCGCGGGCGCTTCGAGTCCCGCGCCACGGGGTTGCGGACGGTCGAGGCCGGCACGGCGCTCGTGCTGCTGCCGCAGGTCTGGCACCGCTATGCGCCGGACCCGGAGACGGGTTGGGAGGAGCATTGGATCGAGTTGCGCGGCGCCGTGGTGGAGGCGCTGGGGCAGCGCGGCGTGCTCGATCCGCGCCATGCGGTCGTGCCGGTGGAACGGCCGCTGGAGCTGGCGAGCCTGTTCGACGGCATCTGGTCGCGGCTCGCGGGCGACACCGCCGTCGCGTGCGATCCGGAGCGCGGCGCGCTCGGCTTGCAGGTGCTGGCGATGCTCGCGGGGGCGGCGGGCCCGCACGCGGCCGGGGCGCGGCCGATGGCGCTGCTGGTCGGGCGCGCCGAACGACTGCTGGCCGACGCGGTGGAGAGCGCGCCGGCGATGCCCGAGTTGGCGCGCCAGCTCGGCGTGGCGTATTCGTATTTCCGGCGCGAGTTCAAGCGCCACACGGGGCTGTCGCCGCATCGTTACCTCAACCAGATGCGCCTCGAAAAAGCCTGCCGCCTGCTCGGCTCGACGGAGGAGCCGATCAAGAGCATCGCGGAGCGCCTCGGCTTCAGTTCGCCGTTTCATTTTTCCGCCGCGTTCAAGCAGCGTTATGGCGCCGCCCCCGAGCATTGGCGGCGGCGCGCGGTCGAGCGCTGAATCCCGTCCGCGGGCGCGCGGCGCGCTGGGCTCACTGTTGTGCGGCGGTGATCGACTCGCGGCAGAGGATGACTGGCTGAAGGCTCGACGGGTGATGGGGCCGTCTGTTAGCGTCCGTAAGTTGGTTTACTCGGCGATTAAGACTTACTGGTGATCATACGCCGCATGAAGTCCAGGTGGGTCTGCTGCAGCCAATCCAACCCTGCCGCCTTTCATTTCTTCCTCTGGGTTTCGACTCCCGAACATCAATGCTTCGTCTGAGAAAAATTTATCTGATTTGTTTTGTGCTCTTCTTCAGATCGGCGGCCCGCGACTGGAATTAAGGGATAAACATTTGGAAAGGGGTTCTTGGCGTCACGATGCTTGAGTTCGCTTTGGCTATTACTGCCAGCGCTTGGATACAGGCACTGACCGGTGCAGAGCTGCTCTTGGGCGTCGAGAAATGGGAGTTCCACATCTTATTCGCCGGCTTGTTTGGCTTGAATTATTACGTGCTGGTTTCCCGGGCGCTTGGAACGGATTATGAGCGTGCCTTTGCGGCCTTAGAAAAGCGCAAGCGAAGGACTTTATCGCTGCTCGGAATTGGAACCATCGGGCTGATCATGGGGCTGCTATTTTTTTCGTTCCATGCGCTTGGACCGCAGGCGAAATAAGCTCACAAGTCACCACCGCACACAAAGGTCATGAAGGGGTGATGCTTTGTGGCGTTGGGGCGCGAGCGAGCTCGCTGCCTACGGTGGCGGCTGGCGGCGGTCGGTCCGCGGGCGCGCGGTTTGCGGGCCGGGGCCGGAATTTTCTAAGTTTTCCGGGACGCGCGCGGAACTCTCCGGGCTCGTTGCGCCCGGTCGTGCGGGGCAGGCTGGGCTTCCTCCCCTTGTTGCCATGTCCTCCTCCCCGCTTCCCGCGATCCGCACGCTCGACCACCCGGTGCTGACTCCCCAACCCGGCGTGCCGTGGGCCGACACGATGCTGCTCAACCCGGCCATCATCGACGAGCCCGGCTCCGCGCGCCTGCACATGCTCTTCCGCGCCACCGGGCCGTGGCCGCAGGCGCAGCGTCCCGGCCGCCCGCTGCCGTATCCGATCTTCCTCGGCTATGCGTTCAGCGACGACGGCGGCCAATCCTGGCAGGCTGACTTCTCGCGTCCCTGCCTTGCGCCGCGGCTCGCGGATCAACCGGCCGACATCGGACGCGTCAACCGCGACGGTCGCCGCGTCGTCGACCACGCCAACGGCTGCATCGAGGACCCGCGCCTCTTCCGCCTCGAGGGCAAACTCTACCTCACGACCGCGTGTCGCATGTTCGCGCCCGGTCCGTATTGGGAGCATGACGAGCCGATGCAGTGCGCGCCGGATTGGGCGCGTCAGCCCGGCCACGGCCTCGGACGCGCCGCGGCCGAGAACCTCACCGTGACCGTGTTGTGGGAAGTCGACCTCGCTCGCCTCAAGGCCGGGCAATACGACGACGCCTTCACCTACGTCACGCACCTCTCCGACCCGGAGCGTGGCGACAACCGCGACGTTTTCCTCTTCCCCGAGAAGTGGGTCATCGACGGCGTGCCGAGCTACGTGTGCCTGCACCGGCCCTTCGAGCCGAAGGCCTACGGCGCCGAGTTCGCGGCGTTGCCGCCGGCGATCTTCGTCGCCGTCGCGGAAAAATTGGAGGACCTGCCCACGGCCCGCGCGCGGCACCGCCTGCTCGCGCGCTCGGCCTTTGTCTGGGAAGGCAACCGCGTCGGCGCCAGCTGGCCGCCCGTGCGCGTCGACGGCGACGAGTGGCTCCTGCCGTATCACGCGAAACAGGACGCGGTCGTCGGCTACACGCAGTCCTTCATGCTCGTGCGCCCCGGCCCGGCGGGCTGGCCCGAGGTCGTGCACCGTTGTCCGGACCGCCTGATGTATGCGCAGCGGCGCTGGGAACTCGACGGACGCTTCAAGACGCCCTGCGTGTTCACCTGCGCCGGCCTCGTGCGCGACGGCGAGCTCATCATGAGCTACGGCGCGGCCGACACGGTCGCGGGCGTCGCGTGGACAAATTTCGCCGCCCTCGTGCAACACATCCGGCGCTACGACGCGCAGGGCCGGCAGCTGTGACCTGAGCTTCGCGCGCGGCGCATGCAGACGCGGTTCCGTCTCCTGGCTCTCTGGCTTGCGCTCGCGGCAGCATGGCCGGCGCGGGCCCGCGAATCCGAGCCGGTCGCCGATCTCGTGATCTACGGCGGCACGGGCGCGGGCATCGCCGCGGCGGTCGAGGGCGCGCGCCGCGGCCATCGCGTCGTGCTCATCGAGCCGCACCGGCGGCTCGGCGGCCTGATGACGAACGGGCTCGGCGCGACGGACATGTGGGAGAAGGACAAGGTGGGCGGCTTCGCGCGCGAGTTCTACGCGGCGATCCACGCGCACTACACGCAGCCCGCCGCGTGGCGGCACGAGACGCGCGCCGACTACCTGCCGCGGCACCGCGACGCCGTGGCGGAAGACCTGCGGCTGCAATTTTTCTTCGAACCCTCGGTGGCGCAGCGGATCGTCGACGACTTTGTGCGCGCGGCCGGGGTCGAGGTGTGGCGGCGCGAGCGGCTGCGCCGGCCGGGCGGCGCCGTGAAGGCAGGCAACCGGCTCATCGCGCTCGAGCTTGAGAGCGGCCGGCGCATCGCGGGGCGCATCTTCATCGACGCCTCCTACGAAGGCGACCTGCTCGCGGAGGCCGGCGTCAGCCATGTCGTCGGTCGCGAAGGGCGCGCCGAGTTCGGCGAGACCCGCGCCGGCATCACGTATCTGCGGCCCGAGCGCACGGCGCATCTTGATCCGTTCCGCGTGCGCGGCGATGCGGCGAGCGGCCTGTTGCCCGGCATCCTCGCGGCGCCACCGGGCGAGGAAGGCGAGGGCGACGCCCGCGTGCAGGCCTACACCTTCCGCGTCTGCCTCACCGACGTGCCGGAGAACCGCGTGCCGATCGCGCAGCCGCCCGGTTACGATACCGCGCGCTACGAACTCCTCGCGCGCCACCTCGAGCGCCACCCGAAGCAGACGGTCGGGCCGCAGCTGTTCAAGCTCACGCCGATGCCGAACCGGAAGACCGATTCGAACAACCAGGGCATGTTCTCCACGGATTTCGTCGGCGCGAGCCACGGTTGGGCCACGGCGTCCTACGCCGAGCGCGAACGGATTTGGCAGCAACACCGCGACTACGTGCAGGGCTTCTTCTGGTTCCTGCAAAACGATCCGCGCGTGCCCGCCGACGTGCGCGAGCAGGCCTTGCGCTGGGGCTTGCCGCGCGACGAATTTGCCGAGACCGGACACTGGCCGGAGCAACTCTACGTGCGCGAGGCGCGGCGGATGCGCGGGCACGCCGTCGTCACCGAGCACGATTGCACCGGGCACGTGGTCGCGGACGATCCCGTGGCGCTCGGCGCCTACGCGCTCGATTCGCACCAAGTCAGCATGTTCGTCGACGCCGAGGGTCGCCTGCGGATCGAGGGCGCGTTCTGGCACGAGGTGCCGCCGTATGGCATCAGCCGCCGCGCGTTGGAGCCGCGCGAGGAGGAATGCGCCAACCTGCTCGTGCCCGTCTGCGTCTCGGCGACGCATGTCGCCTACGGTTCGCTGCGGATGGAGCCGGTCTTCATGATGCTCGGGCAGGCCGCGGCGCTCCTGGCCTCGTGCGCGCTCGATCAGGGCACGAGCGTGCAGCGCGTGCCTTACGCCATGCTGGAACCCCGGCTGATCGCGGCTGGCCTGCCGCTGCGCGCTCCGGTTAAAACTCCCCGACCATGACAGCCCCGCACGCGGAACGCTTCATCCTCGGCGCGCATTATTACCGTCCGCCCTTCCCGCTGGCCGCGCGCTGGCGCGAGGATCTGGCGCGCGTTCGCGCGGCGGGGTTGAACACGATCCAGCTCTGGGTGACTTGGGCGTGGGTCGAGGCGGAGCCGGGGCGTTATCGCTTCGAGGATTACGATGAATTGCTGGAGCTCGCGCACGCGGCCGGCCTCGGCGTCGTGCTCAGCACCGTGGCGGAGTTGCAGCCGGAGTGGATTCATCGCCTCGAGCCCGGCGCGACGATGATCGATCATCTCGGACGTGCCGTGCCCTCGTGTCACCGCATCGAATCCAACCAAGGCCTCACGCCCGGCGGTTGCACGGATCATGCGGGGCTGTGGGCGCGGATGGAGCGTTTCCTCCGCGCGACGGCGGAGCACTTCCGCGGTCATCCGGCGGTCGTGGCGTGGGATGTCTGGAACGAGCTGCGCTGGAACATCCACGCGACCGGTTACGTCTGCCATTGCGCGGCGACGCTCGCGGCGTTCCGTGCGTGGCTGGCGGCGCGCCACGGTGACCTCGACGGCTTGAACCGCGCGTGGCACCGGCGCTACGCCGACTGGCGCGACGTGCAACCCGGGCGCGGGCCCGGGCATCCGTATGCGGAGCAGCTCGCGTTCACGCAGTTCCTGCAGGAGCGCGCCGAGGCGCACCTGCGCGCGCGCGTGGCGGTGTTCCGCGCGGCCGGCGTGCCGCAGCCGGTGATCGCGCACGGTCCGGCGCCGACGCTTGATCAACCGGGCAACCCGGAGCTGTTTCAGACGCCCGTCTGCCGCGGCAACGACGCCGTGCACGCGCGCGCGCTCGACGGCTACGGCGTCTCGCATTTTCCTCTCTGGGGCCGGCAGGACGACATCGAGTTCGCCGTGCGCGTGAACGCGTCGGCCGATGCTGCCGGAGAACGGACGCTCTGGCTCGCAGAGTTGCAGGGCGGCGCGGCGAACTACGGGCACGAGATTGCGCCGCCGGTGACGGCCGACATGCTGCGCCGCTGGCTCTGGCTCGGCGTGGCGGCGGGTGCGCGCGCGGTGCTGTTCTGGAGCTGGCGCGACGAGGTCTTCGGTCGCGAGGCGACGGGCTTCGGGCTGGCGGGACACGACGGGCAGGCGCCGGCGCGACTCGCGCTGCTGGAGAATTTCGCGCGCGTGCTGGAGCGCCGCCACGCCGCGCTGCTGAGCTACCGGCCGCAACCGGCGGACATCGGCGTGTGGTTCGACGCGCGCAATTATCATCTGGAAGCGGCGGAGTCCGGCCGCGCCGTGCGCACGCGCGACAGCCTGCGCGGTTACCTGCGCGCCTGCGAACGCTTGCATCGTCCGGCGCGGCTGGTCGATGCGACTCAACCCGATGAGATCGACGGCCTGCGCCTGCTCATCCTGCCCTGCGCGCCGATCGTCGCGCCCGAAGCCGCGGCGCGATTGCGGGATTTTGTCGAGCGCGGCGGCACGCTGCTGCTCGAGGCGGAGGCGGACAGTTGGAGCGCGGACGGTTTCTATCGCTCAGAACCGGAGGAGCGCGCCTTCGTCGGCGCGCTCGGTCTGGCGTGCGCCGGACGGCGTCCACCGTCCACCGAGCCCGTCGACTTGGAAACGGGCGGGCGGCTGCGTTTCGCGTGGTTCCGGGCGCCGTGGATCGCGTCGGAAGAGTGGCGCGTGCTGGCGCGCGATGCGGCGGGCGAGGCGCTGGTGCTCACGCGCTCTCTCGGTCGCGGTCGCGTGGTCGCGTGTGGCGGCTTCGCGGGGCTGGCCTATGCGGAGACGCCCGACGAGGATTTCGAACGCTGGGTGGAGGCGCTTGCCGGCGAGCGCAGCGCGGCGGTGCCGGTCGACGCGCCGGCCAGCGTGCGCGTGCGGCAGGGCGCGTGCGCCGAAGGGCAGCTTGTGTTCCTCGTGAATTCCGCGGGCACGGACGCGGCGATCACGCTGGGCGTCGCGACGGAGGATCTCGAGACCGGCGAGCCGGTGGAGCCCGCCTTCATGCTCGCGGCGGGCGCGTGCCGCGTGTTGCTGAGGCGCGGCGGACGTTGAAGCGCGGAGCGGCGCGCGTGCGGAGCTTGTAGGGCGGGGTCGCCGAACCCCGCCTGGATTTGGCC
>JAMPXH010000037.1 GCA_023701285.1 Candidatus Didemnitutus sp.
GCCACCCGTAGGTGTCTGGACCGTGTCTCAGTTCCAGTGTGGCTGATCATCCTCTCAGATCAGCTACCCGTCTTAGCCTTGGTGAGCCGTTACCTCGCCAACTAGCTGATAGGCCGCGAACTCCTCATCTAGCGTCAGGCCTTGCGGTCCCTGACTTTAGTATATCTCTCATGCGAGGGACAACCACATGCGGTATTAATTCGCCTTTCGGCGAGCTATTCCACACTCGATGGTAGATTGTTCACGTGTTACGCACCCGTTCGCCACTGATTTCTCAATGTATTGCTACACTGAAAAACCCGTTCGACTTGCATGTCTTAACCACGCCGCCAGCGTTCATTCTGAGCCAGGATCAAACTCTCCGAAAAGAATCAGAGAGTCACGAATCCTAGTGATTCATGAACTACTAAACAACGACTTGCATCGCTGTTTATCGACGCGAGAATGAATCTCGCGTCTGGAATTTTTGATTGGGGGTCCCAATCAATCGCACAAAGTAAATTTCAAAGAACCGCTTCCTTTTTAGGGGAAAGGTTTCCAAGAAGACACTTGGATTTTCGCTCGTCAATACTTTTCCGTATTTTTTTGGAAAAATTTTGAAGGAACGACTTCGATTTCTCGAAGCCCCTTTCGAACTCTACTTTGCCTTTCGGCGAAGCTGTTGTTTCAGAAGGGACGGCGAACCATGCAAGTGCGGTAAAGTGATTCAAGTTTTTTTTGCTAAGAAAATCTTATTGTTTCGCAAGTGTTTTATAATAAATAGAATAGAAATCTTAAATTCGCCAATGGCGACACCGCCCGGCAGGATGGAAATGCGCTTTGCGGTTAAACGGATTTTTGTATTAGGCTAGTCGATACAGAGAGAGCTTCGGCTGCCAGCAATTACACCACTCCCGCACATGCTACCAACCTCGCCCGCAGCGGCACCAGCAGGCATCACTAAGCGACCATAGTTCTTATTACCGCAGCCGCAGCTACGCGAAGCGCAATCCAGCGGAGTCTTTCAGAGCGGCACATGCAAGGTAGGTGCGAAGCAGGCGGCCTCGGAGGCATTACGAGGGAAGCGAATCTACTCCGCCACCTCCATACCTCAAGCCGCAGCAGCAGAGTGCGCAGATCCCCATCCCCGTCAGCCACAGACGCAAAGCCCCTGCTACGCCGTGCAGCCCAATTCGCGGAAACCTGCGCCATGCGCCGCCTGAGACGCACTCGACCGGTTTCCTCCGCGCGGGCTGCGCCACTTTGAATGTTGAACACGCACACCCTATGCTTGGTCGCGCAGCGGCAAGAGGCGATGCCTCTGCGTGCGCACGACACGCCAGCGTCGAATCCCACAAATTGATCGGCATAAGCGTTACTCCGACAAGCTGCCGTGATGTCACGCAACACCGTCCCGTTTTTTGCCAGAAGCAGAGCTGGGCCGCTTAGCGCAATGGGTTCGTCCCGGGGCTACGCAGCAGCACATGCTATTGCGCGCGGATCAGCCGTAGCGCGGCACTGGGGCAGTCCGACAGAGTGATAACCGCCGAGCTAGCGGTCCGACGCGAGACCGTCGCGCTGTGACGCGGAGAGAGCGGGAGGACAGTATCGCCTACGGTTGGGAGAATTGCGCCCCATCGAGGAGCAACCCGCGCTGAGGTGCAGCGCGGGTTTGCCGGCGGATAAAGACCATCCCAAAGACCACGTTGGCCGGGCGCGATCCGTTGCAGCACGCGCACGCTCAAGCGCACACAAGGCGCAGCAAGAGCACAATTCGCAGGGTTGGCAGGCCAACGGGTTGACGCCGCGGCTGACCAATACCTTCAGGCTCCCTCGCGATCAGTGCTACCTAGAGAAACTCACTGGTTTGGTCGGCGTTCATCTGCCCCCAGAACACCGTGGTCTTCTGCGTCGACGAGGAAGAGCCAGATTCAAGCTTTGGACCGCACCCGGCCTGCCGCTCAGGCTCACTCGCTGCGGCACGGCACCACCCTGCTCGCCGCACGGCAAGCCACCGAAGGTCTAGGCATCGACCAATGCTATCCACGCACCCGCACCGGGAGTTCCCGAGGTTCTTGCGCCGCCTCGCTGACGATTTCCCTAGCAACAATCCCCTCGTTAATTACGCCGCGCGACCATCCCCGAGGGCTGCGCCCATCCCCAGTGCCGCACTTCATCCCCACCAGCGCCAGTTGCTGGACCTGATCGAACGCTAGTTCGCTGAACTCGAACAGCAGGCGGTGTCCCGTGCGGCGTTTTGCAGCGTTCCTGAATTGCAGCGGGGCGATCATCGCCCCCTTGGCTGCATGGAACACTCAACCCGCTCCCTTCGTCAGGACCGCCAGCGTCGAGCGTATCCTCAAAAAGGCAAACTGCGCCCGGAAGCGCTGCAGACAAAGCAAACTAGGCCTCACTCGTCCCATTCGATCGCGAGGTCATAGGTCATATGCCGAGCTAATTCCAGAGCACCAGACTGGCCTTTCCGCGTGTAAGTAGTGCCAAAGCACTGGGCACAGCCCCGCATTCGAAGCTTCTTTCAAGCGATTCTGTGGCTGTTTTGTTCCGATAAAGAAGCCGAACTTCTGGCATTTTACGTTTTTTAACAAATGGCCGAATGCGACCGCCAAACAAAAGGTTGTAACAACCTGGAAACTACTTTTGAACGCCAAGCCTAACCCAGCAACTAACTCCCAGCTGACCAAACTCAACCAAGGCGAACCGTTGGACCTAAAGCAAATTAAGCTGATTGTGGACCTGATGAAGCGCTCGGACCTCACCGAGTTCGAAGTGGAAGAGGAAGGCTTCAAGATTAAGATCAAGCGCAACTCCGCCGAAGGAGCCGCCGCTCAAACGACGTTCTCCGCGCATCCGTTCCCGCCCGGCGTCACCGTTGAGCAACCCCGAAGCGCAGCCCCGGCCCCTGCTTTGCTGCCCGCCAGCCCGGCGAGCAACACTCCCGCTGGCGACGAAGTGGGCTACACCTACGTCAAATCTCCGATGGTAGGCACTTTCTACCGCTCTCCCTCACCCGACAGCCCCGCCTTCGTCGACGTCAACAGCAAGGTCGATGAAAAATCCGTCGTCTGCATCATCGAGGCCATGAAAATCATGAATGAGATTCAGGCCGAGGTGAAGGGCACCGTAGTCGAAGTCCTCGTCGAGAACGGTCAGCCGGTCGAATACGGCCAGCGACTCTACAAGGTCAAGGTGGCCTGACCACCGCTCAGATCACGCCGGCCGGGCAGAGCACTGTCCGGCCTATTTTTATCCGCACATGATTCAAAAGGTCCTCATCGCCAATCGTGGAGAGATTGCGCTTCGCATCATCCGCGCCTGTCGCGAACTCGGCATCAAGACGCTGGCCGTCTACTCCGAAGCCGACGTCCAGTCCTTGCACGTCCAACTGGCTGACGAAGCCATCTGCATCGGCGGCCCCAAAAGCACCGACAGCTACCTGCGCGCCGATCGCATCATCAGCGCCGCGGAGATCGCCGATGTGGACGCCATCCACCCGGGCTACGGTTTTCTTTCCGAAAACGCCAAATTCGCCGAACAGTGCGAATCGTGTAACATCAAGTTCATCGGCCCCAAGTCCAAGAGCATCAGAATCATGGGCGATAAGGCCATCGCCAAGGACACCGTCCGTAAAGCCGGCGTGCCCACCGTTCCCGGATCGGACGGCCCGGTCGAATCCGAGGCGGAAGCCGTCAAAATCGCGCGCAAAATCGGCTACCCGGTCATCATCAAGGCTGTAGCTGGCGGCGGTGGCCGCGGCATGCGCATCGCGCACAACGACGTCTCCTTCGCCAAGGAATACCATGTCGCCCGCAACGAAGCCGAGAAGGCCTTCGGCAACGGCGCGGTTTACATCGAGAAATACATCCAGAATCCGCGCCACATCGAGTTCCAGATCTTGGCCGACAGTCACGGCAAGGTGCTGCACTTGGGCGAGCGCGATTGCTCGGTCCAACGGCGGCATCAGAAGCTGATCGAGGAGGCACCCTCGCCCTTCCTGAACGCCGACCTGCGCAAGAAAATGGGCAAGGCCGCCATCCGTGCCGCCGAAGCGGCCGAATACCAGAACGCGGGCACCATCGAGTTCCTCGTCGATCCGAAAGGCAATTACTACTTCATCGAGATGAACACGCGCATCCAAGTCGAGCACCCGGTGACCGAGGAAGTCACCGGAATCGACCTGATCAAGCAGCAGATCCGCGTGGCCAACGGCGAAAAACTGGATCTCGACCAGAGCGATATCACGTGGACCAAGCACGCCATCGAATGTCGCATCAACGCCGAGGATCCGGCGCGCAACTTCACCCCCTCCCCCGGCACGATCTCGCTTTACTACGCCCCGGGCGGCCACGGTGTCAGAGTGGACTCCCACGTTTACAGCGGCTACACCATCCCGCCGTATTACGATTCGATGATCGGCAAGCTCATCTGCTACGGTTCGACTCGTAAGATTGCCCTCCAGCGCTCCTACCGAGCCCTCAGCGAATACCTCGTCCGCGGCATCAAGACCACCATCCCGCTGCACAAGGCCATCATGAGCGACCCGACCTTCATCGAAGGCAAGGCGACCACCGCCTACATGGAGGACTTCATGTCGCGCACGCCTCCGGATCTGTTCTGAGCCACGTCCCGCAATCCCTTCTCCATTTCGAGCCGCGCCAGCCCGCGCGGCTTTTTCGTGCTCAGCTCGGCTTGAGCACCCGATTCCAGCCGCGTCGCACATCACCGGGCCCGGACTCACCCGCCATCCGTGTTTGCGCCGGCACCACCTTCGCTCATCGTTCCGGACTGATGCGCCCCCGCTGCCATCGCAGCAGGGATTGAGCACCGTTTCTCCATGAAGCTCTCCTCTGCCCCCCTGCTCGCCGCCCTCGCGGTCGTGATTGTGAGCGGTTGGCTGGCTTACGCCCCGATTAGCGCGCCGGACTCGCTGCGCCGAGCCACGACACAGGCACAAGTGACCCCGCCCAGCCTTCCGCAGGCTCCCGCCCCTGTGCAACCCACTGTCGCAGCGGCTCCGCTCATCCGCCGCCCTGCAGCGGCCACGCTCGGGCAAGACGCACCGCTCACCTTGGCCCGCCTTCCCGAAAGCCAGCTTAAAGCCATCCTGATCGGCCTCACGCCTGCCGCCCAAGCCCAAGCCCTGAACCAGCTCACGCGCCTGCAAGTGCCCGTCAGCGACCTTGCCTCCTTGCTGGCCGATTCCACCGGTCAGCTCTACTACGCCTGCCACCTCACGCCCCCTATCGACGGCGGCCCAAACCCCACCCTCTTCGCCCAGGCAGCCGACGGCAGGCTTGTAGGCCCGCAGATCAAAGCCGTCAGTGCTGCCGGCGATTTCGCGGTTTCCGTGCCCAATTCCTCCCCACCCTTGCGGCAAAGCCGCCCCGGCTCCGCGAACGTCATCTACCTCGACTTCAACGGCCACACCGTCACCGGCACCGCTTGGAACACCACCGCCGGCGCCCCGGCCGCCTACGTCTGCATCCCTTACGACACCGACGGCAATGCCAGCTCCTTCTCCCCCGAGGAACAAGCCGCCATCGTCAACATCTGGGCGCGCATCGCCGAGGATTACCGCTCCTTCGACGTCAACGTCACCACCGAGGCGCCCGCCGTTTTCAACAACCGCACGGCCCGCGTCCTTTTCACCCGCAAAACCGACGCCAACGGCATTCCCAACCCCAGCTCCGCCACCGCCAGCGGCGTCGCTTACGTCGGCGTCTTCGGCTCCGGCAGTTTCGCCGCCACCTACTCCGTCTCCTTCGTCTATCACGACGGCTACACCGACGGTTTTGTCGCCGCCGTCGCTTCCCACGAAGTCGGTCACAACCTCGGCCTCTCCCACGACGGCACCCTCAAGGCCGACGGCACCAAGGACGCCGAATACTACAGCGGCCACGGCACTGGCGCCACCTCCTGGTCGCCGATCATGGGGTCCGGCTCCGGCCAGATCATCCAATGGTCCCGCGGCGAGTATTTTCGCGCCAACAACCCCCAGGACGACCTCGCCATCATCACCTCGGCCCTCTCCGGGCGCGCCGACGACCACGCCAACAGCTCCCTCACGTCGACACCCCTCCTCGCCAACGGCCCCGCCGTCCAGCACCGCGGCATCATCACCAGCGCCGCCGATCAGGATTGGTTCTCCCTCCAGACCACGGGCGCAATCTCGCTTACCATCGCCCCGCACACCGCCCCCTTCAGCCTTAACCTCAGCGCCCTCGACGTGCGCGCCGAGCTCTACTCCTCCTCCGGCGTCCTCCTCGCCACCTCAGACCCGGCCCACAGCTCCGCCGCCACCTTCGACCTCTCGCCCGGCCCGGGCACCTACTATCTCCGCGTCGTCGGCGCCGCGATCGGCACCCCTCTGGCCGACCCGCCCTCCGGCTACACCAATTACGCCAGCATCGGCGAATACACCATCGCCGGCACCGTCACGCCCCTAGCGACGCCCGCGCTTCCCGCCATCGTCATCCACCCCGACAGCCAATCCATCTTCCCCGGCAATCCCGCCGCCTTCTCCGTCGTCGCCACCGGCAACCCCGCCACCAGCTACCAGTGGCAACGCTCCCTCGATTCCGGCGGCTCCTGGCAAAACCTCGCCGACAGCACCAGCCACACCGGCACCACCTCCGCCACCCTCACCGTCACCACCGTGGACGCCGCTATGAACGCCCAGCGCTTCCGCTGCGTCGTCACCAATCCCTCCGGCAACGCCACCAGCTCCGCCGCCACGCTCACCGTCCAAACCCCGCCGCCGCCCGTTTTGCCAGCCTTCGACGGCCCACCCGAGCCCAGCTTCGGCCGCGGCCTGCCCGCCGGCACCAGCCAAAACCTCAACATCGGCCTCCTCGCTGGCACCGACCCTATCACCTACCAATGGCGCCTCAACGGCACCGATATCCCCGGCGCCAACGGTCTCTATTACTTCGTCCGCAACTGGCAGGCCGCCGACGCCGGCACCTACACCGTCGTCGCCACCAACGCCCTCGGCAGCGTCGAATCCGCGCCCTACACTCAATACCTCCAGCCCGAAGGCGGCTGGACTTGGCGCAACCCCCGCCCCACCGGCAACGGCACCACCCGCGCCGCCTTCCTCAACGGCCAATTCTTCGTCGGCGGCCTCCGCGGCACGCTCCTCGTTTCCCCCGACGGCCTGAACTGGACCAACCGCACCGTCCCCGCCTCGAACAACCTTTACGGTTTCCAGCAACTGAACGGCCTCTACGTCGTCCTCGGCAGCCTCGGCGCCGTATTCAGCTCCCCGGATGCCGTCATCTGGACCCCGCGCAACACCGGCACGCTCCATCAGGATTCCTCCAGCGGCCTCCAGTTCGTCGCCACTAACGGCTCACGCCTCATGGCGGTCGGTATCGGCGGCATCTTCACCACCACCACCGACGGCATCACCTGGACCTCCGGCACCGTCGGCACCGGCGACGATCTCAACGGCGTCGCCTTCGCCTTCGGCAAATTCCACGCCGTCTCCAACACCAACGGCCGCATCTACTCCACCACCGACGGCTCCACCTGGGCCTCCGTCGCCTCCTCCGCCGGCAGCCTGCGCTGCATCACGTTCGGCGCCGGCCGCCTCGTCGCCGGCGGCATCGGCGGCACCCTGACCACCTCGACCGACGGCCTCACGTGGACTCCCGTCTCCAGCGGAGTCTCCGCCTTCATCATCGGCCTCGACTACGTGAACGGCCGCTTCTTCGCCACCGGCACCGGCGGCACCATCCTCACTTCCACCGACGGCCTGCAATGGACCGCGACCAACACCAACGGCAACACCTCCAGCATCCAGAACGTCGCCTACGGCAACGGCCTCTATCTCGCTCCCGCGCAGAGCGGCACCACCGGCCGCGCCATCCTCACCTCCACCGACGGTTTCAACTGGACCCAGCGCATCACCGGCGCCGGCGCCTTCGGAGCCAACCTCCGCAGCGTCGCCGCCAACACGAGCGCCATCGTCACTGTCGGATTCAACGCCACCAGCAGCGTCAGCTCCTTTCTCCGCTCGACCGATGGCAACTCGTGGAACTTGAGCGCCAGCTTCAGCGGTCAGCTCAACGACATCGATTTCGGCAACACCCTCTTCCTCGCCGTCAACAACAGCGGCACGGCCTACACCTCGGCCAACGATGGCGCCACATGGAGCCAATACGCCCTCGCCTCCGGCGAAAACCTAAACGGCGTGCGCTACGCCAACGGCCTCTGGATCGTTACCGGTGCCTCGGGCAACAGCGGACGCCTCCGCACTTCGCCCACCGGCCTGTCGGGCAGCTGGACGTCCAGAATCAGCAGCGGCAACGTGCTGAACAAATCCATCTACGGCGACAGTGCTTTCGTTGCCGTCGGCAACTCCGGCACGATCTGGCGCTCCACCACCGGCGCATCGTGGTCGGCCGCTTTCTCGGGCACCACGGCCAACCTCAACGACGTCGCCTACGGCTCCGGCCTCTTCGTCGCCGTCGGCGCCGGCGTCGTGCTCACGTCACCAGACGGCCTCACGTGGACCAACCGCTCCTTCACGCCCGACACGCTCACCAGTGTCATTTACTCCGGCAGCCACTTCATCGCCACCACCGCGCTCAGCGCCTCGGGCAATGGCAGCACTTACTACGTTTCATCCGACGGCATTCAGTGGACCGGTCGTTTCACCGGTGCGTTCGACCTCCTCAACGACCTCGTCGCCTTCAACAACCAAGTCTACGGCGTCGGCGACAACTCCATCATCCTTTCCGCCGGCGCGCCCGTGCTCAGCACGTCCGGCTCCGTCGTCGCTTCCTCCGGCGCGAGCACCACACTCGCGGCCACGGCCGCCGCCTCACCGGTCCCCGTCGCCTACCAATGGCACCGCAACGGCGTGCCCGTGCCCGGCGCCACGCAACTCCGCTTGGCATTCTCACCTGTGCACGCCGCCGACTCCGGCAACTACACCCTCGTCGCCACCAACGCCTTCGGCTCCACCACCAGTTCGCCCACCGTCCTCAGCGTCACACCGGTCGCACAGACGATCGACTTCCCCACGCTCCCCGATCTGCCCTTCGCGCGCACGCCGCTGACGCTCGCAGCCAGTGCCACCTCCGGCCTGCCCGTCAACTTCACCTCCGTCTCCGGTCCGGCCACGCTCTCCGGCAACGCCCTCACGCTCACCGGCACCGGCCTCGTGACCGTGCGCGCCACCCAGCCCGGCAACGCCGACTTCACTGCCGCCCCGCCGGTCGAACGCACTTTCGCCGTGTTGCCCAACTTCGCCGCCTGGCAAAACGCCCGCTTCAGCGCCGCCCAACTCGCCCAACCCGCCACCATCGCGCCCAACGCCGTCCTCACCGCCGACGGGCTGGCCAATCTCCTCAAATACGCCCTCGGACTCGATCCGCAGATCGCCGCCACCTCCGGCTTGCCGGTGATCGGTTCCGAGGACGACGCCTGGACCTTCACCTACACCCGCCCGGAGTCCGTCACCGACGTGATCTACTCGGTGGAGGTTTCCGAGGACCTGACGTTCTGGACCTCCGCCGGCGTCGAGCATGCCCTGCTCTCCACTGGCGGCGGCACACAGACATGGCGGGCGCGTTACACGCCCGCCGGCACCGGCCGCCTCTTCTTCCGGCTGAAAGTCAGCCTCTAGTCAGCGCGACGTCGCTCCACTCGCCCATCACCCGCGTCTCCACGAGCCATCCGGGCGCGGCAGCAGCAAACACGTCGCGCACCTGCGCCAGCTCGCGCTCGAGGATGCCGCTCAACACCAGCTGACCACCGGGAGCGACCGCGCCCAGCAACTCGCCGGTGAAATGCACAAGCACGTCCGCCTGGATGTTCGCGAGCACGACTTCGGCCTGCCGGCCAGCCAAGCCGCTGACCAGATCGCCGACGAAGAAATCCACGCGCCCGGCCAACCCGTTCAACGTCGCATTCTCCTCGCTCACGCGGATCGCCTCGGGGTCGTTGTCGAAGCCCGCCACTTGCGCGAAACCCAGCAACGCCGCCGACAGCGCCAGGATGCCCGAGCCGCAGCCCGCGTCGATCACGCGCCCCGCCGTGCCCTTGGCCGACGCGAAGCTCACCAGCCGCTCCGCCACTAGCCGTGTCGTCTCGTGGTTGCCCGTGCCGAAGGCCATGCCCGGATCGAGCCACAGCACCTTCGCCCCCGCTGGTGCCGCAAAAGTCTCGCGCTCCCACACCGGCACCCAGTGCAACGGGCCGAAGGCCGAAGCCTTGAAGTGCGCCTTGTAGCTGTCCTTCCACTCGGCATCGGCCAACTCCCGCAGTTCGGGCGCGCCGATGCACCACGCGGCGTTGAGCGTCACCGCAAAATCGACCCAACTCATCTCCGCCTCCGCGCGGGATTCGAAGTAGCCCGTGATCCAGGCCCGCACCGACGGCTTGTCCTCGAGCACCATCAGGTGCTGTTCCTCGCGCTCTGCGAGCAGTTCCTCGATCGCCGGCACGGCGACCGGCGCGATCTCGATTTTGAATTCGTGGATGGGCATGGGAAAACTCAACCGCGCGGCACGCTCAACTCCGCGATCACTCGGGGCAGCAGTTCATGCTCCGCCGCGTGCACTTTTTGCGCGAGCGACTCCAGCGTGTCGCCCGGCTCCAGCGGCACGCTCGCCTGCGCGATGATCTCGCCCGCGTCGACCTCGAGCGTCACGTAGTGCACCGTGCACCCGGTCTCCTTTACCCCGGCGCGGAAGGCCTGGCCGATGCCGTCCAACCCCGGGAAGGCCGGCAACAAGCTCGGGTGCAAATTGATGATCTTGCCCGCGAACGCCGTCAGGAACCCCGGTTTCAACACCCGCATGAAACCCGCCAGCACCACGAGATCCGGTTCGCACGCGCGCACCGCCGCGATGAACCGCTCCTCGCCCGCCCCTTCGAGCTTCGTCTTGAACGGCGCCGGATCGACGAATGCCGCCGGCACGCCAAAACGCGGCCCCAACTCCAGCAGCCGCGCCTCGGGCTTGTCCGCGAACAGGTGCACCACCCGGGCGCGCCCGAGCCGGCCCTCCTGCTGGGCTTGCAAGATCGCCTCGGCATTGCTGCCCCGGCCGGAACCAAGGATCACGACACGCATGCCGCGCCAGCTCACACGGCCCGGCGGCCAATGTAAATGCTCCGTTGCGCAGGTTCACCGCTGCTTCCTGACCGATAAGCCACCCTGCATTCCCACCGGGCAACTTTGACTTATCCGCCCTCCGGTTCAGGCTGTCCGTCCCGATGCCGCCACCCACCGCGCCCTCCGCCGCGACCCTGTCCTCCTCCGGTCAACCGATCTTCCACGTGCGCGGTCTCACCAAGATCTACGGCACGGGCGAGACACAGGTGCGCGCCCTCTCCGGCGTCGATCTCGACCTCGGCGCCGGCGAACTCGTCGTGTTGCTCGGCCCCTCCGGCAGCGGCAAGACCACTCTCCTCAACCAGCTCGGCGGACTCGACCTGCCCACCTCCGGCGCGCTGCGCTACCGCGACATCGAGCTTACGCACGCCACCGAGGAGCAGCTCACGCTCTACCGCCGCCGGTCCGTCGGATTCATCTTCCAGTTCTACAATCTCATCCCGAGCCTCACCGCGCGCGAGAACGTCGCCCTCATCACCGAGATCGCCGAGCACCCGCTCGCGCCCGAGGTCGCGCTTGAGATGGTCGGGCTCGGCGCGCGCATGGATCACTTTCCCGCCCAGCTCTCCGGCGGCGAACAACAACGCGTCGCCATCGCCCGCGCCATCGCCAAGCGCCCCGCCGTGCTCCTCTGCGACGAGCCCACCGGCGCCCTCGACGTGAAGACCGGCATCGTCGTCCTCGAAGCCATCGAGCGCGTGAACCGCGATCTCGGCACCCTCACCGTCATCATCACCCACAACGCCGTCATGGCCGACATGGCCGACCGCGTGATTCATTTCATGGACGGCCACGTCGTGCAGGAGCGCCGCAACGCCACCCGCGTCGCACCCTCCACGCTGCGCTGGTAGCCGCCGCGCTCCATGCTCTCCCACCTCGACCGCAAGCTGCTGCGCGACCTGCGCCGCCTCAAAGGCCAGGCCACTGCGGTCACGCTCGTGATGGCCTGCGGCCTCGCCATGCTCATCATGGCGCGCAGCCTCATCAGCTCGCTCGAGACCGCCAGCGCGGACTATTACCAGACGAACCGCTTCGCCGAGATCTTCGTCGCGCTCAAACGCGCCCCCAACGACGTCGCCGCCCGCATCGCGGCGCTGCCGGGCGTCGCCACCGTCGAGACCAACATCGCCGTGCAAGTCACGCTCGACCTGCCCGGACTCGACGAGCCGGCGAGCGGGCTCGTGCGCTCCGTGCCCGACCACGGCGAGGCGCAGCTCAATCGCCTCTTCCTCCGCCGCGGCCGCTGGCTGTCGCCCGGCGCGCGCGGCGAGGTGCTCGTCGGCGAGGCCTTCGCCGCAGCCAACCGCCTGCAGCCGGGCGACCGGCTCACCCTGCTGCTCAACGGCCGGCGGCAGGAATTCGCCATCGCCGGCATCGTGCTCTCGCCAGAATACGTCTTCGAATCGCGCCCCGGCGCCGCCCTGCCCGACAACCGCACCTACGGCATTTTCTGGATGCCTTACAAGGAGGTCGCCACCGCCTGGGATCTCTACGGCGCGTTCAACTTCGTCTCGGTCACCCTCGAGCCCGGCGCCGGACGCGAGCCCGTCATCGCCGCGCTCGACGCCCTGCTGTTGCCCTACGGCGGCCTTGGTGCCTACGGCCGCAAGGACCACCCGTCGCACATCCGCGTCACCGACGAGATCCGCGTGCTGGCGATCCTCTCGATCGGTTTCCCCGCCGTCTTTCTCAGTGTGGCGGCGTTCATGACGAACTCCGTGCTCACGCGCCTGCTCGCCCTGCAGCGCGAACAGATCGCCATCCTCAAGGCCTTCGGCTTCACCAACCGCCAGATCGTAACGCACTACCTGAAATTCGCCGCCGTCATCGTCGGCGGCGGCACCACGCTCGGGGCGCTGGGAGGCATCGCCCTCGGCACCCGGTTGGTGGACATGTATACGCTCTTCTTCCGCTTCCCGGAGCTGAGCTTCCGGCTTGATCGCACCGCGCTGTTCGTCGCCTTCGCCGTCGGCCTCGGTGCGGTCGTGGCGGGCGTCTTCCACGCCGTGCGCCGGGCGGCGCGCTTGCCACCGGCGGAAGCCATGCGCCCCGAGCCGCCCACGCATTACCGCGCGTCGCTGCTCGAACGCTGGGGACTCGGCCGCCTGTTCAGCCACTCGTTCCGCATCGCTGTGCGCAACATCGAGCGCCGTCCCGTGCAGGCGCTCTTCACCGTCGCCGGCCTGGCGCTCGCCACTGCGCTCCTCATCCTGCCCAACACCTTCAAGGCGGGCATCGCCGAGGTCCTCGATTTCCAGTGGGACGTCGTGCAACGCCAGGATCTCAACCTCGGCTTCGCCGAGCCCTCCGGCCTCCGCATCCAGCACGAGCTGGCGCAGCTCCCCGGCGTCGTGCACGTCGAGCCGGCGCGCAACGCCGCCGTGCGCATCCACTTCAACGGCCGCGACCGCCAGATCGGCCTGCGCAGCCTCGAGCCGGACGGCACGCACAGCCGCGCGGTCGATCACCACGGCCGGGAAATCCTGCCGCCGGAGGAGGGCCTCATCATCTCCGCCAAGCTGGCCGAGGTGCTCGGCGCCCGGCCCGGCGACCTGCTCGTCGTCGAGGCGCTCGAAGGGCGCCGCCCCGTGCGCGCCGTGCCGCTGGTCGCGCTGGCGGAGGACTTCACCGGCATCGCCGCCTACATGGACCGGCGCGCCATCAACCGCTTCCTCGGCGAAGGCGATGTCATCACCGGAGCCAGCATCACGCTCGACCGCGCGCAACGCGCGGACTTCCTGCGCGCGTTGAAGGAAATCCCGCGGGTGAGCTGGATCGCGATCAAGGAGACCATGCGGCAGAGTTTCCGCGAGACAACCGCCCAGAGCATGGGGCTGATTCAGACGATCTACCTCACCTTCGCCGTCATCGTCGCCTTCGGCGTCATCTACAACAACGCCCGCATCTCGCTCGCCGAGCGCGCGCGCGAACTGGCAACCCTGCGCGTGATCGGCCTGACCCAGCGCGAGGTCGGCGCCATCATCGTCATCGAGCTGACCATCCTCGCCCTCCTCGCCTTGCCGCTCGGGCTTTTCCTCGGCACCGGGCTGGCCGCGGGCATCATCCAATCCGTGAACACCGAGACCGTGCGCCTGCCCCTCGTGTTCACCGCCTACACCTACACCTTCGCCGTCATCGTCGTGCTGATCGCGTCGGCCTTCTCCGCGTGGGTCGTGCTCCGCCAACTCAAGCAGCTCGATCTCATCGCCGCGCTGAAGGCGCCCGAATAGTCGCTTCTTCACCGTTCCATTCCTCCATGAACCCGTCCGTCCCTCGTCCCTCCGGCTCCACTCCGCTGCGCCGCGCCCTGCCCTATGTGATCGGCGCCGTCCTGCTCGCGTTGCTCGTGCTCGGCCTGCGCCCGCGACCGACGGCGGTCGAGACCGCGCTGGTCGCGATCGGCCCGTTGCGCGCCACCGTCAGCGAAGAAGGCAAGACCCGCATCCGCGACCGCTACGTGGTCTCGGCCCCGGTCACGGGCCAAGTGCGACGCATCCCGTTCAAACCGGGCGCGGAGATTGTCGCGCACGAAACGGTCGTCGCCGTCATCGATCCGCTGCCCGCCTCGCCGCTCGATGCGCGCAACCAGGCGCTGGCCGAGGCGCGGCGCGATTCCGCGGTCGCAGCTCTGGAAAAAAGCCGCACCGCGCACGAGTTGGCGCGCCGCGAGCTCGCGCGCATCGAGCAGATGTTCGCCGCCGCCACCGTGTCGCCGCAGGAGCGTGAGACCGCCCAGTTGCGCGAGACCGCGGCCGCCCGCGAGGTCATCGCCGCCGAGGGCGCGCTGCGTCAGGTCGAGGCGGAACTGATCGGCTTCGTCCCGGCGGGCAGCCGGGCCGCCACGCCGGTCGAAGTCCGCGCGCCCGTGCCCGGGCGGGTGCTCAAGGTTTTCCAAGAAAGCACCCGCGCTGTCACAGCCGGCACGCCGCTGCTGGAGATCGGCGACCCCGACGACCTCGAGGTCGTCGTCGAGATGCTTTCGCGCGACGCGGCCGCGATCCCCGCCGGCGCGGAGGTGGAACTCGATCAATGGGGCGGCCCGCGCCCGTTGCAGGGTCGGGTGCGGCTGGTCGAGCCGGCCGCATTCACGAAGATCTCCGCCCTCGGCGTCGAGGAGCAGCGGGTCAACGTCGTTGTCGATATCGTGACGCCGCCGACGGAGCGCCGGAGCTTGGGGGATAATTTCCGCGTCGAGGCCCGCGTCATCCTGTGGGCGGATGCGCAGGCGTTGAAGGTTCCCTCCGCGGGCGTGTTCCGCCGCAGCGACGGCTGGGCGGCCTACGTAGTGCGCGACGGTCGGGCCGCTTTGACGCCGGTGCAAATCGGACGCGGCTCCGGCGTCGAGGCGCAGGTGCTCGGCGGCCTCAACGCTGGCGACGAAGTGATTCTTTACCCGGGCGACCGCGTGGCAGACGGCCAGCGCGTGCGCCCGATCCAGGTGAAACGCTGAAGACGCGCCCCGCCGCGAATTTGTTCTGGCTGGCGCCCGCCCGGGCGTTGATATGGCAGCGATGAATCTCGCCGACGCCCGCAGCCTCGTGTCCACCGCCCTCGCGCGCATGAACGGCGCCTACGGCCAGACCGTGTTCGACGAGTGGGTGCTCGTCTCGATCCGCGCCGATCGCGGCGCCATCCTCGCCTACGAGGGCCCGCGCGCGGAGACCTACAAGAAGCAATTCACCTTCGACATCGCCTCGATGCTCCGCGAGCTCGCCGGCCAGAAACTCAGCGTGGGGGATTTCGCCTTCGCCGCCGACGCGCACGGCACACACTACGATGGCTGCATGCGGCTCGGCGAGAGCAGCTACCTTTTCTGCAACCACACCCAGCGCACCATGCTGGAAATCCGGCAGAGCGCCACCTGGCTCGCCGCACAGAAGGCATGGGTCGAACTCGGCGCCAAGTTCGCCGGCGATCCGCTGGAGTGAGCCGTCGCTCGCCGCGCGAGCCTCAGCCCGTCCAACCGGCCCACACGAACCACGCGTAGGCCGCGAGGAACACCGCACCCGCCCAGCGCGGCAGCCCGCCCAGCGCGAGCAGCAGCAACGCGTGCACCGCGACCGCCCCGAGCAGCAGCAGCAGCCCGGTGACGAAGAATGGCGGCACCGCCACCGGCGCCAGCACCGCGAGCAGGCCGACGCAGAGCGGGATGCAGATGTGTCCGTCGCCGACTTGCGAGCTGTAGACCACCTCCGCGCGCCGTCGCGCCGCCCAGTAGAGTGCGAGCAGCGCGTTCGGCAGCACCATGAGCCAGCCGCTCAACCAGCCGAGATTCGCCGCGCTGAGGAAACCGTCCTTCTGCGCCGTCAGCCAGCTCACCAGCCAGTCGATGCTCTCGTAGAGCGCCCACGCACACGCCAGCACCAGCAGCAGATCGACGTAGAACATCGCGCCGAACGAGATCCGCTGCTGCACGTTGCGCTTCAGCACGTCGAAGACCTGGAACGTCTGCCAGAAAAGGAACAGCCCGATGAGCAGCAGGCCGTCGGCCCGCGAAAGCTGTCCGTCGTCGGCCAGCAGCCACGTCGCCCCGGTGAAGAACAACACCGCCGCGAGCGTGAGCATGAGCGAGAGCCGGTTGATCTGCGCGCCGACGAGCGAGTTCGCCGCCTTCTTGCCGCCCTTGCCGCCGCGCCCGGCCGCCGCGTTGGGCAGCACCTCCAGCCCCCACAGCACCGCAGGCAAGCCGAGCAGGAGCGTGAGGTTGCTGACGTTGTTCACGAGGGCGTTGGTCAGCACCTCCTGCGGCGGTCCGCCGCGCTGCACGACGATGAAGACGAAAAGCAGGTTCCCCAGCCCCGAGCAGTAGGGCATCACGATCGTCCCGAGCGCCGTGCCCTCGAGTCCGTGGTCCAGCATCGCCTCCAGCCGCCAGACCATCAGCAGCGATACGCCGAGGAAGACCGCGAGGTAGGTCCACGGAGCGTCCAAGCCGAGGGATTCGATGAACGGAGGCAGCACGACCGGATTGAGGGGGCGCGCGACACGCCGTTCAATCCCGAAGCCGGGCGGAGGCGCTCAACGCCGGCCGGCCTCGGCGGCGCGGATGCGCTCGTCGATCTGCCGGAACGTCAGCAGCGAGTCCATGATCAGGTCGTTGACCTTGCCGCGGGTCCGCGCGCGGGTCTCCTCGCTGTCCTTGTCCTGCGTGAAGCCGGTGTCGTCCTGGTAGCTGAACTGCCCCACGCGCGTGCCGTCGCGGTAGAACTCCACCTGGATCGTGTCGCGCGTGCGGCTGGTGCCGGGGATCCTCGCGGCGTAGAAGACGAGCAGCGATTCGAGCCCGAGCACTTCCTCGGGCGAGAGCACGAGGTCGCCGAGCAACTGCTTGCTCACCACGTGCGGCACGAGGTTGCGCACCTCCACCAGGTTGCGGTGGGCCGTGAGCAGCTTCTCCGCCCCGCCACGGATGAAATACTGCCGCGCGATGCTGCGCGTGCCGGTCACGGAGAAATACTCGATGACGATCGCTTCGTTCTCCTTCAGCTCCGCGACCATCAACCGCTCATTCGCCCGCGTCGACGCCGCCAAGGCAAAGAACGCGCAGATCCCCGCCAGCAGGCTCCGGAATCCACGGCGGCCCGACGACGCGGCAGGGAGAAGGTGAGCGGAATTCATGCCCCCATTGAAAACGGACCGCCCGCCGGCGCCACTCGTTTTTTTGCCGCGGTCAGGTCTGCACGGGCAGGAAACCCCAGCGGGTCGCCGAGAACAGGCCGCGGTCGCTGAGCTTCAAGTCGGGGATGACGAGCAGCGCCATGAACGACAGCGTCATGAACGGCGCATCGAGCCGCGAGCCCAGCCGCTTGGCGAAACGGTCGAGCTCGGTGTAGCGCCGCGCCACCACCGGACCGGGCAGGTCCGACATCAAACCCGCGATGGGCAGCGGCAACGCCAGCGAGCGCCCGCGCCCGACGGCGCTCAGGCCGCCGCGGTGCTTGATCACGAGGTTGACCGCCGCCGCCAGCGCTTCGTCGTCCGCACCGATCGCGACGATGTTGTGTGAATCGTGCGCGACCGACGAGGCGATGGCGCCCGCCTTCAGGCCGAAGCCGCGGATGAAGCCCCGCGCGATCGGGGCGCGCGCGGCGTAGCGGTTCACGACCGCGATCTTCAGCAGGTCGCGCTTGGGATCGGCCACGAGTTTCCCCTGGCGCAGGGCCGGCGCCTCCGTGAGGTGACGCGTGATGAGCTGGCCGTTGAGCGCCTCGATGACGTTGAGCTTCGCGGGGCCGTTGGTCGCCGACACCGCGAACTCCGCCGCACGGCGCGGTTGCGCGCGGAACTGGTTCGGGGTCTTCGCGGCCAGCCGCGGGAACCGGGCGCGGCCGTTCGCCGCGACGAGCCGGCCGTCGAGGTAGGTGCGCAGCACGCGGAATTTTTTCCAGCCATCAACGACGACGAAATCCGCCGGATCGCCCGCGCGCAACAGGCCGACGGCGAGGCCGTAGTGCTCCACCGGATTCACACTCGCGCAGCGCAGCACGTCGAAGCGGTCGGTGCCCGCCGCGAACGCGCGCCGGATGTGCCGGTCGAGATGCCCGCCGACGAGCAGGTCGGGGTGCAGGTCGTCGCAGCAGAACATCACGCGCTCCGAGTGCGTCCGCAGCAGCGGCGCGAGCGCCGCGAAGTTCCGTGCGGCCGAGCCTTCGCGGATCAGGATCTTCATCCCGGCGGCGAGCTTGTCCTGCGCCTCCTCCAGCGTGAAGCACTCGTGGTCGGTCGACGGCCCGGCGGCGGCGTAGGCGCGCGCCTGCGCCCCGCGCAACCCGGGCGCGTGCCCGTCGATCGGCTTTCCGAGCTTGCGCGCGACCTTCATCATGGCGCGCAGCGCGGGATCGCCGCCGAGCACGCCGGGAAAATTCATCACCTCCGCGAGGTAGCGCACATCCTCGCGCGCGAGCAACCGCGCCACGGCGTTGGCATCGAGCGCGGCGCCGGCGGTCTCGAAGCCCGTCGCCGGCACGCAGGAAGGGGCCCCGAAGTTGAACTTCAGCGGCGTGCGCCGGCCGTCGGCGATCATGTGGGCCACGCCGCGCGCACCGAGGACGTTGGCGATCTCGTGCGGGTCGGAGACGGTGGCGACCGTGCCGTGCGCGACGGCCAGCCGCGCGAACTCCGCCGGCGGCAGCAGCGAACTCTCGATGTGGATGTGCGCATCCACGAAGCCCGGCATGATCAAGTGCCGCGCGCGCACGCGGTCGTCCGCACGGACGCGCGTGATGCGTCCCTGGCGCCACTCCACGACCCCGGCGAAGATCCGCCGCTGATGCAGGTCCACGATCTGCCCCGCCAGACGCCCCGAGCTAAGCTTCATGCCGCACGAGCGTGGCGGATCCCGCCGGCTTGGCAACGCTCCGCGTCACAACTCCATCGTGCCGTCCCGCCACGCCAAAAACCACTCGCAAAACGCGCCCACCCGTGCACGTTTCGACCCCATGTCCGCCCACCACCTGTTCCGCGATTCCCAGCTTCCGGTCACGCCGCGCCTGGACGATGACGACGAGCACTCCTGCGAGGAGTCCGTCGGCAAGACGCCCGGCCCCATCGGCGCGCTGATCCAGCGCAAGTTTCTCGCGCAACGGAAGATCTTCCTCTGGGGCGCGGTGACCGACGAGTCGGCCAAGGACCTGACTGAGAAGCTCCTTTACCTCGAAGCCGTCGGCCCCGGCCAGGAGATCCATTTCTACATGAACACGCCCGGCGGCTCCATCACGGCCGGCATGGCGGTCTACGACACGATCAAGCTCATCACCTCGCCCGTGAACATCATCGTCACCGGCATGGCCGCCTCGATGGGTTCGATCCTGCTCAGCGCCGCGCAGAAGGGCCGCCGTTTCATTTATCCGCACGCGCGCGTCCTCATCCACCAGCCGCTCATCACCGGACGCATGGTCGGCCCCGCCTCCGACATCAACATTCAGGCCAAGGAAATGGAAAAACTCCGCGCCGAGCTGAACCAGATCCTCGCCGACGCCTCCGGCCAGTCGCTCGAGAAGATCACCAAGGACTCCGACCGCGACTTCTACCTGAACGCGGAGGAAGCGATCGCCTACGGCCTCGCCGACAAGATCGTCCAGAAGCTCTGACCCCGCGGCGCCGGAGCCGGAATCGCCCGCTCCGCCACCTCGCCACTTCCGGGCCGGTCGTTTCGACCGGCCTTATTTTTTGGTTTCGCGCGCCTTCGCGGCGGCGGCCTTCTGCACCTCGATTTCGGTCGCCACTTCGCTCGCCATGCGTCCGAACTCCAGCGAACCCGACATATCGCCCACCGTGTCCGCGACCTTGCGCGCTTCGGCCAACGCGCGCGCGCGGACCTCGAGCGTGGGCGCACCGGCGCGCACCAGAGTGCGGTAGATCGGCAGCGCCTCGCGCGCCGAACCATGCTGGGCGATGATCTCCGCTCCGGCCCGGGCCAGCGGCCAGTCCGCCGGGGTGAATTCGCGCATCACGGCCAGAAAGCCCAGCATCCTCGCCGCCTCCTTGGGCCGCTCGTGCATGAGTTCGTAACGCGCACCGGCCAGAGCCAGCGCGAGGCTGGGAAAATCCCGCATGCCCTGCGTGAAGAGCGCCCGCGCCTCCTTGCCCATGTTCAACTTGTCCAACACCGCCGCCTGCCGCGCGACCACATGCCCCGCCAGCTCGGCCGGCAGGTCGCGCAGCTGTGCGACCTGCTGCTCAAGCGACACCTTGAACGGCCGGTAAAGCGGATCGCCGATGACGACACTCTGCCATCCGAGCACGGGGGTGGCAAAATACGCCGCATCGCCGAGCGGCGCGCCCTGCGAGAGCCGGGCCAGCAGCAGATCGGGCCGCGTCGTGAGCTCGAGGTAGGGTTCGTAGACATTGCCGAAGGTGACGGCGACACCCCGCGACACGAAAGGCCCGCACCATTGCTCCGTCGTCGAGCGCAGGCTGCCGGCGGAGTAACTGTGGATGTGGAAGGCAATCGCGCCCGGAGGAAACCGGAATCCCGGCCGCAGAAACGGTCCGTTGACGTTCGCCGCATACCAACCGAAGTAGAGCACCGGTGCATCGAAGCGATCCGCCGCATCGAAGGTTCCCGGCCCGGAGTGCACGTCTCCGAAGTAACCGAGATCCACCAACTGGCCGCGCGTGCTCTCCAACCAGCGGTCGCCCGCCGCGTGGGGTCCCTTCAGATCGACGTAATAGCGCCCGATCAAGCCCTGCTTCTCAGCCGTGAGCGCCGAGGTGACGAGCTGGCGCGCATCCGCGAACGTGGGCCCATCGAGCCGCGCCACCTTGACGATCAGTTCCTCGGTGATGCGCGCCACCTGGCGCTGGTTGAAGAGCGGGTTGCGCATGAAACCCGTGAGTTGCAGGTTCGGCTGCGGGAGCAGGCTCAGCTCCGCGTCCACCGAGGCGCGGTTGGTCTGGAACTGCTCCGTGCCGCGCCGCATGCCCTGCACGACTTCGCCCTCCAGCTTGCCATCGTGCTCGACGCGCAGCGGCGTGCCGCGGCACACGACGAGGAACGCGAGCCGGTGCCCCGCGATCGCGTTGCGCCGGCGCCCGAGCTCGTCGCGTTGATCGGAGATTTTCCCGTCGAACCAGCCGCGGCGCAGCAATTCGTCCTGCAAGGGCTGCCAGATCTGGTCGATGAAATCGCGCCGGTTGATCGTCTCGGTCTCCGGCATCGGCAGGGCGATGATGTTGTCGCGCGGGATGCCGCGCCGCTCCGCGTAGAATTCGCCGAGCTCCACCGAGTCGCGCTGCCGGGCATTCACGAGGATGACCGTGTGCGCCGCCGGATCGTCCGCCGGGGTCGCGGCCCGCGCGGAGACGGGAGCGAGCACCCAGACGAGCAGGCTGATGCCGATGACGAGACCGAACCTCATGCCTTGCCAAACTTGAAGCCCAACCAGACCGCGACAAGGCACAACGTCACCGAGAGCAGGATATTCGCCGCCGCCACGCCCCATTGCCCGCGCAGCATCTGGTCGAGCGTCTGCCAGCTGAAGGTGGAGAAAGTGGTGAATCCCCCGCAAAAACCGACCACGAGGCTCGCCTGCACCCGGGCGGCCTGCGGCGGCTCGAGTGCGCCGAGCCGCGCCATGAACCAGCCGATGAGCAGGGAGCCCACGACGTTCACGAGCAGCGTGCCCCACGGAAACCGCGCCTGCACCAAGTGCCCGACCAAGGCCCGCAGCACCGAGCCGAGCGCGCCGCCGAGGGCGATCCAGAGCAACGCGGTGCCGTTCATTTCGCGGCCGGAGTCGGAGCGGCGGCGGCCTTCTGCCGGATCAACTGGCCGCGCAGGTAGGCGTCGGGCGCGGCGGAGCGCCAGGCCGTGAGCCATACGTTGGCCAACATCTGGCCGCCGGTCAGCAGGCGCTGTTCGATGAAGGCCACGGCCTCGGGATCGGGCGTGTTGCCTTCGAGCTTCAACTTTCCCGCCTGGTGCAGCTGATAGACCGGCTCCACGAACGCAAATTGCGCCTGCAGATAATCCATCATGTGCCGGAACATCGGATCGCGTCCCTCGACGGGTGCGGCGAGCGGCAGCGCCACCGCCGGTTGCGCCCGCGCGACGAGCGGCGCGAGATCGAGCCCGCCCTTCACGATGAAGCCGGAATCGATCCACGCATGGATGCCGCGCCACGTCGTGTAGCCCTGCGGATTGTCGCCGGCCCAGCCGTTGTGGTGGATCGTCGTGTGCAGCGGCTGCGCGGCGTCGCCGAGGAAGTGCCCCATGATGCCCATCATCTCCACGATGCTGCGCTTCGTCTGGGCGATGTCCTCGGGCGTGCCGAGTTCCTCGAGCACCTTGAGGCGGGCGAAATTGCCACGCAGCTTGCCGAAATACTCCGTGATCGTCCACGGCAGGAAACCCGGCCACTCGCGCGTGCGGTCGGCGTTCTGCGCCGGGTCGATCGGACCGTAATTCTCCGGATGCGCGGCGCGGCCGGCGGCGTATTGCACCGCGAATTCGTAGCGGAAACTGCTCACGGTCGCCGCATCGAGGCCGGCCATGCGGAGGTATTCGAGATCGAGGTAATGGTCGGGCGCGTTGCAATGCCGCGCCGGCAGGTCGGGCGCGCTGCGCCAGCGGTCGGCCTCGCTCGCCAGCCACGCGATGCGCTCGGCGTTCTCCGCCTCGCGCACGAAGGCCGGAAAGTCCGCGGGCAGCGCCGCGAGCGCGATCTGATTGACGACGCGGTGGCCTTCGTAATCCCAAGCCAGCGCCGGCAGCGTCAGGGACAGCGCAGCCAGCGGCGCGCCGAGGAAACGAAACAGGGAAGACATGACGGCGCGCAGTCGAACGCTAATCGCCCGCGGAGGCCAGACGGATGTTGAGGCCGGTCGCGGGCCGGCGCGCCGCGGCTTATGATGTCACTTCTTGGCCGCGGCGGCGTGCAACCCGGCCAGCGTCGTGGCGTAGGACTCGACGCCGCGCGCGATGGCCTCGGCGATCTGCTGGCGGAAGGCGGGCGTGCCGACGCGCGCGGCTTCGGCATCGTTCGACAGATAGGCCGCTTCGATCAGCGCGGCCGGGCACTGGACGAAACGCAGCACGGCGAAACGCGCGCGCTTGTAGCCGCGATCGGAGGTCTTCAGGTCGCCGACGATCCGGCGGTGCAGGTGGAAGCCGAGGAGCACGTTGCCCAAGTCGTGCCGGTTGCCCGGGAAGGCGGTGCCGGTCATCTCGTCGGGCTTCTCGTCGGAGGTGGAAAGCATCGACTGAGGCGTGAGCACATAGGTCTCGGAGCCGGTGACGCGCGCGGCGTCCTTGGGATCGACGGCGTTGAAATGGATGCTGAGGAACAGGTCCGCGACCGCCTTGTTGGCGAAATCGGCGCGACGCTGCAGGTCGACGATCGGGCTGTTGGCGAAGCGGGTGTCATCCTTGCGCGTGAGCAACACGCGGAAGCCGCGCGCCTCGAGCAGGGGTTTGAGACGCAGGACGACGTCGAGCGTCATGTCCTTTTCGTGCAGCTTGTGCCGGGTGTTGGATTTGCCCGGGTCGGTGCCGCCGTGCCCGGCATCAAGCACGATGAGGCGCGGCGGCTGGGGCAGCACGAGGGCCTGCGTGGCCGGGGCGAGGAGCGGGGCGAGCGTCTTGACCACATCGAGCCGGCTGACCCAAAGGGTGTTGCGGTGGGCGGCAACGCGCTCGCTGAGGAAAATCCGCACGCCGTCGAGGTGACAGTCGCGCTCGTCCATCTCGAAAACGATCTTCGTGTCGTCGGGGCTGCGCAGGGTCAGCGTGCGACCGGGGACATCCCACTGCGGCTTCCAGCCGAGCTTCGCCGCCATGTGCAGGAGATCGACGTAGTCGGCGTTGCGCAGGCGTGTGGTCTCCCACGCGCTGGCGGCCGCCGGACGGGTCGGCGCGGAGCGGACTTGCGCGGCAAGCGGGAGGTTTGCCGCCGCGGCGAGCAGCAGGACCGCGCCGATGCGGCGCAAGGTTCGCAGCGGCGCCGTCATCGCAGGTAGACGGCGTCAGTCCTTTGCCGCGTCAGGCTGGGCCGGGGCGCGGTCGGGGGCTGGTTGCGTCTCGCGGACGAAATACTTCGGCTTGCGCTTGTTCACCGGGTTGGGCGTCAGCATCACGTTGATCTGCTTGCCGGTGAGCTTCGGCACGGAATCCGGGTGGCCCATGGTCTCGAGTTCCTTGAGCGCGCGCTTCATCACGTCGAAGCCCATCTCGGTGTGCGCCATCTCGCGGCCGCGGAACTTGAGGCGGAGCTTCACCTTGTTGCCCTCGTCGAGGAACTCCTCGGCGTGGCGGACCTTGGTCATGAAATCGTGCTGCTCGATGCGCACGGTGAACTCGATCTCCTTCAGCTTCGCGCCGGCCGGCTTGCTGTGCGCGGTCTTCTTCTGTTCCTCGTAGATGTATTTGCCGAAATCCATGATGCGGCAAACCGGCGGATTCGCCGTCGAGGCGACCTCCACGAGGTCGAGGTTGAACTGCTGCGCGAGCGCGAGGGCTTTCGGCGTATCGATGATGCCGAGCTGGCGGCCTTCGGGGCTGATGACGCGGACTTGGGGGGACTTGATCCGCGCGTTACGCCGGATGTGGGCGTAAGGATCGTTATTGCGAGGACCGCCACGATTGTAGGGCTGGCGGGCGCCGGAGGAGGAAGGAAGGGCCATTAAGGAGGGTTTGCTGATCTGGATTAGGTCAGGCGTGTTTTTTGTCGCGATGTCGGGTGATGACAACCCCTTTTTGAAAGGGTGCCCTCGCCGGTGCCGGGCGCGCCGGCCCGCTCACACGCTGAAACTCTCGCCGCAGGAGCAGGAGGCCTTGGCGTTCGGGTTGGAGAATTTGAAGCCGCCGCCGACCATCTGGTGCGAGTAATCGAGCACCGTGCCCTTGAGATAGAGCGCGGTCTTGGAGTCCACGACCACCGGCACCCCGGCCGAGCGGACGATGATGTCGCCGCGCCGCGGCTCGCCGGTGAATTTCATCTTGTAGCTCAAGCCGTTGCATCCGCCGCCCGTGATGGCGATCCGCAGCAGGTCCCCTTGCCCTTCGCGCGCGATCAGCGCGGCGACCTTCGCGCCCGCGTCGGGCGTGAGGCGCACGAGGTTTTCGTTACCTTCGCGCACGCCGTCGGGCAAAGTGAGGTGGATCGGCTCGGACATGTGCGGGCAATGAAGGCACAGACCGCCCGCTTGGCAAGCGGCCGGAATATCGGCCCGCGCCGCGTCGCAGATCAGGCCCGGGCGTGCAAAGCCACCAGGCGCCACGCCACCGCGACCGCGTTGGCGAAGCTGCGCGCGCTGGCCTTCCCCTGCCCCGCGAGCGCGAACGCCGTGCCGTGGTCCGGACTCGTGCGCACGAACGGCAGGCCGAGCGTGACGTTCACCGCCTCGTCGAAATCCACTGTCTTCAGCGGCGCGAGGCCCTGATCGTGATACAGCGCGACGACGGCATCGAATTCCCCGCGCAAGGCGCGCGCGAACAGCGTGTCGCCAGGCAGGCAGCCGGCGACCAAGCCGGGAAAATCCGCGTGCAACCGCGCGAGCGCGGGATTGATGAAATCGATCTCCTCGCGTCCCAACACGCCGTTTTCGCCGGCGTGCGGATTCAGTCCGCATACGCCGATGCGCGGAGCCGCGATGCCGTCCGCCCGCGCCAGCAAATCGGCCGCCGCCACCGTGCGCTGCAGGAGTTGCGGCCCGAGCAGTTGCGGCACCTCGCAGAGCGGCACATGCCACGTGGCCAGCGCCACGCGGAGCCGGCCACCGCAAAACGCCATCACCGGATCACCGCCCCAACGCGCCGCGAAAAACTCCGTCTGCCCCGGATACGGGTAACCGATCGCCGCCAGACGCTCCTTGCTCACGGGCCCGGTGACGACACCGGCGAACTCGCCGCTCTGCACGCCGCGCGCCGCGCGTTCCATCGCCGCCCACGCCACGAGCGCGCCGTCCCCGTCGGGCCGGCCCGGCGTCGCGGCAAAATCGTCGAGCCCGACGGGGATCTTCGCCGCCACCGTCGCCGGCAACGTCTCAAGCCAGCGCGCGGGTCCGATGACCGCGACGCGTCCGTGCTCCTCCGGCCGGGCGGCGAGCCACGCGGCGATGATTTCCGGGCCAACACCGGCCGGATCGCCGCAAATGAGAGCGAGAGGCAAGGCGCTCATGGGGACGCTCAAGCCGACGCCACGCCCTCGCTCGCGGAGGCCGCGCCCTCCTTGGCCGCACCGCGCAGGGGCCGGGCGAAGCCGCGTTTGCCGCCCGCGAAAAACTCCAGGAATCGCCGCGCCTCCGCGCTCTGCACGCCTTCGGCCAGCGCGGCCTCCGCGTGCTCGCGCGGATCGCCGCCGGCGAACACGCGCTGGAAGCAGATCTTGAGCTCGTAGATCGTCGCGCGCGGGAAGCCGCGGCGGCGCAGGCCGACGATGTTCAGGCCGGAGACCTCGTCGCGCTCGGCCACGAGCAGGAACGGCGCAAGGTCCTGCGTGATGCGCGAGATCCCGCCGACCATCACGCTCTCTCCGATGCGCACGAATTGGTGGATCGCCGCGCCGCCGCCGAGGAAGCAGTTGTTCCCCACGCTGACGTGGCCGGCGAGCATCACGTTGTTGGCCAGCACGACATCGTCGCCGACCTCGCAATCGTGGCCGGCGTGCGCGTTGGCCATCAGGAAGCAGCGCGCGCCCACGACGGTGGATTTTTCCGGATAGATGGAGCGGTTCAGCGTGCAGTGTTCGCGGATGACGGTGCCGGCGCCGACGCGCACCCAGCTCGGCGTGGCCGGATCGAATTTCAGGAACTGCGGGTCGCCGCCCACGACGGCGAAGGGGTGCACGACGACCCCATCGCCGAGGATGGCGTGCCGGGTGACGACGGCGTGCGCGTGGACGGTGCAGCCGGCGCCGAGTTGCGCGCCGGGTTCGATGATGGCAGTGGGATGGATCAAGGGATTTTCGGTGTTGCCGGGGCTCGCTGCTCGACGGGTGGAGATCCGCATCGCGCGGTCGCGCTCAGTCCTTGGCGCTGGTGCGCCGGGGCGAACCGCGCTCGCCCAGCAGGTCCATCTGCGGATCTTGCAGGAGATCGTAGTTCTTCAGCACGCGGATGAGTTGGAGCGTGTCGCTTTTGCCGTAGTTGCGGTTGAGTTCCACCTTCTCGATCAGGTCGAGCAGCATGGTGCGGAAGGAGATCACGGCATCGACGCCTTTCTCCTTCAGCATCGCGACCGCCTGCGAACGATACGGCTCCGCGGTGGGCAGGCCGGGCAGCACGAGGATCTTCATCAGGCCGGCGCCGTCCGGGTCCTCGGTCTCCGTCGGGAAGAAGCGCGAGGCCTCCTTCAGCACGCTCTGCTCGAGGAAGCGGAAAATCTCCGGCTGGTTGCGCAGCGTGCTCGGCGTGAAGCGCCCGGCGGCGTGCCAGCCCTTGATGCTCACGATCGCGCGGTGGACGAAGGGAAGCTCGTTGGCGAAGAGGAAGAAATCGGGCTTGCGCGCGCCGCGTTCCCAAGCCGGGTTGAAAACCACGAGGTCGATCACCTCATCCGCGGCTCCGCGGCGTGCGGTCAGGACGTATTTGCGCGCCTGGCGCACAAAAAAGCCCGCCTGCTCGAAGTATTCGCGAACGATGCCCTCGTCGATGGCTGACATGAGGCGGACAACTTAGCGCGCTCAGGCGGGCGCATGAAGCCTTTTCTGGCCGGCAGGCTCCGACCGCGCGCGCCGCGCTCGCGATCAGACCGCGCCGAGCTCGCGCCACACCGCCGCGACTTCCTCCACCGGCACGCCGCTGCGGGTAGCGGCCGCCCCCAGCCGCTCGAGCACCACGAAGCGGATGCCGCCATCGCGGTTCTTCTTGTCGCGCGTCATCGCAGCCAACAGTGCGTCCAGCGCCAGCGGCTCCCGCAGCCGCCCCGGCAACTGGTGGCGTGCCACGACCGCATCGACGCGCGCCACGTCGGCCGCGCTCAGCGCACCGAGCCGCTGCGAGAGCCTCGCCGCCGCGCCAAGACCCACCGCCACGGCTTCGCCGTGCAGATAGGAACCGTAACCCGCCACCTGCTCGATGGCGTGACCGAAGGTGTGCCCGAGATTCAGCAGCGCCCGCCCGCCCTCGGCCGCGGTCTCGCGCTCGTCGGCCTGCACGACGGCGGCCTTCAACTCGCAACAACGCCGCAATACCGTGTGCAGGTCCGCGCTCGCGACCGTGAGCGGCTCGCGCTCGAGTTGCGCGAACAGCGCCGCGTCGCCCAGCAGACCGTATTTGATGATTTCCGCCGCCCCGGCCGCGAATTCCCGCGGCGGCAGCGTCCGCAGCAACTCCGGGAAAATGTGCACCACCCGCGGATGATGGAACGCCCCCGCGAGGTTCTTGCCCGCCGCGAGATTGATGCCCGTCTTCCCACCCACCGAGCTGTCCACCATCGCGAGCAGCGTCGTCGGCACCTGCACGAAATCGATGCCCCGCAGATACGTGGCCGCCGCGAAGCCGCCGAGGTCGCCGATCACGCCGCCGCCGAAGACCCACAGCACGGCGCGCCGGTCGAGGCGATTCGCCGCGAGAAACTCCCACACCTGCGCCAATACCGCCGCAGACTTCGTGCTCTCCCCGGCCGGCAACGCCAGCAACGGAGCCCCGCCCCACACCTCGCCTAGCACCCCACCCCACGTCGCCGCCAACACTTCATCCGTCAGCACCGCCGGCTTGCGCCCTTGCCCGACAGATTCTGCGACTTGCGCGGCCAAAATTTTCCCAAGCGGGCCCGCGTGAAAATGAATCGGATAATCCGCCGACGATAGGGACACGCGCAAGCTGTTGTTCACTCAGTCATTAAGGACCAATTACTTGCAGAGGTCAATCTTGCACCCTGTCACGCAGATGAGACAAATTCTCATTTTCTCTATTGACGTGAGATTTGGTCTCATGTGCATTGCGACTCACTCTCAATGAAAGCCGTGTCCCTTCACGCCACGCCCCTCGCGCCCACCGCGCTGCGCTCCCTGAGCCAGTGCCTCAACCGCCAAGTCCGGCGGTGTTGCTGGTGCGGGTTGGCCGCGCTGGCGCTGCCGCACGCCTCTATCCGCGCGCAGGACTTCCAAGGCTCTGTCTCGCCCGAAACCGTCCAGCTGGCCCAATTCGTCGTGACCGCGGCGGGTTACTCCCAAGCCTTCGTGCAAGCCCCCGCCAGCATCTCAGTCGTGAGCGGAGAGGAGCTCCAGCAGCGCCGCGTCAACAGCCTCGCCGAAGCTCTCGCCGACATCGAGGGCGTCGATATCGGCGCCACCGCCGGCAAGACGGGCGGCCTCAACATCAGCATCCGCGGCATGCCGAGCGATTACACGCTGATCCTCGTCGACGGCCGCCGCCAGAACGCCGCCGGCAACGTCACCCCCAACGGCTTCGGCGAAACCTCCACCAGCTTCCTGCCGCCTCCGACCGCGATCGATCGCATCGAAGTCATCCGCGGCCCCATGTCCACCCTCTACGGCTCCGACGCGATGGGCGGCGTGGTGAACATCATCACGAAGAAAGTCAGCACCGTCTGGGGCGGCAGCCTCACCGTCGGCGGCACGCTCCAAGGCGACCGCGCCTTCGGCGACTCCGGCACCGCCAACCTCTACCTCAGCGGTCCGCTCGTGCCCAACAAGCTCGGCCTCACCCTTCGCGGCAGCCTCTTCTCCCGTGCCGCCTCCGACCTCGTCTACACCGACACCAACGGCAACCCGCTCGACGTCAGCAAGCGTGGCCCGAGCCCCGTCAAGGCCGACATCCACACCGCCGGCGCCCGCCTCGACCTCACCCTGCACCGCGATCACGACCTCTGGCTCGACGCCGATTTCTACCGCCAGACCTACGACAACACCGCCGGCCAACTCGGCACGCTCGACACCACCACGACCTTCAACGGCTACGGCCCCGAGCTGAAGTTCAACCGCGACCAATACACCCTCGCCCACACTTGGCGCATCCCCTCCGGCGTCATCGAGTCCAGCCTCGTCCAGAACCGCACCGAGACCATCGGCCGCACCATCCCGCCCGGCACGCCCGGCAAGACGCCCGGCAGCCCCCGCGCCCTCGAGAACGAGAACCTCGTCTTCGACACCAAGGCCGTCCTCACCTTCACCCGGCACACCCTCAGCGTCGGCGGCCAGTATTGGGAAGCCGAGATGCTCGACGGCGTCGCACCCGCCCCCTACGAGCAGACCCAGTGGGCGCTCTTCCTGGAGGACGAGTGGAAACTCCACCGCGACCTCCGCCTCACCCTTGGCGCCCGTCGCGACGAGCACAGCCAGTTCGGCCACCACGTGAACCCGCGCGCCTACCTCGTCTGGAACGCCACCTCGCGCTGGTCCTTCAAGGCCGGCGTCAGCCAAGGGTTCAAGGCCCCGCGCCTCGACCAGATCGCCGACGGCATCACCGGCTTCACCGCCCAAGGCACGCGCCCCACCATCGGCACGCCCAGCCTCCAGCCCGAGACCAGCACCTCCACCGAGCTCGGCCTCATCTTCGACAACGATGCCGGCTTCCGCTTCCAGCTCACCGCCTTCAACAACGAGTTTCAGGACAAGATCGCCAACGGCCCCGGCCTCCTCAACGCCACCTTCGCCGCCAGCCCCAACCGCCCCGGCTCCGTCAACTACGGCAACTGGCCCGCCGTCGACACCTTCGCCCAACTCGTGAACGTCGACGAAGCCGTCACCCGCGGCCTCGAGGCCGGCGTGAACTACCGCTTCGCCCGACACTGGTCGCTCGCCGCCAACTACACCTACACCGACAGCGAGCAGAAGAGCGGCGCCGAGAAGGGCCGGCCCCTCTACGACACGCCCGAGCACATGGCCAACGCCCGCCTGCGCTGGACGACCACGCCCAAACTCTCCCTCTGGCTCAGCGGCGAATACCGCAGCGAGCGCTACCGTTCGCCCGACACCGCCACCAGCCTCGCCAAGGCCACCCACGGCGACTACCGCGCCTACGGACTCTTCCACCTCGGCGGCTCCTACCAATTCTCCTCCAACCTCACGCTCAACGCCACCGTCTACAACGTCCTCGACAAGAACTTCGTCGATTACCGCCCCTACGTCAGCAACACGAACACCGGCGCCATCAGCTACACCAATCTCTATAGCAACAACCAGGAGCCGCGCCGCCTCTGGGCCTCCGTCACCCACACGTTCTGAGCCACCCGCGCCACCGCCTCCGCTTTTCCTGATGTTCCGCAAGATCGTCTTCTGGCTCCACTTGGTCGCCGGCCTCATCGCCGGCCTGGCCATTGGCATCATGTGCTTCACGGGCGTCGTGCTCGCGTTCGAGAAGCAACTGGTCGCTTGGGCCGAGCGTGACGCGCGGCGGATCGAGGCTCCCGCCCCGGACGCCGCGCGTCTCACGCTCACCGAGCTCACCGCACGCGTCCGCACCACCGAGCCCGAGGCGCGCCCGCAGGCCATCACCGTCTCCGCCGACCCGCGCGACGCCGTCGCGTTTTCCCTCGGCCGCGACAACACCCTCTACGCCCACCCCTTCACCGGCGAAGTCCGCCGGCCCGCCTCGGAGACGATGCATGACTTCATGCATGTGATGACCGATTGGCACCGCTGGCTCGCGCTCGGCGGCGACCACCGCCCGATCGGCAAGGCCATCAACGGTGCGGGCAACCTCGCCTTCTTCGCTCTCGCCCTCACCGGACTCTATCTGTGGTGGCCCCGCTCGCTCTCCTGGCGCGGCGTGCGGGCCGTCGCGCTCTTCAATTGGCGGCTCACCGGCAAGGCGCGCGATTTCAACTGGCACAATTCGCTCGGCCTCTGGGCCGCGCCCGTGCTGATCGTCCTCACGCTCACCGCGCTCCCGATTTCCTACCGTTGGGCGGCCAACGGCATCTACCGCCTCACCGGCGAGGAGCCGCCCGCGCAAACCGGCCCCGGCGGCGCACCCGCCGCACCTGCCTTCGAAATCCAGCGACCGACGCCCGATGCACGCCCGCTCGATCCCGACGCGTTGCTCGCCATCGCGCGCACGCAAGTCCCCGATTGGAGCACGCTCACGCTCCGCCTCGGCAACGGCCCGCAACGCGGCGCCGCGCCCGCCTCCGCC
>JAMPXH010000156.1 GCA_023701285.1 Candidatus Didemnitutus sp.
CGATCTTTTTTCCGGACGCAGCCGCGCTTGCTGAGGCGGCTGCGCCCGCAGGACCTCCCGCAATGATCTCCACCCACGAACTTTCCTCCCCTGTCGTTTTGCCGGACCCCGGCGCTCCGCTTTCCCAGCCCCGCGTGCTGCTGCTCGGCGTGGGCAACTGGCTCATGGGCGACGAAGGCGTCGGCATCCACGTGATCCATCACCTCGAGACCCAGCCGCCGCTCTTCGGCGTGCGGGTGCTCGACGGTGGCACGGGCGGGATCAACCTGCTGCTCGAGTTCGAGCGCGTGACCGATGTCGTGATGGTCGACGCCACGCGCGACGGCCGGCCCGCCGGCACCATCACCTTCCTCCAGCCGCGCCGCGTCGGCGATCTGCCGCGCGGGCTCGGTGCGCACGATTTCGGGGTGAAGGATCTTTTCGCGGCCGCGGCCCTGCTGGGCCAGATGCCGGCCATCCACCTCTACACGATCTCCGTCGAGGAAGTGGAACCCATGTGCACCGAGCTTTCGCCCGCGGTCGCCGCCGCGGTGCCCGAGGTCGTCGCCACGATGCACGCGCTCGCCGCGCGGCTGGCCACGGAGACGCCCTGAACCGGCCGCTCCCGCCTGAAGCACTCATCATTGCCCCCGCTTTTCCCATGCTTGCCGAAATCCACGCCACCTCGCTCGGTTCCCCCAGCTTCTGGATCCTCCTTTTGAGCACGATGGGCGTCGCCGTCGTGCATACGCTCGCCGGGCCGGACCATTATCTGCCCTTCATCGTGATGGGCCGCGCTCGCCGCTGGTCGGTGCGGCGCACGGTGTTCTGGACTTCGCTTTGTGGACTCGGGCACGTCGCGAGTTCAGTCGTCGTGGCGCTGGGCGCCGTGATCTTCGGCTACGGGCTCGAACGCGTGGAGCTGATCGAGGAGTTCCGCGGCAACCTGGCGGCTTGGGCGATGATCGCGTTCGGCGCGGTGTATTTCGCTTGGGGCCTGAAGAAGGCGCTGCGCGCGCAGGCCCATGTCCATGCACACGCGCACGAGGGTGGGGCGGTGCACACGCATGCGCACGCGCATGAGGCACAGCACCTGCATGCGCACGGCGAGGAGGCGGGGTTTCGTTTGACCCCATGGGTGCTTTTCACGATTTTCGTGCTCGGGCCGTGCGAACCGATGATCCCACTCGTGATGTATCCCGCGGCCCAAGGCCAATGGACCGACATGACGCTGGTCGTGCTCGTGTTCACCGCACTGACGGTGGCGGCGATGCTCGTCACGGTGTTGCTCACGTTGCGCGGCATCCGCCTGCTGCCGTTGCAGCGTTGGGAGCGCTACACGCATGTGATCGCCGGCGGCTTGGTGCTGTGCGCCGGTTGCGCCATTCAATTTCTCGGCCTGTGAACACTGCGCTGCGCATGCCTTGCTCTTTGAGTGTCAAAGTTTGTCATGCAGTCGCTTTTGTGGCCTGCGCGCCGATAAACCATCGCATGCCTCGTGCCATCAGCGCCCACCGTGCGTTCCACGCCACACAAGCACTGCACACACCTGCACAACCCGTGCGCAGTCATAAGCTCAGCCTTATGGCACACTCGCACAGCTGAAAACCTGTTTCCGTCTACAACCAACGGGAGTCTACCAAACCAAACCAAACCAGCTATAAGTCATGAGCACACCATCGCGCTGGACTAAAAGCACCTTAATCTTCGGAGGAGCCGCCATCTGGGGCCTTCTCCTTGTGTCATGTGTGACCACGAGTCGCACCATCATGGCACCGCCTTCCATCCCCGGCGCGACCTACGTGGGCTCGAGCAAGTGCTCGACGTGCCACGAGGACGTCTCGCACAAATTCGCTGACGCTACGCACGCCAAGCTGTTCGCCGACGGCGGCAACGCGGTGGAGACGGGCTGCGAATCCTGCCACGGCCCGGGTTCCCTGCACGTCAAGGCCGGTGGCAGCATCGGCACGATCCTCAACCCGACCGCCGAGACCTGCTATCAGTGCCACTTGGAGAAGCGCGGCGAGTTCAGCCTGCCGAATTCCCACCCGATCGCCTCGGGTAAGATGACCTGCAGCGACTGCCATGACCCGCACGCCGGCAACGCCGTCGCCGAAGGCGGCACGAGCATCGATGCGATCAACTCGTCCTGCGTGAAGTGCCATACCTCGCAAGGCGGCCCCTACGTGTTCGAACACGAGGCCTCCCGCGAAGGCTGCACCGTGTGCCATAACCCGCACGGCACGCTCAACGCGAAGATGCTGAAGGCCCGCAACTCGAACCTCTGCTTGCAGTGCCACTATCAGCAAACCACGTCCACCGGTGACATCTACATCGGCGGTCGTCAGCACGGCGGCGCGAGCGGTTACCTGACCCGCGGCGGCACCTGCTGGTCCACTGGCTGCCACGAAGCCGTCCACGGCTCGCACGTCAGCTCCTCCCTCCGCTTCTAACCCCACCTTTCACAGGACACTGCGATGAAAACATCCGCTTTTCTCCACTCAGTCCGCCGGCCCTTGCTCGCTTGCGCGAGCCTCTTGGGCCTGGCTACCGCTCTGAACGCGGCTGACAAAGAGCCCGTTTACGAAAACTACATCGAGCTCGGCACCGGTTCCGCCCTTCAGGACGGCGACCGCGCCGGCTTCCAGCGCCAGTTCCAAGTGCGCAAGGAAGGCTTCTTCGGCATCGAGGATCTGCGCTACGCGAAGCAGATCAACGACTCCACCTCCCTCAAACTCCGCGGCCAGGCCATGGCTGGCAACGGCGACTACCTGTTCGACCTCACGGTCACCAAGGACGAGGTCGGTTACGTCAAGTTCGGCTACAAGCAGACCCGCGTGCACTATGACGGCACCGGCGGCGTCTGGCCCACCAACGGCAAGACCTTCACCATCACCGACGAGGAGATGGCGATCGACCGCGGCAACCTCTGGCTCGAACTCGGTCTCACCAAGCCCGACCTCCCGAGCTTCGTGCTCCGCTACGACTACGTCACCCGCGAAGGCGACAAGGATTCGACCGCTTGGGCGGACGGCCGTGTCATCGAGCCCAACGTCAACCGCTACATCATCCCTGCCTTTATGCGCATCGATGAGAAGAAGCACATCATCCAAGGCACCGCCTCCAAGCGCGGCGACAAGAACGAGTGGATGATCGGTGCGCGCTATGAGAAGGGCGAATACGACAACGGTCGCTATGCCCGCCGTCGCTACGGCGAGGTTGCCGCCGATCGTTATGTGACGAACAAGGAAGGTCAGGACTACGATATGCTCCACTTCCGCGGCTCCTATGCCGTCGATATCACGGAGCAGATCAAGCTCACGACCGCCGTTGCCCGCACCACGATCGACACCACCCTCAGTGGCAGTCGCGTCGTCGGCGCGAACTTCGACGCCGCCTTCAGCACCACTTATCCCGGTAAGCAGGCGCGTGACGAAGGTTACTTCGCCCTTCCCGGTCACGAACTCGGCGAATCCGAGATGACCCAGACGATCGCCAACATCTCCCTGATGTATCGCCCGCTGGAGCACCTCACCATCGTTCCCGCGATGCGTTTCGAGAAGACCGAGTGGAGCAACGTCGCCGAGATGATCGAGACGAACTTCAACCCCGTCACCACGACCATCATCGAGGAGCTCGAAGCCGAGTCCGACAAGGACTGGAAGACCTACAACTACGGTCTCGAGATGCGCTACACCGGCGTGAAGAACTTCAACTTCAACTTCCGCGCCGACATCTCCAACTCGGACGGCCAGCTTGAGGAGACCCTCATCGCCGAGCCGGGCACGCCCCTGCAGGCCATCTCCGTCGATCGCGACACCGAGATGTCCCGCAAGACTCAGAAGTATGCTTTCACGACCAGCTGGTATGCCCGCCCCGGTCTGTCCGTCGCCGCGCAATACTACTACAAGGTCCGTCAAAACGACTTCGACGCCGTGCGTGACACCACGCCCAATGGCCTCGCTTCCGGCGACCGCTATCCGGCCTACATCAGCAACCAGGACCTCGAGACGAACGACTTCAACGTCCGCCTCACCTGGCGCATCCTGCCGACCCTCCGTTCGGTCACGCGCTATGACTACATGAAGAGCACGACCATGACCCAGGAGTTCGACACCGCGTTCTTCGAGAGCATGAACGTCACCCAGCACATCTACAGCGAGTCCCTCTCTTGGAACCCGACTCCGCGCTGGTTCGTGCAGGCCAACGTCAACCTCGTCGACGAGGAGCTCGTCACCCCGGCGGTCTACGCCACGGGTGCCTCGGCTAACATTGTCACTGCCAGCTTGGGCGACTACCTCAGCTACAACATCAGCAGCGGCTACGCGCTTGATGACCAAAGCGACCTCTATGTTGATTACACCAGCTACGGGGCCCGCGACACGTTCATCAACAACGCGCCCGCCTACACGCCCTACGGCACCGATGTGCAGACGGACATCGCCTCGGTCACCTACAAGCGCAAGCTCGACCGCCGCACCACGATCGTGGTGAAGTATACCTACGCGAAGAGCGAGGACTCCGCCTACCTCGGCAAGGCCGACTATGAGGCCAACATGCTCCAGGCGAAACTTCTGTATCGCTTCTGAGCACCGAGCTGGCGCATCATCCACCAGTTGATTCCCCTATGAAAACCACGACCAAAATCGCCCTCGCCAGCCTCGCGCTCGCGTTCGGCACCGGGGCGGCCTACGCCTCCACGGCCCAGGAAAACTGGGAAAACAACTGCGCGTCCTGCCACGGCGAAGACGGCAAGGCTCAGACCAAGCAAGGCAAGAAACTGAAGATCCGTGACTACACGGACGCTGCAGTCCAAGCCGAGCTGAAGGATGACGCCATGCTCAACGCCATCCTGGAAGGCGTGAAGGAAGGTGGCAAAGAGCGGATGAAGGGCTTCAAGGACGAGCTTTCCGAACAGGAAGCGAAGGACTTGGTCGCCTTCATCCGTCAGCTCAAGGCCTGACGCCGCACCTCGCGGCACTTTTCGAGCCGACGGCAGCCCGATGCTCCGTCGGCTCTTTCTTTAACGTTCGTTTCCATCTCCGCTCTCGGTCTCTGGCCGGTCAGCCCGCATCGACGCCCCGGCGGCGTGGCGGAGCCCCGCGGCCACCGACTCAAATCCGCACCCGCGCGTCCGCCCGAGCCTCCGTCCCCGCGACCGCTCCGCCGCCGCCCGTGTCCCTCCCATTTTCCCCGCTCCGCGCATGAGTTCTCCCACGGAATCCCATCAGCCGGTCATCCAGCCGCGCTCCCACTTCAACAACTGGATCAGCGCCATCGGCGGCGTCATCGCCGTCGGCTCCCTGTTCTCCTTCGCGCTGCTCGCCTGGATGGACCTCACCGGTTCCCACCAGAACCCGTATCTCGGCATCTTCACGTATATCGTGGCGCCGGGCTTCCTCATCACGGGCCTCGTGCTCGTGTTCTTCGGTGCGTGGGCGCAACGCCGCTGGGCGATCAAGCACGCCGCCACCATGCCCGACAAGTGGCGCCTCGATTTCCACGACCCGCTCCAGCGTCGCAACATCATCCTCTTCGTCAGCGGCGCCGTCGGCTTCCTCCTCCTCAGCGCGTTCGGCAGTTACCAGACCTTCCACTACGCCGAGTCCAATCTCTTCTGCGGCCAGGCCTGCCACACCGCCATGAACCCCGAGTATCAGACCTACCAGCGCGGCGCGCACGCCCGCGTCGGCTGCGTCGAGTGCCACGTCGGTTCCGGCGCCGCTGCCTTCGTGCAGGCCAAGCTCAATGGCACGCGCCAGCTCTACGGCTTCATCCTCGACAACTACAACCGCCCCATCCCCGCGCCCGTCCACAACCTCCGTCCGGCGCAGGATACCTGCGAGAAGTGCCACTGGCCCGAGAAGTTCCTCGGCAACCTCGACATGACCTACGAGCACTTCCTCTCCGACCGCAAGAATTCCGCCTACACCGTCCGCATGCTCATGCGCGTCAACGACGGCCGCCCCGGCAGCCCACTCAACGGCATCCACTGGCACGTCAGCAAGGACCAGACCGTCGAATACTACGCCGCCGACGAGAAGCGGCAGGACATCGTCTGGATGCGCGTCACCCACAAGAAGGACGGCGAGGTGAAGATCTTCCGCAACGAGACCTTCAAGGGCGAACCGCCCGCGGAACTCGTGCGCAAGATGGACTGCATCGACTGCCACAACCGTCCCGCCCACGTCTTCCCGACCGCCAACGATTCCGTCGAACGCGCCATGGCCCTCGGCCACATCTCGCTCGAGCTGCCCAACGTGAAGCGCCAGGCCGTCAACGCCATGATCCAGGAGTCGATCACCACCGCCGAGGAAGCGCCCGGCAAGATCGCCGAATACCTCAAGAGCAAATACAAGACCGCCGCGCCCGAGGCCCTCGCCAAGACCATCGCCGCCGTGCAGGAAATCTACGCCACGACGATGTTCCCCGAGCGCAAGGCCGACTGGCGCCAATACCCGAACAATATCGGCCACAAGGACTGGCCCGGCTGCTTCCGCTGCCACGACGACAAGCACTCCACCGCCACCGGCGAGAAGGTGAAGGCCAGCGACTGCACCTCCTGCCACATCATCCTCGCGCAAGGCAAGGGCGACGACCTCACGACGCTCACCGCCCGCGGCCTCGAGTTCAAGCACCCCGGCGGCGAATACGACGCCGAGCTGCGCTGCGCCGACTGCCACAACGGCGGCATCCAGGGCAAGTGACCGTTTTGCGCGCGGGCGCGCCTCGCCGGCCCTGATACGCTCCCGCTTTCCTTTTCTCACCAGTCCGGCGCGGATCGCCTCGATCCG
>JAMPXH010000157.1 GCA_023701285.1 Candidatus Didemnitutus sp.
CGGTGAAGGTGCGGATGGTGGAGGCGCTGTCGGAAAGGGCAAACTGGTAGCCGGAGATGGTGGCGGTCTGGGACGAGGCGTTGGTGGTGACGTCGCCGAAGAGGGTGAGTGTGCCGGTGGAGCCCAGGGTGATGGAACCGCCGGTGAAGGTGACGGCGTTGATGCGGTCGGCGCGGCTGTTGAGGTCGAGGGTGCCGTCGGCGTTGATCGTGACGTTGGAGGTGTTGGCGATCTTGTTGTTGGCCGAGGCGACGTTGCCGAAGCGGACGACGGCGGAGCCGGCCGAGCCCGTGCCATCGCCGATGATGAGGTCGCCGAGGATGGTGACGTCGGGCATGTAGATGTCGTCGAGCGTGTCGAGGATCAGCGTGCCGTCGCGGACGTCAGTGGTGCCGGTGTAGTAATTGCGGTCGCCGTAGAAGGTGACGGTGCCGGAGCCGGTCTTGATGAAGCCGCCGGTGTCGCCGCTCTGGCCGACGAAGGAGTTGAAGCGGAGGTCGCCGGCGCCGCCGACGGTGAGCGTGTTGGCGCCCATCGTGATGATGCTGGTGAAGTCGGTTTTGCCGACGCCGAACTCGGTGGCGGCGGTGTTGGAGTTGATGGTGGCGGCGCCGGTGAGGGTGATGTTGCCGCTGAGGAGATTGGCGCCGGAGACGCTTTCGAGGGTGCCGCCGAGGGAGAGATTGCGGGCGACGGTGATGCCGCCCTGGAGCTGGAGCGTCGCCCCGCTGCCAACGGTGACGGTGCTGGAGCCGGAACCGAGGGCGGTGCCGCTCTGAAGGTTGAGCGTGCCGGCGTTGACGGTGGTGGTGCCGCTGTAGGAGCTGCCGCTGGTGAGGGTGAGCGTGCCGGTGCCGGCTTTGACGAGATTGCCGGTGCCCGTAATGGAGCCGCCGTAGGAGCCGGAGAGGTTGTTGGTGGAGCCGACGGTGAGGGTGTTGGCGTTGAGGTTGAGCGTGCCGCCCGTGCCGGCGATGGAGCCGAGGGTCTGGCTGGCGCCGAGGTTGAGCGTGGCGCCGGTGGAGAGCGTGACGGCGGCCAGCGTGCCGAGCGCGGTGGCGTTGCTGGAGTTGACGGTGCCGGCGGTGATGGCGAGGGCGGTGCCGTTGGTGATGGTGCCGGCGGCGGAGCCGAGCGTGAGTGTGCCGGTGCCGGACTTCGTGATCGAATCGGCGGAGCCGCCGTCGCTGAGCGCGCCGAGGGTGACAAGGGCGTTGGCGCCGACGTTGAAGGTGGCGTTGCCGGTCGTGGTGGTGGCGCCGAAGGTCACGCCGCCGGTGCCGGAGGTGGCGTTGGAGCCGCGGTTGACGGTGAGGGTGTTGGTGCCGAGCGAGAGCGTGCCGAGGGTGTGGGTGACGCCGGCGCCGGCGGTGACGCGGTCGGAGACGACGGTGGTGTCGGCGGTGACGGTGGTGTTGCGGTTGAAGGCGAGGCCGGTGTCGTTGCCGAGGGCAAGCGTGCCGCCGGCGAGCGTGAGGGCGCCGGTGCCGAGGGCGTTGGCGCTGGTGGTCGCGCGAAGGGTGCCGGCACCGGTGGCGACGGTGCCGGAGTAGCCGCTGTTGTTGCCCGAGAGGACCACGGTGCCACTGCCGGTCTTGGTGATGTTGCCGGTCCCGCTGACCGTGTTGGAGAAGTTGATCGTCGAGGTGCCGTCGGCGTTGAGATTGACGGCCTTGTTCAGCGTGACCGTGCCGCTGAAGTTGCCGGTGCCGCTTGCGATGTTGCCGCCGAGAGTCACGGTGCCGGTGCCGAGATTGGCGACGGTGACGTTGCGGCCGATGGTGACGGTGTCGGCACCGACGAAGAGGGCGGTGCTGTTGGAGCCGGTGCTGCCGTTGTTGAGGGTGACGGCGGAGGTGGCGTTGCCGAGCGCGCCGGCTGAGCCGCTGGGGGCGTTGGCGCCGACGACGAGCGTGCCTTGGCTGACGGTGGTGGTGCCGGAATAGGTGCTGCCAGTGCCGCTGAGTGTGAGCGTGCCGGTGCCGGATTTGACCAAGCTGCCGGTGCCGGTGATCGAGCCGCTGTAGGAGCCGGAGAGATTGTTGGTGGAGCCGACGGTGAGGGTGTTGGCGTTGAGGTTGAGGGTGCCGCCGGTGCCGGCGACGGAGCCGAGGGTCTGGCTCGCGCCGAGATTGAGCGTGGCGCCGGTCGCGAGCGTGACGGCGGCCTGCGTGCCGAGCGCGGTGGCGTTGTTGGAATTGACGGTGCCGGCGGTGATGTCGAGGGCGGTGCCGTTGGTGACCGCAGTGGCGGCCGAACTGAGCGTAAGGGTGCCGGTGCCGGATTTCGTGATGGTGTCGGCTGAGCCGCCATCGTTCAGGGCGCCGAGCGTGAGGAGGGCGTTGGCGCCGACATTGAAGGTGGCGTTGCCGGTCGTGGTGGTGGCGCCGAAGGTCACGCCGCCGGTGCCGGAGGTGGCGTTGGCGCCGCGCTCGATCGTGAGGGTCTGGGCGCCGATGGAGAGAGTGCCGAGGGTGTGGGTCACGCCCGCGCCGGCGGTGAGGCGGTCGGACGTGATCGTGGCGCTGCCGGAAACCGTGGTGTTGCGCGCGAAATTGAGGCCGGTGTCGTTGGCGAGCTCGAGTTCGCCGCCGGCCAGGGTGAGCGTGCCGGCGCCGAGAGCGCTGGTGCTAGTGGTGGCGCGAAGAGTGCCGGCGTTGACGGTGGTGGCCCCGGTGTAGGTATTCGCGCCGCTGAGCACCCAAGTGCCGGTGCCGTTCTTGACCACCTCGCCGCTTGTGCCGGCAATCACGCCGGTGATCGATCCCTGACCGGTGCTAGAGCCAGTGAGCGTGAGAATGTTGGTGCCGCTGAGGCCGGTGATGCCACCGCCCGCCGTGATCGAAAGATTGCCCGTGCTGGCGACATCGAACGAGGTCGCAGTTCCGAGCGTCAGCCGCATGGTGCCACCGGAGATGGTCTGCGTGGAGTTGTCCTGATGAACAATGCCGTAGCTGGAATCGATCGTGAGCGCGCGAGTGCCACCGGCCGTGCGCGAAATCGTGTAGGCGCCCGCTCCACTGGCGAAACGGATACCGCCGATCGTGTAATTGCTGTCCACACTTACGGTGACGCCGGTGGCGCCCGTGAAATCGCCCACTTCGGTGTTCACGTTCGGAACGTTCGAGCCGCTCCAGCTGCCAGTCGTGCCCCAGTTGGAGTTGCTCCCGCTCGTCCAACTGATGAAAGTCTGCGCGCTCAACTCCGAATAGGGACAAACGGCCGCAAGCACACCGAGCCAAAGCAATCCCCATGTCTGCAGTCGTGCGGCAGGCAGTAATTTCTGAAGTTGGAGGGGGGGATTCAAACGAGAGCGTCGAGTGAGAATCGACGGGCAGGGTAGCCGGGTGAAGCAGAGACGAACTACATTATCGGAATGGAGTGACGATAGACTTTCCTGCTCACATCGGACCACTGAAGGCCCCGCTTGTCCAGAGTTTATTAGGGTATTTTCCCTAATTAGCTTGCAAGACTTTCGCGTCTTGCTTCAGTTCCCGACACAGAACAGGTCACTTCACAGCCACGTCAGTCATGAAAGCCAATTTTCTCCGCACGCTCGCACTGATCCTGCCCCTCGCCGCGAGCTTCACTTCGCTCATCGCGCGCGAAGGTCCGCCGATCGTGGACTACTTCCCGAAGGAGACCATCGTCGAGGGCGACCAACCTCTCTCCACCTCGTTCGTGCTGTCGATCACGGCGCCGAACAACATTGGTGTCGGCCAGACCGTCTCCATCACGCCCACGCTCACCATCCTCACGAAGCCGGAAGGCGTTCCGGATAATGTCGCTTTCAGCTACGTGACGTTCACGCCCGCCACGCTCCAATTCACCGCGCCAGGTCAGGTGCTCACGACTGTCGTCCAAGCGGAATTCCCCCTCGGCATCGAGGCCGGCGCCTACGCCTACAAAATCATGACTCCGGGCTGGGCAACCGGGACCCAAGACGGCGGAGCCTTCATCAACGCCACGGTGTTTCCGCAGCGCGTCGGAGACGTTCCAACCGTCGACATCACGACGCCGCTCCAAGATGCCGTTTTCACCTACGAGCCCTTGGTCGGTCCGTTGAACGTCCCGATCCAATTCACCTCCGCGGCCCCGACGATTTCGCCCATCACGGCGATCGACGCCGACATCAACGGCATCGCTCTTCCGGTCACCTCCGTGAACAACGGCGACGGTTCCTATACTTCGACCGGCACTGCGACCATCACTTCGCCCGGCATCTACACGGTGCGCGCTCGCGCCACGAACGACCTCGGCACCGGCAACGACGCCGTGGACTTCAGGGTCGTCGTTTCCGCCCCGGCTCCCACCGTCGCCATTGCCCAGCCCCTCAACGGGAGTTCGTTCACGATGATTGCGGGCACCACGCTCACGGTCCCCTATTCCTTCTCCGGCTACAGCAATTACGGCGGCGTCACCTCCTTGGTCGCTACCCTGAACGGTCAATCGGTCACGTTCGCTCCCGCCGGCCTCGGCACCGCGACGGCGACTGGCACCGGCAACTTTGCCCTCACCACCGGCGGCACCTACGAGCTCGTGGTGACCGCCACCGACATCATCGGCAGCGCCACCGCGCGTAGCCGGTTCACGGTCCTCGCCAACACTCCGCCTCCCCCGACCGTAGCCATCAGCCAGCCCACCAGCGGCGCGACCTTCACCATTCCGGTCGGCGCGGCATCCGTCAACGTGCCCTTCAGCTACACGGGCACGGCCGGCACCGGCTCGCTCATCACCAGCCTGACCGGAACCCTGAACGGTTCCGCGATCACGGTGGGGGTTACGGGCATCGGTTCGCCCTCGGCCACCAGCTCCGGCTCGCTCTCGATTAGCACCCCAGGCAGCTACACCTTGGCCGCCACCGCCAGCACCGCCGTCGGAACGGCGTCGACTTCCACTACTTTCACCGTCGTGCGCGCCCAACCGCCGGCTCCTGGCTGCGGCGTGAACTGGCTGCCGCCGATCAGCCTCGGCAAGACGCAAAAGGGCGGCCAGACCGTCGCGATCAAGTTCGAGCTGGATTGCGGCTGCGAGAAAGGCATCGACCGCACCGGCGACGGCGACCCGGATCACTATCCCGGCCAACGCACCAAATCGAAGACCAAGATCGACAAGACCGTCGTCATCGCGATCTCCGAAATCTTCGCCAACGGCACCTCGTCACAGCCGCAGCTCTTCATCTACGGCCAATACACGATTCAGGGTAACGACATGTATCACCTGAACTTCGTCCCGGCCCGCGGCACACACCGCTACCGCATCGAGATCTTCTCGTCGGCCAACGGCGTCCCGCAAGTGCTCGCGACCCGCGAGTTCACCACCCGCTGAGCGACCGCGAGTTTCTCCTCCCGAGGCACGGCCGAACGCCGTGCCTTTTGTTTTTCAGCGCCGCTCCGCCGCCCGCGTAAGGATGGCGTAATTCAACTCGAGCGACATCGGACGCACGACCAGCAACAGCATCAAGGGGGACGTGCCCGGCTGGCGAAAAGCCGACTCCACTCGCTGCTGGCTCGTCGGCACAATGCGGTCCGACGGCCCCATGCGCTCCTGCACCGCCATCAACTCTTCCACCCGACCATCGAGCGCGAGCGCGCAGTAGACCGCCGCCAGCGCCTCCTCGCGACCGGGCGTGATTTCGCCCGGCAACCGAGCCGTCGCATCGCGGCACGCATCCAGCAAGACACGGTTCGGATACTGCACGAGATGCTGCCCGACGATCGCCACCGCCGCGGCCAGCTCCTCGTCCGCACGCCCCAGCAGCTCCCGCACGTCCCGATCGAGCGCCACGCGATTCCGCGCCACCGCATGCGCCGCGAGCGTTAACCGCGCGTAGTCGCGCTGCGCGAACTTGTCCCGATTCTCCCGCAGCAACTGCAGCGCCTCCATCCCCTCGCCCCACTCCAGCAGCAACTCCACGCGGTTCATCCATGCGTAGGGACTGGTCGGCAGCGGCGCGCGCAACAAATTCTTCCGCGCCTCCGTCCACTCCGTGCGTCGCAGTTGCAATTCGAGCTCGATCACCGCCCGCGCCTCCGCCGGCAACCGCTCCTGCCGCGCCACTTTCTCCAGCGCCTCCCAATTCTTGTCGAGCCGCGCGGCGAAAAGCAGACCGTGCAGCCAGACGGTCCACTCCGCCGGGGCGTCGCCCAGCCTTCGCTGCGCCAATTCGATGACACCCGCCAGCTGCGCCCGGGCCAGCATGCTCCGGAACCAGACCTGCGCCGTCTGTTCGCGACGATCCGGGTGCAGGTCGAAGAGCCGCCGGTAAACGCGATCGACATGGTCGGGCCGCGCGAACTGGTCCACCCGCGCGAGCAGCATGCCCGTCGCATAATCGTTCGGCTCCAATTCGCTCGCCAGGTCCAGCGCCGCCAGCGCCTCCCGAAAGCGCCCCTGCTCCAGATACACGCCCGACTCCCGGCGGAAAAATTCCGCGCGCACGCCCCGCAACTCCGACCACGCCGGCGGCCAGAGCAATTGCCGCGGGCTCACGTCGTAGCCGACGACCCGCATCGTCAGCCACACGCTGCCGCCGGCCAGCGCCACCGCCGACGTCGCCGCAATCGCATAGCTCCGCGCGACCGGCCACCAGAACGGCCGCACTTGCTCCACCCGTGCGTGGCAGCGCCACTCGCCAGCCGCGTTTTGCGCCAGCAACGGGCAAACGCGCCGCGCGAACCTCGCCGGATTGCTCCAATACGTCACCGCCTCGCAGCGCGTCTCGCCCGGCGCTCCGGAGTCGC
>JAMPXH010000158.1 GCA_023701285.1 Candidatus Didemnitutus sp.
GACCGCCCCTTCCCGGCCGCACGTGCAACGATGGCGCTCGGGACGAGCGCCGCTACCCAAGGTGCTCGCTGCTGTCCTCAGCGGCGACAACACGCTCACACATCGTGCATCATCCTCGCGCGTCGGAGTTCATCATGGCACCGCACGCACATGGCGTCGCCGGGACGGCGACGCCCACCACCTTGATCACTCGTTGGCGTTTACGTGGTGGTGTCCGCCGGACGACTGCGCCGCCACGCCACGGCGCCGAGCATCAGCGCGCCGGCGAGCAAGGCCAGCGTCGCCGGCTCGGGGATGCTCGAGTTCACGAGGATCGACGGACCGCTGCCCGTCTCGGCCGACATGATCGAGCCGTAAGTGTCGCGCGAACCGGAGAGCACGAAGGTGCTGTAGTTGCGCCCGGCGTTCAGGTCCGCGTTCACATAGGTCAGCACGTCGAACGTCATCACACCCGCGGCGCCGCTCGGCGAGCCGCCGGAATCGTAGACCAACATGCCGCCGGGGCGCGCCGTCGACGCCGGCCCGAGGCCGTCCGCCACGACATCGCCAGACAGCGCCGTCGCGCCGAGATCGAGCCAACCGAGCGTCGCGCTGCCGTAATAGTAGCCGGTGCTGAATCCATTCGACGTCACCGACAGCGTCGCGGAGTTCAGCGTGCCGGGCGTGAGCGCGGAGATCGGCACCATGAAGATGCCGACGGTGTAGTCGTTGCCGTAGGTGCCGCCCATGCTGAGGCCGACCCCGAGGGAATCGCCTCCCGCCCCATAGCCCCACGGACCGTATTTGGAATTCCAGGAATAAGTCGCGTCGCCCGACACCGCGGTGTGCAGGTTGAAGGTGTGCTGTGCCGCGAGCGGCAGCGTGGCCCAGAGCAAGACTGCAGCCGAGGCGGCCGCGGTGCGGATCCAAGACGGAGCGTTCATGATCAGGTCATTTCTCCTCAACCTCGACTCGTGGCCGACCGGGGCGGGCGGCGCGCTGCGAGGTGCGGCGATCATACTCCTGCGAGCGACGACCGACTGCGCATGCGTTGCCTGACGTCGCAGTAACAGCGCGCGGCATCGGTGCGAACACGCGCGCTAATCATCCCGGCGGCCGGGCCGATTGGCTCCGTCTGATCGCCGTCCGCGCCCGCCCGCCCGGCGCGCGAATCACGCGCCTCGCTCACTCACGCCGGCGCCGGTGCAACGCGCACGCAAGCGTCAAGGCGCCCGCGAGCGCCGCATACGTCGACGGCTCGGGGATCGCGCTCACGGTGAGGCTCGTGGAATTTTCCCACACATCGGATGCCGTCACCACGATCTCGTAGCTGCCGTCGTTGCGGTAGCCGCCGAGCCAGCCGTGCGGGATCGCGATGGAGCTCTGGTAATTCGTCTGCGCGTCCGTGAACGCGAGCGGCACCATGTAGGGCTTGGTCGTGTCCTGCTCGTCGAGCAGCGCGTTGGTGGAGGCGTCGAAGCCGGTGCGCTGGTTGAAATCGAGCGTGTGCGAGAGCACGGCCGCACCGCCGCCGGCGGGCCGCACCTCCACGACGAAGCGGTTGACGAGGGCGAGCTCGTCGAGCGACGAGGTGTAGAGCAGCGAGAGCGCGTCGGGCACAGTGCCTTCGGCCTGCGCGGCGAGCGATTGCGTGTAGCTGCTGGCGAGCGAGGCGCCGCGGAGGGTGGCGTCGTTGGGATTGAAGAGCAGCATGGGGTGCATGTGCGGGTCGAACCACGCGTCCGTCGCCGTCAGGCCGTCGCCCGCGATCTGGTTGGAGAGCGGATTCGACGTGCCGAAGCGCAGCTCGAAATGCAGGTGCGGCGCGTAGGCCTCGCCGCCCGAGCCGCCCGTCGCGCCGAGATAGCCGAGGACGGTGCCGGCGGCGATGTTCGATCCCTTGGTCCAGCCCTGGTCGGTGATGTGCGTGACCGTGGCGTCGGTCAGGTGCATGTAATAGGTGTAGAAGGTCGTCCAGTTCTGCTTCGACGGATTCGTTCCGTAGGTGACCGAGTTGGGCAACGTGTGCTTGATGACGACGTAGTTGCCCGCGCTCTCGGTGTAATCGATCTTCTCGAAGACGCCGGCGTAGACGTTGACGACGTTCTCGCCGCCCGCGCCGTCGATATCGATGCCGCGGTGCCAGTCGTAGGAGCCGGCCAGCGAAGGCTGCGCGCGCGGCCCGAAGGTCTCCTCGATGTCGTCGAAGGTTTTCCCCGCCACGGGAAACACCGTGCTCGTGCGCACGGTCTCGAACGCGCTGACGATGTCCGCGTAATTCGCGCGCGCCGCCACGGCGTGGAGCAGCGCCAGCACGAGCAGCACGCTCCAGATGAGCAGGCGGGCGGACGAACGGGGAGAGACGGAAGAGGACGGGTTGGGCATGGTCGGACGGCCTCATGCACCCGCAGTGCCAGCGCCGCGGCCGCTACCGGAAATACCTCTCGCGCAACCAGTCGCGCGGGGGCCTACTTTCGGCCCACGCAGGATTGCGCCATGGTTTTGTCCCGCTCGCGGGAATGGCGCGCACGAAAACGCACCACTCCGGCCGCTCGTCCATCCGCCCACCGACGGCCGGCGGGCCGGCGCGCGCTCCGCGACGTCGCGTGTCAGCCCACGCCCACGGTCTCGAGGCGCGCCACGTGTTCCTCCATCTCGCCGACCGAGGTCAGCACGGCGCGCTCGATCTCCGGGGTCGCCTGCACGAGGCCGGCAAAATCGCCGGTGATTTCCCCCAGTTGCCCCAGCTCCTCGGAGGTGCGCAGCACGTGCCTGCGCACCTCGTCGAAGATCGAACCCACCGCACTGTCCGCGCGGATGCGGCTCGTCTCGACCAGGCCGGAGATCTGCGCGACCTGCAGCATGAGCATGGTCTTGCGCAGTCCCTCGGAGTCGCCGTTGAGCTCGTGCAGGTGCGCGCCGAGCGAGTTGAGCAGCCCCAGTGCCTTGGCCGCGGTGGCGGCGAACGCGCCTTTCAACTCCGCGATCATGCGCGCCGGCCCGTGGCGGGCGTCCGCCACCGTGCCTGTGCCGCCGGCGAGCAGTTCGTCGCAGAAGATGAGCACCATCTCGATCTGCAGCCGTGCGCCCGAGAGATGATAACTCACCTCCTGCATCTCCGCGGTGATGTCCCGGATCCGCCGGGTCAGCCGCGCGACCTCGTCCGCCGTCTGCGTGGAGGTGGTGCCGAGGAACTGCGCGATCACGCCGAGTGTGCTCCCCATCTCACCCAGTCGCGTGGCCTCGAGCGAGGTGCTCAGCGCCACGAAACGGATCTCGCGCGTCAGGTCGGTGACGAAGGCGGATTTCTTCATCAGGTCCGCGCCGAAGCCCGTCAATTCCCCGAGCCGGTGGTAAAGCCGGTCGATCTGGGCGCAGGCGCGCCGACCGGACTCGTGGATCGCCTGCAAGTGCGCCGCGAGCGAAGCGGCACCCTCGGCCGCCACGATTCCGCGCCCCTTTTCGCTCGCACCGGCGCGCAACCCGGCGTCACGGCTCTTCATCTCCACCTGCAGCAGCGTCCACATGAACGCCTCGTAGCTCGCGAAACCAAGCGCCTGCAGCGCCTCGCCGAGCAGGCGCTCCGCCGCATCCATGCCCGCGCGCCCGGCCTCGCCGCCGTCGCCGTGCTCGCGCTCCGCCGCGCGCATGCGCGCATAGAGCGGCTCCACCTCGGCCAGCAGCGGCGAAGAAGGCTTGAACCGGATCGAGAGATAGCCGTCCGCCACGGGCATGATGAACGCCACGACCCAGTAATAGCGCCCGTCCTTGGCCAGGTTCTTCACCAGCGCCACGAAGGATTTCCCCGCCGCCAACGTGCGCCACAGCAACCGGAACGCCGCCCGCGGCATGTCCGGGTGCCGGATGATGTTGTGCGGCTGACCGACGAGTTCGCCCGGCTGGAATCCGCTCACGCGCACGAACACGGAGTTGCCCGACGTGATCACGCCCTTGCGATCCGTCGTCGAAAAAAAGACCTCGTGCAGGGCAAACTCCCGGGGAGCGTCCTGTATCGCCACCGACCTGGTTCTCATATGTCGTCCCTCTTCATACCGGCACAAACCCCGGTCCGATTGAGGGAAATCCCTGCGCATGGCTTGCTGCGCACGCGTTGCCGGCCGACCGCGACAAGCGGGCCAAGCGGGCGCGACGCGCGGAGACAGCAGTCGCGAGCGTGCATGCCGCCGCGGGCTTCCCGCCACGCACGAAGGCAGCCGCCTTATGTCCTCGCTGTGCCCGGGGCTGCTCCGGCGAGGCCGCAACGAGCCTCGGCTTCCTTGAGCACGGCGCGGCTGATGATGAGGCGCTGCACCTCGCTCGAGCCCTCGCCGATCTCGCACAGCCGCGCGTCGCGCCAGCAGCGCTCGACCGCCGTGTCGCGCGTGTAGCCCCAGCCGCCGCAGATCTGCAGCGCCGTGTTGGCGGCGCGCGAGGCCGCCTCGCTCGCGTAGAGTTTGGCGACGGAGGCCTCGAACGAGAATTTCTGTCCGCGCGCATGCATCACGCAGGGCGGGAGTAACAGCGCCTCGGCGGCGCGCAGCTCCACCTCGCAATCCGCGAGCTTGAACTGCAACGCTTGGAAATCCGCCAGCCTCCGGCCGAACTGCTGGCGCGTGAGCATGCGCTCTTGCGCGATCGCGACCGCCGCGCGCCCGAGCCCCAGCGCCATCGCGGCGATGCCGAGCCGGCCGCCATCGAGACACGCGAGCGCCGCGTGCTGGCCCTTGCCGCGGGCGCCGATCAACTCGGCCGGCACCTGCCGCAGGTGGAACTCGCTCGTGTTCGAGGCGCGCACGCCGCTCGTCGGCACCTTGCGCACGGGCGTGATGTCCTTCGTCTCGATCCAGAACGCCGAAAACTCCTTCTTGCCGCGCTCGTCGCGGCCGCTGACCGCCATCACGATCATGCGGTCCGAGTGCAGGCCCATCGTGATGTAGGTCTTGTGGCCGTTGAGCTCCCAGGTGCCGTCGGGGCGCAGGGTCGCCGTCGTCTCGACGCCGCCGGTGTCGGAGCCGGCGTTGGGCTCGGTCAGCGCCCACGCGACCATCCAATCGCCGTTCAGCACGCTCGGGAAAATTTTCCGCTTCAACTCGTCGCTCGCGTAGCCAAGCGGATGGCCGACGCAGAGCGCGTTGTGCGCCGCCATGTTCATCGCGAACGCGCCGCAGTGCCGGGCGATTTCCTCGATGACGAGGCAGTAGCAAAGCATCGATAGCTCCTGCCCGCCCACGGCCTTCGGTGCGAGCATGCCCATGAGCCCGGCGCGGCCCGCCTGCGTGAACAACTCGCGCGGCAACTCCTCGCGCTCCTCCCACTCGGCGGCGTGCGGCGCGACTTCGCGCGCGACGAACGCGGTGGCTTGTCGGAGGAAGTCCAGCTCGGCCGGCTTCAGGTGATCGTAGTAAAGCGAGTGGGGGTGCAGCATGGGGTGAACGGGGATTTTTTCGGACCCTACGCCGGCCCCGGGGTCGCGCAAGCGCGCCGGGCTGCGCGCACGGTTTATTAGAAGTGCCGTCGAAAAAAGATTAGAGACCGTCCGGCCCTCAGGACACACACCGCAGGTGACATGCTCCACAGGCAGCGAGTTCGCTCGCGCCCTGTCTCCCGTTTCCCAACCGCAGGCAGCGTGCTTGCTCGCGCGCTGCAACATCGATGAAAGCCGCGACCAAGGCCGCTGCCTATGCAAAGAGCAACGCGCGGGCTCGCCGAGCGCCGCGGCCGGAGCACCCGTGCCCGCAGCGCCCGGCGAATTTTCGCGTGGGCGCACCGGCATTCGAAACGCATAATGCGACATTAGCACTCCTGCACGTCACCGCGCCGCGACGAAGACAAGTTGCGCCACCGACCCGCGCACCTATGTCATAGCCTCCTATGGCCGCCGCTACCCCTCGCCGCGCTGCCGCCGCCCCCGCCGTTCCGCTCCGCATCCTCACTGCGGTGCCGATCTGCGACGGACACGACAGCGCCGTCACGACCATCAACATCGAACTCGCCCGCCACGGCATCGAGGTCATCTACCTCGGCTACCACCAGTCGGCCACGACCATCGCCCGCGCCGCGATCCAGGAGGACGCCAACGTCGTCGGCCTCAGCTCCTACAACGGCGGCCACATCGTCTTCTTCAAGGAAGTCGTCGACCAACTGAAGGCGCGCGGCTCGGGCGACATTCCCGTCTTCGGCGGCGGTGGCGGCACGATCACGCTCGCCGACGAGCGCGTGATGAAACGTCAGGGCACCGACCGCATCTTCTTCGCCGGCACGCCGCTCGACGACATCATGGCGCTGATCAAGCGCGAGTATGCGCGCGACGCGAAAGCGAACGCGAAATTCAAGGGCGACCGCGCCCTCGCCCGCGCCATCACCCTCGCCGAAGCCAGCGCCTTCGCCGGCCAGACCCTTCGCCCCTCGCCCCGCCCCCATCGCCCCGCACGAAAGAGCGCCGCGCGTTCTTTCGTGCTCGGCATCGCCGGCCCCGGCGGCGCAGGCAAATCCACGCTGATCGACGAGCTCACGTCACGCTTCCTCCAGCGCGTGCCGACCGGCCGCATCGCCATCCTCGCCAACGACCCGTCGCATCCCGATTCGCACGGCGCGATCCTCGGCGACCGCGTCAGCGCCATCTACGCGCAGGACGACCGCGTGTTCTTCCGCTCGATGGCCACGCGCGGCAACCTCACCGGCATCGCCGCCGCGGCGCCCGCCGCGATCGAGATCCTGAGGAACTCCGGC
>JAMPXH010000159.1 GCA_023701285.1 Candidatus Didemnitutus sp.
CGCGTCGCGCTGGCGCAGGTCACGGCGTTGCTCGACGCCGGCGACACGGCGGCGGCGGAGCGGGAGCTGCAGGCTTACCCGGGGCCGGTGAACAGTTCCTCGCGGCTGCGTGCCGGCTTGCTCGCTGCGCACCTGCGTCGCGCGGCGCAGGCGAAGGCCGAGCTGGCGGAGATCCGGGCGGAGGAATTGCCGGCGAACGAACGGGCGTGGTGGTATTATTTGCAGGCGCAGCTGGCGGAGCTCGACGGCGAGTTGCCGCGCGCGACGGCGTTGTTCGAGCAGGCGGCGCAAGCGGCGGTGTCGGAACAGCAGCGCGCGCGTTTCCTGCTCGGCCAGGCGCAGGTGATCCTGCGCGGGGGCGCACCCAGCGAGCGGGATCTGGCGGCCTGGCGCGGCAACATGGAGCGTTTCGCGGGGCAGAGCCTCGGTTACGACGCGGCCCGTTTCTACGCGGCGGGGTTGGCGCGGTCGAACCGGCAGGCCGAGGCGATCGCGGTGCTGGAGCGGCAGCTGCTCGGCGTGCCGCCGGCGCAGCGGAACATCGCGGACCAGCTGCGCCTCCTCATCGGTTTGATCGCGGGCGAAACCAGCCCGGTGGCGCGGCGGGCCTTCCGCGAGCTGCTGCGCGACGGCCTGCGACCCGACACGCAACGCACCGCGCTCTACATGCTCGCGCGCGGCGCGCGGAGCGCGGTCGAGCGGGAGCAGTTGCGACGCGACTTGAACGAACTGGCCAACAGCCCCACGCCGCACCCGGTGATCGAGGACATCCTGCTCGTGCGGGCGCAGGCGGCGCTGGCCGACCGGCAATACAACGCAGCCGAAGAGGACGCGCGTTTGCTGCTGGACCGTTTTCCCGGCTCGCCGCTGAAGGCGGCAGCGCTCGGAGTGCGGTTGTCGGTGGCGTGGAACTCCCGGCTTTACCGGACCGCGGCCGACATCAGCACGCAGCTGCGCGCCGTGCTGGCGCCGGGGCGCGAACGCTCCGAACTCGGCGTGCTGCTGGCGGAGGCGTTTTTCCGCTCGGGCGATTTCCGCAACGCGGCCGATGCCTACGAGGCGGCGCTGCGCGAGGCGCCGCAGGTGGTGCCGACGGGCGTGCTGATCTTCCAGCGGGTGCTCGCCGACATCCGCGCCGACCGGCTGGCGGAAGCGGCGGCGTTGCTCGACGCGATGGCGGCCAACCCGTCCTTCGACGTGGTCAACCGCTGGCAGGCGGAGTGGAATTTGATCCGCGACATGCAGGTGCGCGGGCAGAATGCGCAGGCGCAGCAGCGCGTGGAGCGTCTGCTGGTGGATGCACCCGCCGCGGTGCCGGGCGAGTTGCGCGTGCGGCTGCTGTGGTTGCGGGCCAAGCTCTCCTTCGACAGCGGCGATGCGGCGAAGGCGATGCGCGAAGTCGGGGAGTTGCAGGCGCAGCTGCCGCAGGTGCAGCTCGACGCCGGGCTGGCGCGCGAGGTGGCGAGCACGGCGTTGCTCCTGCAGGCGCAGGCGTTGCTCGCCCTCGAGCGCGACGACGAGGCGACGGGGCTGCTGGAGAAGTTGCGCGCCGATTACCGCGAGGCGAAGGCCGCGGTGTATTCCTATCTGGTGCAGGCGGCGCGACAGGCGCAGCGCGGCGAGCTGGCCGGCGCACAGAAGACGCTGACCGACATGGTGGACGCGAACGGCCGCAGCGAGTATGCCGCGTTCGCGCTCTACGAGGCGGCGGTCTATGCGGAGCGCCAGGGACTGGACCGCAATCTGAGCGAGGCGCACAACATCCTCGAACGCCTCGTGCGCGACTATCCGCAGGACGAACTGGTGTTCTACGCGCGCCTCAAGCAGGGCGACCTGTTGCGCAAGTTGAATGACTTCGGCTCGGCCCGGCTGGTGTATGAGGACCTGATCAACAACCGCGGCCAGCACCCGGACGTGTTGCTGGCGCAGCTGGAGCTGGGGCGCAGCCTGTTCGCGCAGGCGGCGAACAACGCGGCCAATTTCGAGAGTGCGGTGGCGATCTTCGAGCGCTTGCGCGATTTGTCCGCAGCGCCGGCGGACCTCCGGGTGGAGGCCGGCTATATGTGGGGCTACGCGTTGGCGCGACGCGGCCAGACGGTGCCGGCCCAGACGGTCTTGTGGTCCGTGGTGGATGCGTTCCTCGTCGCGCCCGGCGCAGCGCAGCAGCTGGGGGCGACCGGTCGCTACTGGATTGCGCGCGCCTTGCTTGAGCTCGGTCAGCTGCTGGAAGAAGGCGGCCGGATGGACGAGGCGCAGCGCGCCTATCGCTTGATCCTCGAGAACAAACTGGGCGGCGCCGCGCAGGCGCAGGCCCGGTTGGATGCGTTCCAGGCGCCGGAGGCGGCGAAGCCATGAGCCCGCGCCGCAGGGAGTGGAATTGGCATTTACCGGCAAACGCGCGCCGGCATGATGCGCGACCAATTGCATGAGCGAATTCAGCTACAGAGTCTTTGCGAGCGGCGGCCCGGTCATGTGGCTGCTGCTGCTGGTCGGCTTGGTGGCGCTGGTGATCTTCATCGAGCGCGCCCTTTACCTGCATCGCGGGCAGATCCGGTCGACGGAGTTCCTCAACGGCATCAAGAACCTCCTGCAAAAGGGGCGGTTGATGGAGGCGTTGACGCTGTGCGAGGAGACGCCGGGGCCGGTCGCGGCCGTCGTGAAGGCGGGTTTGCGGAACGCCGGTGCGGCGGAGCCGGTGCTGCGTTTCGCGGTGCAGGAGGCGGCGGTGACGGAGTTGCCACTGCTGGAGCGGCGCATCGGCACGCTGGCGGCGATCGCGCAGATCGTGCCGCTGCTGGGCTTGCTCGGCACGGTGCTGGGGATGATCCGGACTTTCTGGCTGTTCAGCCAATCGGGCAACTATGCGACGCCGGCGGTGCTGGCCGGCGGGATGTGGGAGGCCTTGCTCACGGCGGCGGCGGCGCTGGCCATCGCGGTGCCCGTGCATCTGGCGCGGCATTTCCTGAACGGGCGGGTGCGGGCGCTGGTGCATGACATGGAGTGGGTGGGCAACGAATTGATGCGCTACCTGCTGTGCGAACACCGCCGCAGCGAAGCGGGAGAAGCGGCCGCGCCGGCCGAAGGGAAGCAGCCGTGATCAGCCAGCCGCTCGAGTTGCGTGCCCGGTTGCGTCCGCCTCCGCGGGACTTGGACGTGTTTTTCTGGGCGAACGTCGCGATCGTGTGCCTGTTCTTCGCGCTGTTGGGGTCGCGTTTCGTGCTCGCGCCGGGGCTCTGGGTGAGCGTGCAGCCGCCGGGCCAGGCGGAGTTCAACCTGCCCACGGTGCGCTCGGCGATGCAAGGCGCGGCGACGGTGGTGGTGAGCTACCGGCGGGACAACATGATCCTGTTCGAGGGCGGCATCTACGAATTCAAGGACTTCCGGCCGGTGCTGGAGCGCTATGCGCAGGCCCACCCGAAGGCGGCCTTGCTGGTGCGGTTCGACCGGCAGGTGTCGATGCAGGGTTTCACCGAGCTGTGCGACTTGGCGCGCGCGGCTGGCTTTGCCACGGTCTTGCTGGCGACGGAATCGGCCCCGGGCGAGACCCCGGAACTCGTGCCGACGGGCCGCTGAGGATTGCCCGATGGCTCGCGCAAGAATCCAACGCCGGATCTGGGTGGGCACCACGCTCGGTGCGGTGGCGATCGGAGCGTGGTGGGTGTGGTCCACGCAGTTGCTGCGACGCACGGTCTTGGAGCAACCGGCGGAGCCGGAGGCGTTTGTCCAGCTGACGGGGCGGGGTGGGGCGGCCAACCAGCGCATCTTGAACGAACGGGCGACGTTTTTTGACCCGACGCCCCTGTTCTTGCCGACGGGCTATAACTACGGGCAGGGCGGGCTGCCGCGCCGCTTGCAGCGTCAGCCGGGGCAGGTGTTTGGCAATTTTGCGCCCAAGATGAATTTCGAGGAGGGTGCCCTGCCGGCCTATGCGAGTGAAACGGGGGCGGCCCCAGAGAATCTCTCCGAGCTGCTCAGCCGGGCAAATGAGGCTCCTTTTGCCGGTTTCGGCGAGACGGGCGAGGCCCTGGGGGCGGTCCAGCCTCGCGAGGCGTTCGTGGAGGTTAAGTCGTTGGCTGGCGTTTCGTTGTCTCGCCACGCCTTTCAGGGCGGGACGCTACCGCGGCCGGAGTTCGCGCCTTTGGAGTTTATCGTCGTGATCGGTGCGACCGGGGTTATCGCGCAGCCCACGCTCATGGCCAGTTCGGGTTGGGAGGATATCGATGCTTTTTTCCGTGACTACCTCATCAAAACCTATCGGTTGGGCGAGCGGCTCAGCCCGGGGCGCTATCGGGTCTTGGTCGGACCGTAGATTTTTGGTGGGAGAGCAAGAATTCAGTTGACGGCAATTTTTGGGAATCATTCTCTAGCCGTTCTCTTTGTTTTTTGCCTTCGCTTTGGTGCGCCCAGATAGCTCAGTTGGTAGAGCACCCCCTTGGTAAGGGGGAGGTCGACGGTTCAAATCCGTTTCTGGGCTCCAGGGCAACCGTCGGGGGATTGCCGACGTTAATCAAGGTCAACAACTTCAACCACCCAAACATCACTCCACATGGCTAAAGGAACATTCGAACGCAAGAAGCCGCACGTCAACGTTGGCACCATCGGTCACATCGACCACGGCAAGACGACCACGACCGCTGCAATCTTGGCTGTGCAGGCCCGCAAGGGTCTCGCTGAGGTCAAGGCCTACTCCGACATCGCGAAGGGCGGCACTGTGCGCGACGCGACCAAGACCGTCACGATCTCCGTGGCCCACGTGGAATACGAGACCGCCAATCGTCACTACGCCCACGTCGATTGCCCGGGACACGCCGACTTCGTCAAAAACATGATCACCGGCGCCGCCCAGATGGACGGCGCGATCCTCGTCGTCAGCGCCGCTGACGGCCCGATGCCCCAGACCAAGGAGCACGTCCTCCTCGCCCGCCAGGTCGGCGTGCCGAAGATCGTCGTCTTCCTGAACAAGGTCGACCTCATCGAAGATCCAGAGCTGCTCGAGCTCGTCGAAGAGGAGATCCGTGATCTCCTCACCAAGTATCAGTTCGACGGCAAGAACACCCGCATCGTCCGTGGTTCCGCCACCGCCGGCCTCGCCGGCACGCCCGAAGGCGAGAAGGCCTTCGCCGACCTGATGGATGCGATCGACACCGAGATCGCCGAGCCGGTCCGTGAGATGGACAAGCCCTTCCTGATGTCTGTCGAAGACGTGTTCTCGATCACCGGCCGCGGCACCGTCGCGACGGGCCGTATCGAGCGCGGCATCGTCAAGCTCAACGAGACCGTCGAGATCGTCGGCCTCAAGGACACGACCACGACCGTGGTCACCGGCATCGAAATGTTCCGCAAGCTCCTCGACCAGGGCCAGGCGGGTGACAACGTCGGCATCCTCCTCCGTGGCGTCGACAAGGACGGCATCGAGCGTGGCCAGGTCATCGCCGCCCCGAAGTCCATCAAGCCGCACAAGAAGGCGAAGGCCGAAATCTACGTCCTCTCCAAGGACGAGGGTGGCCGCCACACGCCGTTCTTCGACGGTTACCGCCCGCAGTTCTACTTCCGCACGACGGACGTGACCGGCGTCGCGCACCTCCCGAAGGGCGTCGAGATGGTCATGCCGGGCGACAACATCACGATCGAGATCGAGCTCATCGCCCCGATCGCGATGGAGAACTTCCAGCGCTTCGCCATCCGCGAGGGTGGCCGCACGATTGGCGCCGGTCGCGTGACCGAGGTCATCGAGTAATCGCCTCTCAACCTTCCGACTTCACGCGCCGGGGTCCCTTTTGCGGGGCTCCGGCTGCGTCGTCTAAAAGAAATAAACACAGGCGCGTAGCTCAATTGGTAGAGTAGCGGTCTCCAAAACCGTTGGTTGGGGGTTCGATTCCCTCCGCGCCTGCCACTTCCGCCCGACTCAGCGTTTTCCCATGGCCAATCCGTTCCGCAGTGCCCGTATCTTTTTCGGCGAGCTTGTCGCCGAATTGCAGAAAGCCAGCTGGCCGACTCGCGAAGAGCTGAAGGATTCGACGATCGTCGTGATCGTCGCCTGCCTCCTGCTCGGCCTTTTCACCAGCGTCAGCGACTTCGCCCTCTACCAAGTCGTCGACCTGCTCACCTCCTGGGTGAGCTGAGTCCCGCCCCGTTCTTCCATGTCCCAGACCTCAACGCCGACCGGCGCCCAGTGGTTCGCCGTCCACACTCTCTCCGGCCAGGAGCAGAAGGTGAAAACCTACATCGAGAAATTCAAGAAGGCCGAAGAGCTCGATGACTTCATTTCCGAGGTGCTGCTCCCGACGGAAGTCGTGTCCGAGGTCAAGGGCGGCAAGAAGTCCACGAAGACCCGCAAGCTCTACCCGGGCTACGTCTTCGTGAACATGAAGCTCTACGAGGAGGGCAAGGTCGTCATCAAGCCCTTCTACTTCGTCAAGGATGCGGCTGGCGTCATCGGCTTCGTCGGTGGCGAGCATCCCGCTCCGCTCCGCCAGAGCGAGATCGACGAGATCAAGGCCCGCATCGAAGCCGCGACCGGCAAGGAGATCCCGAAGGTCTCCTTCGAAGTCGGCGAAGAAGTGAAGATCACCGACGGCGCTTTTGCGAACCTCACCGGCCGGGTCGACGAGATCGATCCCGCCCGCGGCAAGTTGAAGATTTCCGTTTCCATTTTCGGACGGTTTACGCCCGTC
>JAMPXH010000160.1 GCA_023701285.1 Candidatus Didemnitutus sp.
CAAATCGCCCGCATGCCGCGCGGAGGAAATCTCATTGCCCCGCCGCGGGCGAGCCGGCAAGCAAACGGCATGCTCCGTCGCCTTGCTCACTGCGCCGCCCTCGCGGCGTCGCTCCTGCTCGCCCCCGCCGTCCTGCGGGCGCAACCGGCCCCGGCCACCCCGGCGGTCACCGGCGCGAGCAGCGTCTACGACGACGCCACCGGCCAGCTGGTCGTCACGGGCAACGCGCGCCTCGATTACGGCGACGTCGTGCTCACGGCCGACGAGATCCGCTACCACCGTGCCGCCAACTCCGTGAGTGCCCGCGGGAATTTCGTGCTCACGAGCGGCGCCCGCCGGCTCGTCGCCGACGAGGGTTCCTACGACCTCAACACCGGCCGGATGCGCGTGCAGAATCTCCGGCTGGGCGAATACCCCATCTACGTCCGCGGCGCGCAGGTCGAGGGCACCTTCGACGAGATGGTGCTGACCGACGCCACGATCTTCTTCCGCGAGGAAGCCACCTACGCGCCCTCCATCAAGGCCCGCTCCGTCACTTACCGCCAGGGCCGGCTCGTCGCGGCCGCCGGCTTGGAACTCGGCGTGCTCGGCGCGCACTTCATCAAGCTGCCCAAGTTCGAGCACGATCTCCGCACGGAGCTGATCTCCTACTTCATGGCCAAGGTCGGCTACCGGCGCAGCCTCGGCGCCTTCGTCGAGACGAATCTCCGCGTGCCCGTCGCCCCCGGCGTGCGCGTCGGTGCCGATGCCGGCTACTACTCCGCCCGCGGCCTGCTCATCGGCCCCGCCGCCAACTACCGCCGCGGCTCCGGCGACCGCTCCGTGCAGGGCGGCTTCGCCAGCGGCTACATCAACGACCACGGCGACAAGTTCACCGACATCCTCGGCGCGCCCGTGCCCGAGGAACGCGGCTTTGCCTCTTGGTGGCATCGTCAGCAACTCGGTCCGCGGCTCCGTTTGGACGCGCAGGTCAATTACTGGAGCGATTCCGAGGTCGTGCGCGATTTCCGGTCGAAGGAATTTTTCCCCGTGCAGCAACCCGACTCCTTCGTCGAGGCGGCCTACACCGGCGACAACTTCATCCTCAGCGCCTTCACGCGCGGCCATCCCAACCGTTACCACCGCGTGCAGGAACGCCTGCCGGAACTCCGCTTCGACGGCCTGCCGATCGAACTCGGCGGCGGCATCTATCACCGGCTCGAGGCCAGCCTCGCGATCCTCGAGGAGGACGCCTACCTCACGCAACCCGGCCAGCGCTCGCGCCGGCTCGATGCGTATTACGGCCTCGAGCGGCCCTTCGCGCTGACCCCGTGGTTCACCTTCACGCCCGTCGCCGGCGGACGCTTCACGCATTACGATCAGGCGACCGGCGGGCGCGACACCTACACGCGCAGCTTCGGCGAGTTCGGCTTCGACGCCCGGCTGCGCGCCAGCGGCAGCTTCGACTACCGCAACGAAGTCTGGGAAATCGACGGCCTCCGCCACCTCATCGAGCCGCGCCTCTCCTACCGCTACGCTCCGCGCGCCAACAACGGCCGCGCCTACATCCCGCAGATCGACCGCCGCGTGTTCTCCACCTATCTCCAGCCGCTCTCGATCGCCGACACGCGCAACATCGACGAACTCGACCGCCTCAACACGCTCCGCGTCGCGCTGCACAACACGCTCCAGACGCGCGACACCGCCCAAGGCACGCGCGACCTCGCCCGCCTCACCGTCGCCGCCGACTACCGCTTCGAGTTCCGCGGCGGCGCCAAGCCGCTCTCGGACATCCACACCGAGCTCGCCCTGACGCCCGCCGACTGGCTGCGCCTCGAGGTTTACCAGCGCTTCACCCCGCAGACGACGGTGCAGCAGGAACTCAACTACGCGCTCACGCTCACCGATCAGGAATGGTGGTCCGCGCGGCTCGGTTCCCATTTTCTCAAGGGCCCCAACGGCTACGAGGAATACTCGCTCGAGGTGCGCCGCCGCCTGAACGAGGTCTTCGAGGTCACCGGCACCTGGCGCTACGATCTGCGCCGCAGCCGCTTCAACGAGCAGAGCTACGGCGTGTGGCAGCGGCTCGGCCAGACCTGGGCCGTGAAGTATGAAGTCTCGCTCTTCGAGGGCCCGCGCCGCGAGAGCTCGTCGGGCTTCACGATCGAGATCGAGCTGCTGAAATTCTGACGCGCCGCGCGACCCTGCATCGCGCGCCTCCGGCATGAACCCGCGCATCGCCGCCAACCAGCAACGCACCTTCCTCGCGCAACTGGCGCAGGTGCTGCCGCACGTCGAGCGCGACAGTGGCCTGCCCCGCCGCATCAAGGAACTGCTCGCGCGCAACCGCGCCTTCGGTTCCCGCGACCGGCGCCTCTACCGCGAGCTGCTCTACACCGCCCTGCGCTACCTGCCGTGGGTCCGTCCGCTCCTCGACTCCGGCGAGCTGCACGCCGCGCAGCTCGTCGCGTGGCTCGCGCCGGAGATGAAGGACACCGCCGCCTACCGGGCCGCACTGCTCACCGACTGGCCGGCCGTGCCGCCCACGCTGGCGGAAAAAGCCGCCGCGCTGCGCCAGCTCCTCGCCGCGCCGGAAGACGCCTTCGCGCCCACGGCGCTGCTGCCCGCGTGGTTCCACGATCACTGTCCGGCCGCGTTCGCCCCGCCGCACCTCGATGCGCTGCTCGCCCGCGCCCCGCTCTGGGTGCGCCTGCAGGTCAACGATCCCGCGCTGGCCTTGGATGAGTTCTCCCGCCGCGGCTGGCCGGCACGCGGCTTCGCCGCCTTGCCCGAGGCTTGGGCGCTGCCGCCCAATGCCGAGGTCGCGGGCAGCGATGCCTACCGCCGCGGTTTCGTCGAGATTCAGGACCTCGGCTCGCAACTCGTCGTCGCCCACACCTCCGTCGCCGCCGGCCAAGTCTGGCTCGATGCCTGCGCCGGCGCCGGCGGCAAGACGCTCCAACTCGCCCGCGCCCTCGGCGACAGCGGCCGCGTCGACGCGACCGACATCCGGCCGGCCATGCTGGAGGAATTGCGCGAGCGCGCCGCCCGCGCACGCCTCGGCAACGTCCGGCTCGGCCGCGGCACCGAGCTCTACGACGGCGTGCTCGTCGACGCCCCCTGCTCCGGCTCCGGCACCTGGCGCCGCCTGCCGCACATGAAGTGGTATACGCGGCCGGAGATGATCGCCGAGTTCGCCGCGACCCAGCTCGCCATCCTCACGGAGAACGCCGCCCGCGTCCGCCCCGGCGGCCTGCTCGTCTATGCCACCTGCTCGCTCAGCCGGGTGGAGAACCAGGGTGTCGCGAGCCGCTTCCTCACCGCGCAGCCCGCGTTCGTCGCCGAGCGGCCGGCGCGCGATTTCGGCGGCGAATTCGACGGTGCCGGCACCACGCTCCTGCCGGGCACGCACGACAGCGACGGCTTCTACGTCGCGCTCTTCCGGCGCTCCTGAACGGCCGCGCGCCACGCCGGCCGCTCAAGTCAGCAGCTGCACGATGCGGATGATGGGCAGGAACAGCGCGATCACGATCGTGCCGACCACGCCGGCAAGAAAGACGATCAGCAGCGGCTCGATCATCGAACTCAGGCCGGCGACGGCGGTGTCGACCTCCTCGTCGTAGATGTCGGCGACCTTGTTGAGCATCTCCGGCAGCTGCCCGGTGTGCTCGCCGACGTCGATCATGCTCGTGACCATCGACGGGAACACCTGCGTGCTCTCCAACGGGCGCGCGACGGGGTCGCCCTCCTTCACGCGCTCATGCACGACGTCCAGCGCGTCGGCGACCCGCAGGTTGCCCGTCGTGTCACGCGTGATGGTGATCGCCTGCAGGATGGGCACGCCGCTGGAGAGGAGCGTGCCGAGCGTGCGGGTGAAGCGCGCGACGAGCGATTTCAGGATCAGATCGCCGAAGATCGGCATCCGGATCAGCGCCCCGTCGATCGCCCGCGCGCCGCCGGGCGTGCCGCGGAACATGCGGTAGGCCACGTAGAGCGCAGCACCGACGCCGAGCGTCACGAGGTAATGTTCGCGCACCGCCTCGCTCGCAGCGAGCACGGCCTCGGTCAGCGCGGGCAACGGCGCGCCCTTCAGCAAGTCGGCGAAGATCTGCTTGAACTTCGGCACCACGAACACGAGCAGGCCCGCGAGGATCAGCACGGCCACCGTCATGACAATGAGCGGGTAAACCATCGCCGCCTTCACCTTGGCGCGGAGCTGCAGACTCTTTTCCTGGAACTTCGCCAGGCGATCGAGGACGACATCCAGCACGCCGCCGGCCTCGCCGGCCTTGATCATGTTGACGTAGAGGCGGTCGAACACCCGCGGATGCCGGGCCATCGACTCGGACAGCGTGCCACCGGAGCGGATGTCGTCGGCGAGCGCGCCGATCACGGCGCGGAACGCGGCGTTCTTCTCCTGGCGCGCGAGCACCTCGAGGCCGCGCAACAAGGGCATGCCGGCCTTGATCAACGTGCCGAGCTGGCGCGTGAAGCCCGCCTGTTCCTTCGCGCTGACCGGCCGCACGAAGGGCAGCCGGATCTCGCGCGCCAGACCGCGCTTGGCCGGCGCCGCCGGGGCGCGCCCGGGCAATTCGCCGGCCGCACTCGGAGTGGAACGCACGGGTGCGGCGGAGCGCGACGGTTTGGCTTCCGGTGCAACGGCGGCGGTCGCAACGTCGATCTCGGTCGGAAAAAGTCCCTGCGCCTTCAACGCGGCGGTGGCGGCTTCGAGGCTGCCGGCATCGATTTCGCCGGTGCGTTCCGCGCCGCGGGCATCGAAGGCAGTGTAGGCGAAACGGGGCATGGGGTCGGCGGCACCTTCAGGTATACTTCGCCACCTCGTCGAGCGTCGTTTCGCCGGCGAGCATCGCGCGCAGGCCGGCGTCGCGCAGCGGCACCATGCCGCGCGCGGCCGCGCGCTGGCGCAGTTGCACGAGCGAGGCGCCCGCGACCACGAGTTCGCGCAGGGCGTCGTCGAGCTTCAACAATTCGAAGATGCCGAGCCGGCCCCGGTAACCGCTGTGGTGGCAACTCGGACAGCCGCGGCCGTAATGGAAGGGCTGCCCGCCCAACTCGGCGCGGGCGATGCCCGCCTGTTTCAGCACGGCGTCGGTCGGCTCATAGGGCGTGCGGCAATCCGGACAGATGCGGCGCACGAGCCGCTGCGCGAGCACAGCCTCCAGCGTCGAGGCGAGCAGGAAGGGCTCGATGCCCATGTCGACGAGGCGCGTGACGGCGCCGGGCGCGTCGTTGGTGTGCAGCGTCGAGAGCACGAGGTGGCCGGTGAGCGAGGCCTGGATGGCGATCTGCGCCGTCTCGAGGTCGCGGATTTCGCCGACCATCACGATGTCGGGGTCCTGGCGCAGGAACGAGCGCAGCGCGCGGGCGAAGCTGAGGTCGGCGGCGTAGTTCACCGGCACCTGCATAATGCCGTCGATCTCGTATTCGACGGGGTCCTCGACGGTGAGGATTTTCACGTCGGGCGAGTTAAGTTCCTTGAGGCAGCTGTAGAGCGTGGTCGTCTTGCCGGAGCCCGTCGGCCCGGTGACGATGAAGATGCCGTTGGGCCGGCGGATGATGTCGCGCACGCCGGCCTCGAGCTCCGGCGGCATGGTGAGCTGGCCGAGCTCGAGCTGCACGGCGGACTGGTCGAGCACGCGCAACACGACGCTCTCGCCGAACTGCGTGGGCAGCGTCGAGACGCGCAGGTCCACCGGACGGCCGGCGATGGTGAGCTTGATGCGCCCGTCCTGCGGCACGCGGCGCTCGGCGATGTTGAGGTTGGCGAGCACCTTGACGCGCGAGATGATGGGCATCGCGAGCGCCTTGGGCGGGGGCGCCATCTCGTAGAGCGTGCCGTCGATGCGGTAGCGGATCTTGAACTCGTGCTCGAAGGGCTCGAAGTGGATGTCGGAGGCCTTGTCGCGGATGGCCTGGCTGAGCACGAGGTTGACGAAGCGGATGATCGGGGTCTGACCGGCCATCTCCTCAAGGTCGGCCTCGGAGAACTCATCGCGCCCGGCGGCGGCACCGGCGGCCTGCGCCTGCAACTCGCCCGCGACTTCCTCGACCGAGGCCTGCTCCTCGCCGTAGTGCTGGCGGATGAGCGAGGCGATGCGCTCGGGGTCGGCCACCGCGAGGCGCACGTCGCGATCGAGCGCGAAGGTGAGGTCGTTGACCAGCTGGCTGTTGAAGGGGTCGACGGCGAGGAGCGTGACCGTGGTGGCGTCGGCGCGCAGCGGGGCCACGCCGTAGGTGCGGGCCAGGGAGCCTTCGAGGACGGCGAGCGCCTCGCCGGGCAGGCTCGCGGACAGCGGCTCGGCGCACTCGGCGTCGAGGTGCGCGGCGACGGCGCGGAGCAGCGGCTCCTTCTCCACGAGGCCGAGGTCGAGCAGCACGCGGGCGAAGGGCTTGCCGGAGTTGCGGTGCTCGTCGAACGCGAGGTCGAGCTGCGACGGTTCGAGCAGGCTCCGTTCGGCAAGCAGGTCGCGCAAGGTCTGGTCGTGGCCTTCGAACATGTCAGGCGCGGCGCGGCGTCACAGCAGGCGAAGCGGGGAACGGCGCGCGCGGCGCGCGTCAGATCTCACGGAGCTTGTGCCCCATGCTGGTGAGCTTGTTGCGCATGCCCTCGGGGTCCTGCGATTTCTCCACGGCCTCGTCGGGGTCGATCA
>JAMPXH010000038.1 GCA_023701285.1 Candidatus Didemnitutus sp.
ATCAACAGCCGCGTCCAACTGCAGGACCTCGATGGTGGCGAAGTGGAGGAATACGTCCTCACGCTGCCCGCCGGCGCCGATGCCGATCGCCGGCGCCTCTCCGTGCTCGCTCCTGTGGGCACGGCACTGCTCGGCTATCACGAAGGCGACGAGATCGCCTGGCCGACGCCGGGCGGCACGCGCCGCCTGAAAGTGCTCCAAGTCACGCCGGAAAAGACCGCGCCATCCTCCGTCTACGACTTGCTCGGTCGCGGCGCGCGTTGAGCGCGCGCCCGCGACGCCGCGAGCATCAACGCGGCTCCGTCCCGAGCAGGAACTGCAACGGCACGTGCACGCGCTGCTGCCACGCGGTTTCGTTGTGCTCGGCGCTCTCGAACTTCCTCGTCATCCATTGCGCGCCTTCGGTGTAGCCGGCGGCGCGCAGGATCGCATCCACCCGGCGCTGGTAGCGCTCGTAGAGCGCGTCGAGCGTGGTGGTGCCGAAATCGAAGTAGAACTTGTGCGCGCCCGGCGGCGGCAGCTTGCGCTCCAAGTAGGGGATGACCGCGCCGTCGCCGGCGGGCCAGTGCGTGGAGACGCAGCCGGCGCCGCCGAACACCTGCGGATGTTCGAGCAGCGCGTAGGCCGAGATCAACCCGCCCATGCTCGAACCCATGATGAAGGTGTGCTCGCGCTCCGGGCGCGTCCGGTAGGTGCGATCGACGAAGGGCTTCAACTCCTCGACGAGGAAACGCAGGTAGGCGTCGGACTGCAGAGTGGCGCCCGGCTGGTTGAATTGCGCGAGCAGTGCCGCGAGTGCGGCTGGAGAAGTCGCCTGCTGCGGCATGTATTCCGCGAAACGCGCCGGGGTGTTCCAGATGCCGACGAGAATGGCCGGGCGCGCGGCGCCGCGCGCCATCAGTTGCAGCAACGCGCGATCCACCGCCCACGGCACGCCGCCGTAGCTGGTCGCGGGATCGAAGAGGTTCTGACCGTCGTGCAGGTAAACGACGGGATAACGCACCGTGCCGTGCGGATCGTAGCCCGGCGGCAGCCACACGTCGACCTGCCGGGCGGCCACGAAGCGTGAGGGGAAGGCGCGATGTGCCTCGATGCGCGCGTCTGCAGTCCGCGCGCCGACGACATGCACGCGCGCCTCGGCGCTGAGCGCGGTGCCGGTGAGGTTACGCACCAGCACGCGGTAACTGCCGGACCGGACGGGCGTGACGGCGGGGAGCGTCAGCGTGGGCGAAGTCGCGCCGGCAATCTCCTCGCCGTCGTGCAGCCATTGGTATTCGAGCGGGCCGGTGCCTTCGGCGGACGCGGTGAGCGTGAGCGCAGCGCCTTCGTCGAGGGTGGTGCCTGCGGGCGTGAGCATGATTCGCGGCGTGAGCGAAGCGGGGATGCCGAAACCGGTCTTCACGGGCGCGACCTGGAGTCCGGTGAGTCGGGTGGCGCGGCGGTGACCGCGCAGGTCGTCGACGGTGGCGACAAGCTCGAAGGGTTCTTCCGCGGGGAAATCCGCCGGTGGGCTCCAGAACACGCGGTAGGGTGCGGCATCGTCGACGCCGAGCAATTCCCACTGGTCGGGTCGCGAGGCTCGGCGCAGCGCGAAGGTGACCTCGGCCACGCCGTCGCCGCCGGCGATCTCGGCGCGGATCTCGCGGCGCGTGGGGAATGTGAGTCCGTCGACCTCGCGCGTGGAGAAGACGAGCCGCGCGTCGTCCGCGGGGGTGACGAGCACGGGCTCCGGCTTGGTGAAGGTAATGCCGAGCGGTTTTTCCGCGCGCCAGAGGACGAATTGCAGTGGGGCGAGTTCGATGGTCGCGCGGCCTTGGTCGTCGATCGTCACGGCATCAGCCGGAGGTGTGTCGGGCGCTTGCGAATCGAAGAGCGGGCGCAGGCGTGCACCGGCGGGCTGGCTTGTCGGCACGGCGACGCGCACGGTGCGGGTGCGGGAATTATTGAAGGCGGCGAGGTATTCGACGAGTTCGCGGCGGTCGATGCGGGAGAACGCGGCGATGGACGGCTCGGTGGTGAAGCGAGGGAGCATCGCGCCGGTGCGAAGCGCGGCGTGGTCGGAGCGGAGGCGGCCGAGCGCAGCGAAGAAGCGGTAGAACGGGTGCGCCGTGTCGTATTTGTCGTCGGCGCCGGTGCGGGTGGTGCCGAGGAGCGGTGCGTCGCGGAAGTCGGGGGCGCGCGAGGCGAAGAGGCTTTCGCGGGCCTGCATGTCGTTGCCGCCGCGGCCGACGAGGCCTTGCTCGTCGCCGTAGTAGAGGACGGGCTGGCCGCGCGAGAGGTAGAGGAGGCCGTGGCCGAATTTGACGAGCTGCTCGAGCTGCACGGGCGTGGCGCCGGGGCTGTCCTGCTGCAGGAAGTAGCCGAAGCGGCCGGCGTCGTGGTTGCCGAGGAAGGTGGTCGTCGCGTGGACGTTGCTGTCGTGGTCGGTGTAATAGTCGTCGCGCGCGATGAAGTCGGCAAAGGCCGCGGCGGTGCCGCCTTGCGAGACGTAGCGGCGGGCGGCGGTGAAGAAGCCGAAGTCGAGCGTCGTGTCGATCGGCACGGCGTTGGTGGAGAACTCGGCGAGCACGGAAGGGTCACCGGCGTCGTTGTAGACCTCGGCGAACTGGAGGAAGGCGGGTTTGCCGAGTTCGCGCGCGCGGGCGCGGATGGCGGGGCTGAACGCCTGCCAAAAGGCGTTGTTCACGTGGCGCACGGTGTCGATGCGGTAGCCGTCGATGCCGAAGTCGAGCCAGTCGCGGAAGAGGTCGATGAAACCACGCACGACGCGCGGGTGCTCGCTGAAGAGATCGTCGAGACCGACGAAGTCGCCGTGCACGGAGTTCTCGCCGACGAAGGTGGAGTTGCCGCGGTTGTGGTAGAGCGTGACGTCGTTGAGCCAGGCGGGATGCTTGGCGTCGCGCTCGGCGGCGGGGACGGCGGGGCGATAGGCGAAGCTCCGCTCGGCCGCGAGCGCGGGGAACGCGGCGGGATCGGTGAGGCCGTTGTAGGCGACGGCGTCGGGCTCGAAGGCGCGGCCCTGCGCGTCGCGGTAGGGAGCGGTGGATTTCGGCACGTAGGTGAAGGTGCCGCCCTCATATTGGATCACGTCCGCCGTGTGATTCGTGATGATGTCCATGAACACCTTCATCCCGCGCGCGTGCGCGAGACGGATGAACTCGCGGTATTCGTCGTTGGTGCCGAGGTGTGGGTCGATGCGGGTGAAATCGAGCGTCCAGTAACCGTGGTAGCCGGCGGTGCCCTGTTGCACGGGCTTGTTCTTGAACGGCGGCGTCACCCACACGGCGGTCACGCCGAGCTGTTGCAGGTAATCCAGCCGTGCGGTGAGGCCGGCGAAGTCGCCGCCGTGGTAGTGGGAGACGCGCGTCGGGTCGAAGCCGTGGTCGTCCGCGCCGCCGGCGAGGCCGCCGGTGTCGTTGTCGGTGCGGCCGTTGGCGAAGCGGTCCGTGAGGACGAAGTAGAAGGTGTTGCCTGCGCCCGGATGGGTATGGCGCGGCACGCTCACGAGCGACGGTGGAGTGGCGAGGACCGCGGTGGCAAAGCCGAGCACACAGGCGGCGGCCAGCAACCGCAGCGGACGGGAAGAGGGGGTCGGACTCATGCGGGGTGGAGCTGCAAGGTGCTGCGTCCGGACCCGGCGGTCAAACGGTGCGCGGGAGAGAAGTCTTCTGAGGGGGAGAAAAAACTTAGATTCGTGGCCGGCCGGTCGTCGTCCGGGGCGCGCCTTTTGCGCCGTGATCGGCGGGGTGGGCCGGTGATTTTCACTCGGGAAACGCGCGGCTCGGCGCAGGTCCGGGCCGGTTGGTCGCGAGGGCGGCTGTCCGGACAAAACCTAAGAGTTGTCCGAACCATATCGGTTTTCTGCGACGAAAGCGCATCGCGATAATCCCGGCGCCGCGGATGCTTGCTGCACCCTCAGCGCCGTCCGTCGCGCGCTTTTTCCCCCGCTGTTTCCCTACCCACCATGCACTCCTGCACACCCACACCGTCCGTGCGTCGGCACCTCCTGCGAGGGCTGACCGCCGGCCTGCTCCTCACGCAGGCCCTCTCCTCGTCCGCCCAGGAGGCGGCGACCACCGATCTGCCCCCGAAGCAGGAAACGGTGCAACTCGACGCCTTCGTCGTCACTGGCATCCGCTTCGGCATCGAGCAGGCCATCTCCACCAAGAAGGAGACGGTCAACCTCGTCGAAGCCATCTCGGCCGAGGACATCGGCAAGCTGCCCGACATTTCCATCGCCGAGTCGATCGCTCGTCTCCCCGGCCTCGCCGCCCAGCGCGTGGCCGGTCGCGCGCAGGTCATCTCCGTCCGCGGTCTCTCGCCTGACTTCGCCACCACGCTCCTTAACGGGCGCGAGCAGGTCAGCACGGGTGACAATCGCGGTGTCGAGTTCGACCAATATCCCTCCGAGCTCATGCGCGCCGTCACCGTCTACAAGACGCCCGACGCCCGCCTCGTCGGCCAGGGTCTCTCCGGCACGCTCAACCTCCAGACGGTGCAGCCACTCTCCTTCTCCCGCCGCGCCGTGGCGCTCAACGCCCGCTTCGAGCTGAACTCCGTCGACGACCTCGGCTCGGACTCGGAGAACACCGGCAACCGTTACAGCCTGACTTACATCGACCAGTTCGCGGACAAAAAGGTCGGCTTCGCCTTCGGTTACGCGCACCTCGAATCCCCCATCGTCAGCCAGGAGACCGGCACCTATGGCTGGAACACCGGCGGACGTCCCGGCGTGCCCGCGGGCACCTTCGCGACGGAGGGCCTGAAATCCTTCGCCCGCAGCGGCACCAACAAGCGCGACGGCTTCATCGCCGTCCTCGAGTTCCGCCCGACCTCCAACTACAGCTCGATGATCGACGCCTACTACTCGAAGTTCAGCCGAGAGGAGACGGCCCGCGGCTTCGAGGTGAACACCAGCGGTTGGGACGGCGGCACCGGCACCGCCCCCACCTACACGGCCACCACCATCCGCAACGGCGCCCTCCTCGGCGGCACCATGGCCAACGTCTACCCGCTCGTGCGCAACATGTATAATGACCGCACCGACAAACTCACCGCCATCGGCTGGAACAACCAGTATCGTTGGGACAACTGGATCCTCGTCGGCGACGTGAGCTACTCCAAGGCCGAGCGCAACGAGCTCAACCTCGAGACCCAGGCCCAATACCGCAGTGCCGCCAACGCCCCGGTCCTCGACACGCTCACCTACGACCTCACCACCGGCGGTTTCCCCCGCATCTCCGGCACGCTCAACTACGGTGACGCCGCCCGCGTCCAAGTCGGTCCCACCATGTATGGCGCCGGCTACGGCAAGGTCCCCTACGTGAAGGACGAGCTTACCTCCTACAAGGTCGCCGCTTCCTTCGGCCTCGAGAAGGTGCTCAAGGACGTCGAGTTCGGCGTCAACTTCGCCGACCGCTCCAAGAACAAGACCCAGCCCGAGGCCAGTCTCGGCGTTAACGGCTGGGGCACCGTTCCGGCCTCCGCCGCTCTCGCCAACACCAACCTTGGCTTCGCCGGCACCGGCCAGACCGTGAGCTGGAGCGTCCCCGCCATCATGGCCGCCTCCTTCCAGCCCTTCACCCCCAGCTCCACCGCCTACGCCTACCTCATCCCCAAGACTTGGCGCGTCGACGAGGAGATCTACACCTACTTCGTCCAGGGCAACATCGACCACGAGATCCGCCAGGGCCTCCGCCTCCGCGGCAATGTCGGTGTGCAGATCAAGGACGTCGACCAATCGTCCACGTCCAACTTCTGGGATACCGCCACCAACGGCGTGCGCCTCAACCGCGACGGCAAGACCTACAGCAACGTCCTCCCGAGCATGAATCTTGCGCTCGACTTCGACGGCTCCTTCGTCATCCGCGCCGCCGCCGCCAAGCAGGTCGCCCGCCCGCGCATGGACCAGCTCAAGTCCTCCGTCGAGTTCGGCATCGACACCAACACCCGCGTCCCCGGCGCCTCCGGCGGCAACCCCCGCCTCGATCCCTGGAAGGCCACCGCCTACGATCTCTCCATCGAGAAATACTTCGCCAAGAACAAGGGCTACGTCGCCCTCGCCGGCTTCTACAAGAAACTCGATACCTACATCTATGACCAGACGATCCAGGACTACGACTTCACCAACCTGATCGCCTCCTCCGGCAGCCCTGTCATCCCGATCCGCAACACCGGCACCTTCTCGGGCCCGCTCAACGGCAACGGCGGCTCCCTCAAGGGCCTCGAGGCCTCCCTCTCCATTCCGTTCAGCCTGTTCGGCGACGCCTTCGAGGGCTTTGGCCTCGTCGCCTCGGCCTCCCGCAACTCCTCCTCCATCGCCATCAACGACGGCGGCCTTGGCTCCAACATCGCCCTCCCCGGCCTCTCCAAGACCGTTACCAACCTGACGTTCTACTACGAGAAGGACGGCTTCGGCGCCCGCATCAGCCGCCGTCACCGCTCCGACTTCATCGGCGAAGTCACCGCCTTCGGCAACGACCGCTCCCTCCGCTACGTCGCAGGCGAGGCTGTGATCGATGCGCAGGTCGGCTACGAGTTCCGCACCGGCTCCCTCAAGGGCCTCGGCATCCTCCTCCAAGTCTACAACCTGACCGACTCCGACTATCTCACCTACCGCGGCACGAAGGACCGCATGGAAGAGTATCAGAAATACGGCCGCACCTTCCTCGCCGGCGTGAACTACAAGTTCTGACGCCCCTTCGGGAACCCGTTTCCCGTCCGACTCCGGCGGCCACCAGTCATCCCAACTGGTGGCTGCCTCATCTCCCCACCCTTCACCTCCACCTCCCTGTGCGTCTCCCTGTGGCCCTCCTTGCCGGCGCGGCTCTCACCGCGACCCACCTTGCTGCCGCGCTCGATTGGTCCGGACTCCAGCCCCTCGGCGATGCGCAGTCCGTCACCCGCCACGAACGCGGCGTCACCCTCGCCTGCGCCGACGGTTCGGCGCTCACCGTCACCTTCCTCACACCCGCCATCGTGCGCACCCGCGCGCAATTTGCCGGGCAACCCGCCGCACCCGATCACTCCTGGGCCGTCGCCCGCACCGATTGGCCCGCCGTCACCTGGCAGCTCGCCGAAACCGCTGATGCCGTCACCCTCCGCTCGGACGTCCTCGAAGTCCGCATCCAGCGCTCCCCGCTCCTCGTCAGTTTCATCGACCCAGCGACCGGCCGCGTAATCAACGCCGACGCGCGACCTGCCGCCCGCGATCCACAGAGCGGCCGCATCGGCGTCGCCAAGAAACTCGGCCTCGACGAGCATTTCTACGGCCTCGGCGAGAAAGCCGCCCGCCTCGACAAGCGCCGCGGCCGTTTCACGATGTGGACCTCCGACACGCCCGGCTACGTCGAGGGCACAGATCCCATCTACCAGAGCGTGCCGTTCTACCTCGGGCTCGAGCACGGCGTCGCCTACGGCATCTTCCACGATAACGCCCACCGCAGCACCTTCGAGTTCGGCCACCTCACGCAGGAGAGCGTCGACTACAGTGTCGAGGGCGGCGAGTTGAACGCCTATTTCTTCGCCGGCCCGGCGTTGAAGGACGTCGTCAGTCGCTTCACGGAGCTCACCGGCCGCATGCCGCTCCCGCCGCTCTGGGCGCTCGGCCACCAGCAGAGCCGCTACAGCTATTATCCCGACACGATGGTCGAGCAGATCGTCGCGCAATACCGCGCGCGCGACCTGCCGCTCGATGTCATCCACCTCGATATCCACTACATGGCCGGCTACCGCGTCTTCACGTGGGACCGCGCCCGCTTCCCCGATCCCACCGGTCTCACGCGCCGCCTCGCGGAGCAGGGCGTGCGCGTCGTCACCATCGTCGATCCCGGCGTGAAGCACCAGCCGCCCGCAGTCGGCGCACACGATGCCGCGATCGACCGCGATCTCGCCCCGCAGGACCAGTCCTACTACGTCTACAACGAGGGCCTCGCCGCCGACTACTTCCTGCGCCAGCGCGACGGCTCGCACTACATCGGCGAGGTCTGGCCCGGCAAATCCGTGTTCGTCGACTACACCAAGGAAGCCGCGCGCCGCTGGTGGGGCGATCTCCAGCACGCCTCCCTCACCGCGCGCGGCGTCGCCGGCATCTGGACCGACATGAACGAGCCGGCCGATTTTCTCGATCCGACCGGCCGGCGGCACGAGCACATCGTGTTCGACGACCTCGGCCGGCAATCCGCCTACGCCGGCCACCGCAATCTCTTCGCGCTGCACATGGCGCGCGCCACCTTTGAGGGCCTCGCGCGCCACCGGCCCGCGGAGCGCCCCTTCGTCATCACCCGCGCCGGCTACGCCGGCATCCAGCGCTACGCCGTCAAGTGGACTGGCGACAACAACGCCACCTTCGCCTCCGTCGCGTTGAACATCCCGATGTTCGCCTCGCTCGGACTCAGCGGCCAGCCCTTCGTCGGTGCCGACGTGCCCGGTTTCATCGGCCGCGGCTCCGGCGAGCTGCTGGCGCGCGCTTACCAAGTCGCCGCCTTCGCGCCCTTCTTCCGCAACCACACCGCCATCGACCAATACGACAAGGAGCCCTGGCGTTTCGGCGCGCACTACGAGGCGATCGTGCGGAAATACATCCAGCTCCGCTACCGGCTCCTGCCCTATCTCTACACCACGATCGAGGAGGCCCACCGCACCGGTGTGCCGCTGTGGCGCCCGCTCATCCTCAATTTCCAAGCCGACGAGAACACCGCCAACCTCGACGACCAGTTCATGATCGGCGACGCGCTCCTCGTCGCCCCCGTGCTCCGTGAAGGCGAGCGCGGCCGCGAAGTCTATCTCCCGACAGGCGCACTTTGGCACGATTTCTGGACTGGCGCGCCCCACCGCGGCGGCGACATGCTGCGCATCGATGCGCCCCTCGATCACCTCCCGATCTTCGTGCGCGCCGGCAGCATTGTGCCCTCGACCGTTGCGATGAACCACACCGGCGAAAAGCCTTGGGACCCGCTCCGCTTCGACGTGTGGCCCGACGCCGGCGGCGAGGCGCGCGGCGAGCTCTACGAGGACGACGGTCGCACCACCGCACATCGCGACGGAGCGTTCCGCCGCACGCAGCTCAGCTTCACGGCCAACCGCCTGACCTTCGCGCCCGAAGGGGCGTTCGCCCCGCCGGCGCGCGAGTTCGAGGTCGCGTTCCGCGGGGTCACTGCGCGCGAAGTGCGGCTCGACGGCGATGTGCTCCCTGCCGCGCAATGGCGGCAGACCGCGGACGGCGTCCTGCTCGTCCGCTTCGCCGATCCCGGCCGCGCGTGCACGGTCGAACTTCGCTGAGCCATGGAAGCGCCTCCTCCCACTTGGTTGCACACCCGCGCCGCCGGCGTGCTTGCGCACCTTTCCTCGCTGCCTGGCGACTACGGCATCGGCAATCTCGGGCCCGGCGCGCGCGCGTTTGTCGATCTGCTCGCGGAGGCCGGCGTCCGTTACTGGCAGATCTGCCCCATCGGGCCGACCGGCTACGGCGACTCGCCCTACCAGACGTTCTCCGGCCGCGCCGGCAATCCCTACTTCATCGACCTCGGCGAACTCCAGGCCGGCGGCCTGCTCACGGCGGAGGAACTCGCCCCGCTGCGCGCGCTGCCGGCGGACCGCGTCGATTATGGCCGGCTCTACGCCCATCTCTGGGTCGCGCTCGCGCAGGCGAGCGACCGCTTCGCCGCCCTCGGCGCCGATGCGTGCTGCGGCTTCGGCTCGCTGGCGGGATTCCGCGCAGCCAACGCGTCGTGGCTCGAGCCCTTCGCCGATTTCATGGCGCTGAAGGCGCACTGCGGCGGTCGCGCGTGGACGACTTGGCCTGCGGCGTTCCGCCGGTGGAGTCCGGCGCTCCGCGCCACGCTGCCCGCGGACGTGCGTCGCGAGGCCGGACGGCACGAGTTCTATCAATACGTGTTCTTCGCCCAGTGGGACCGCCTGCGCCGCTACGCCGCGGCGCGCGGGGTCGGCATCATCGGCGACGTGCCGATCTTCGTTGCGCTCGACAGTGCCGACACCTGGCAGAACCGCGCGGTGTTCCAGCTCGATGCGGAAGGGCAGCCGCTTGCGGTCGCGGGCGTGCCGCCGGATTATTTCTCCGCGCTCGGCCAGCTTTGGGGCAACCCGCTCTACGATTGGGCGCACCTGCGCGGCACGGGCTTCGCGTGGTGGATCGACCGCCTGCGCGCGGCGTTCGAGCTCTACGACATCATCCGACTCGATCACTTCCGCGGTTTCGACACCTATTGGGAAATTCCCGCCGGCGCGCCCGACGCCCGCACCGGCCAGTGGCGCTGCGGCCCGGGTGTGGAATTCTTCCGTGCGGTGCGCACGGCCATCCCCGAGGCGAAGATCATCGCCGAGGATCTCGGTTATATCGGCCCCGCCGTCGTCGATTTGCGCCGCGCCGCCGGCCTGCCAGGCATGAAAGTCGTGCAGTTCGCCTACGGGCACGACGCGAACAATGCCAACCTCCCGCACTTCTACCCGCCCGAGAGCGTCGCCTACACCGGCACGCACGACAACACCACGGCGCGCGGCTGGCTGGAGTCGTTGCCGCCGGCCTACGCAGCGCAGGTTGACGAGTATTTCCAGCTCGGCGGCTCGCGCTCGGCCTGGCCGGTCATCCGCGCCACGCTCGCCTCCGTGTCGCGCCTCGCTGTCGTGCCGTTGCAGGATCTGCTCGATTTGCCCGCCGCCGCGACGTTCAACCGCCCGGGCACTCAGGATGGCAACTGGCAGTGGCGCGTCGAGACGCCTGCGCTGCACCGCTGGCGCGAGGAAAAGCTCGCGGCGCTTGCGCACTGGATCCGGCTCTTCGACCGCACCGGCGGGCGCCCCGTGCGTGACTACAGCGAGCCACCGGCGGGCCAGTGAGGCGCGTCGTTCCCCACCTTTTGCCTTCCGCGCCGATTCCCCGCCCCATGAAAGAGCTCAAGCCCCTCACCCTGCCGGCCATCTTCAACCTGAGCTTCGGCTTCTTCGGCATCCAGTTCGGCTGGGGCCTGCAGATGGCGAACATGAGCGCGATCTACGAGTTCCTCGGCGCATCGGAGGGTGACATCCCGATCCTCTGGCTTGCTGCGCCGCTCACCGGCCTGATCGTGCAGCCGATCGTCGGTTACTACAGTGATCGCACGTGGATGAGGCGGCTCGGGCGGCGCCGGCCCTACTTCCTCGCTGGCGCGATCCTCGCCAGCCTCGCCCTGATCGCCATGCCGAACTCCGGCGCGTTGTGGGTGGCTGCGGCGCTGCTCTGGGTGCTCGACGCGTCGGTCAACGTGAGCATGGAGCCGTTCCGCGCCTTCGTGGCGGACCTGATGCCGCCGCGGCAGCGCCAGGTGGGCTTCGCGATGCAGAGCCTGCTCATCGGCCTCGGCGCGGTGCTGTCCTCGGCGCTGCCCTGGCTGCTGACCAATCTCGGGCTGGTCGATCCTGCGGCGCACGGCGCCGGCGGCATCCCATGGTCGGTGAAACTCTCGTTCTACATCGGAGCCGTCGTCTACATCGCGTCCGTGCTTTACACGATCGTGACGACGAAGGAGCTCCCGCCCGAGCCGGGCGAGACCGCGCTCTCGGGCGGGCGACCGGCGTCGTTCGTCACGGAGATCGTCGCGGGCATCCGCGGTATGCCGCTCGTGATGCGCCGGCTCGCGCTGGTGCAGTTCTTCACGTGGCTGGGGCTGTTCTGCATGTGGATCTATTTCTCGCCGGCGATCGCGCGCGAGGTTTTCGGTGGGCAGCCCGGTTCGCCGGAATACCAGCGCGGCATCGAGTGGGGTGGCGTGTGCTTCGCGACCTACAACGGCGTGGCATTTGGCGTCTCGTTTCTGCTCGTTGCGCTGGCTAAACTCGGGGTGTCGGCGAAACTCATGCACCGCGCCGGCCTGCTTTGTGCGGGCGCGGGGCTCGTGTCGACGGGCTTCGTCGATTCGCCGCAGTTGCTGCTGCTCTCGATGGCGGGTGTGGGTGTCGGCTGGGCGACGATCCTCTCCATGCCGTATGCGTTGCTGGCCAACGCGATCCCGGCGCGACAGATGGGGTTCTACATGGGTGTGTTCAATTTCTTCATCGTGCTGCCGCAGATCCTCGCGGCTACGCTGCTCGGTCCGGCGGTGAAATTGCTCTTCGGCGGCCACGCGCTGCATGCGGTGGTATTCGGCGGCGCGTGCCTGCTGCTCGCCGCGGTGGCCCTGACGTGGGTGCCGGCCGGGGCGGATACGGACGCGGTTTGAGCCGGATGTGCGCGGCGCGACCGGCACTCAGGGGCCGGTGCTTTTTTTCGCCGGGACGCCGTGGGTGTAGTCGAGGCGGTCATAATAGACCGTCTTCGGTTGCTGTTCCTGTTGCTGGCGCTGGGCCTCGATCTGGGCGCGGTATTCCTGCGGCGTGGAGCCTTTGTGCTGTTTGAACACGCGGGCGAAATACGCCGGGTCGGCAAAGCCGCTGGCGTAGGCGATCTCTGAGATCGTCTGCTTCGTGGTGTTGAGCGCGAGTGTCGCGCCCTCGATGCGGATGCGCTGGATGTAGTGGGTGAGCCGCTCGCGCGTCTCGGTGTGGAAGAGGTGCGAGAGGTAGTCGGCGGAGCAACCGAGCGTCTCGGCGATGTGCTGCACGCAGAGTTCGGGGTTGGCGAATTGCTCGCGCACGAGGCATTTCGCCTGGAAGACCTTGCCGATGTCGCTGTTGAGCTGGCCGGTGCCGGTCTCGACGATGTTGCGGAAGAGACCGAGCAGCGCGAGGAGCAGTCCCTTCAGCACGGCGTCGCGTGCGGGGCCCTGCATGGCGTGCGTCTGCGCGAGGGAGTTGCAGAGGGTGAGGAAGACGTCGAGGTTGGGGGCGTCGAAGAATTCGATGACGTCGATGTCGGGCTTGCCGGGCCGGGCCTCGTGCGCGAGGTGGAGGCTGAGGGTGTTGTTGTAGAAACCGCCGACAAGGTTGCGGAACGGTTCGCCGGCCGCGCCGGGGCGCACGATCTCGCCGTGCGGCACGCCGGCGGGGATGATGCAGGCCTCGCCCGGGCCAAGCGGGAAATCCTCGCGTGGAAAGGTGAACTCCGTGGTGCCTGCGATCCCGAGGAAGAACTCGGGCCGGTAATGATAGTGCATGCCTCGGCGGTTTTGCACGGGCGTGACGCCGTGCGGCACGCGCAACGGGAGGCGGTTGCGCTCCGCGAGCTTGATGGCGTCGTCCAGCGCCTGCCGCATCTCCGCACGGTTGTGCTTGCTCAGCGAGCGGGCGGCGAAGAGGGCGTGGGGGGGGCCGTTCTCGGGCATGATGGGGCGGCGGCGGAGCGAGCGGTATCGTTTGGAACCAATGCCGCGCCGGGACGGAAACTCAACGGGATTTGCGCCCGCCCGTGCCACGATGGGCTTTTGACGTGCGCGCCGACGCCCGTAAGTTGGCCGCCTGCATGATCGCCACCGACCATGAACTCGACGCCGAGGCCGGCCGCCTCTTCCGCCTGCTGATGCACGTGGATTGCGAGCCGGGCCGCCCGTGGAACTACGAAACCTGCCGCCGCCTCGCGCCGCTGACGCTCGAGATCGCCCGCCTGAAGCGCGAGCAGGGAGCGATCATTCTCGCGCATTCCTACGTCGAGCCGGAGATCATCTACGGCGTCGCGGACTTCAAGGGCGACTCCTACTTCCTCAGCCTGAAGGCCCGCGAGGCCCGCGCGGCGAAGATCGTGTTCGCCGGCGTGGTGTTCATGGCCGAGACGGCCAAGATCCTCTCGCCGCACGCGCAGGTCGTCGTGCCCGATCGCGGCTCCGGTTGCTCTCTGGCGGACTCGCTCACGGGTGCGCAACTGCGGGAGTTGCGCGCCGCCTATCCGGACGCTGCCGTCGTCTGCTACATCAATAGCACCGCTGAGGTGAAGGCGGAGTCGGATGTCTGCGTCACGTCGGGCAACGTGCACGACATCGTCGCGCAGCTGCCGCAGCGGCGCATCCTCTTCGTGCCCGACCGCCTGATGGGGCAGAACATCCGTGTGGAGCTGCAACGCCGCGGCATCGCCAAGGAGATCATCACCTCCGACGGCACCTGCATCGTGCATGACGTGTTCGACGCGCGCGCCGTGGCCGATGCCCGCGCCCGTTTCCCGGGCCTGAGGGTCGTCGCGCACCCCGAGTGCACCGCGGAGGTCGCGGCCGCCGCCGATTACGTCGGCAGCACGGGTGGGATGATGAAATACGTCCGCGCGACGAGCGCGCCGTATTTTCTCATGCTGACCGAGTGCGGCCTCGTCGGGCGCCTGCAAGTCGAGGATCCGGAGAAGCGCTTCATCGGCGGCTGCCGCCTCTGCCCCTACATGAAACTCAACTCGCTCGAAAAGGTGCGCGATGCCCTCGCCGCGCCACGGCCCGACCAGATCATCACGCTCGACGAGGATCTCCGCCGCCGCGCCGCGCGCAGCATCGAGCGCATGTTCGAGCTCGCGCCGCGCGACTGAGCCGCCGCACCACCAACCTGTAGCACAATTTATCACCCAATCCCCATGCTCACGCCGCGCACCGAACACCTGATCGACCTTGCGCTCGAGGAGGACGCCGGGCTCGGCGACATCACCTCGCGCGCGATTTTCCCGTCCGCACACCGCAGCCGGGCGACAGTGGTCGCGAAACAGTCGCTGACGCTCTGCGGCATCGCGGTCGCCGCCCGCGTGTTCGCCCGCGTGAGCCCGGATTTGAAGACGAAGCCCCTCGCGCGCGACGGCGACCGCCTCGCGCCGGGCGCGGCCGTGCTGCGCGTCGAGGGGCCGACGCTCGCGCTGCTCACGGCCGAGCGCACCGCGTTGAATTTCATCCAGCGTCTCTCAGGCGTCGCCACACAGGCCGCCCGCTACGCCGCCGCGGTGCGCGGCACCGGCGTGCGCATCGTCGACACGCGCAAGACCACGCCCGGCTGGCGTGCGCTGGAGAAATACGCCGTGCGTTGCGGCGGCGCCGGCAATCACCGCAGCTCGCTCGGCGAGTTGGTCCTGATCAAGGACAACCACATCGCCGCCGCCGGCTCGCTGACGAAGGCCGTGCGCCTGTGCCGCGAGTCCGCGCCCCACGGCACGCGGATCGAGGTCGAGGCGAAGACCGCGGCCGAGGTCCGCGAGGCCTGCCGTGCCGGGGCCGACATCATCCTGCTCGACAACATGACACCCGCGCAGGTGCGGGCCGCCGTCGCCACCATCGCCGGCTGCGCGCAGGTGGAGGTCTCCGGCGGCGTGACGTTCGCCACGCTGACCGACTACGCGTTGCCGGGCGTGGACCTCATCAGCATCGGCGCGCTCACGCACTCCGCCCCGGCAGTCGATTTGAGCCTCGAGGTGGAGCCGATCCGCCGCCGCCGATGAAGACGATCCGCACCGACTGCCTCGTGCTCGGCGCCGGTCTCGCCGGCTCGGCCTACGCGTGGCACCTCGCGCGCGCGGGCCACGCGGTCGAGCTGCTGGCGCTGGCCGATCCGCTGGCGGCGAACAGCGATTGGGCGCAGGGCGGCATCATCTACGACACCACGCCCGACCCGCAGGCGCTCGCGGCCGACATCTTGGCGGCCAGCGACGGCCTCGCCAATCCCGCCGCGATCGCGCAGCTGGTCGACGAAGGCCCCGCGGCAGTGAAGGAGTTATTGCTCGACGAACTCAGCGTCGGCTTCGACCGGCAACCGGATGGCGCCCTGCACTACACGCGCGAAGGCGGCCATCGCGAGCGCCGCATCATCCACGCGAAGGACACCACGGGACACGCGATCCTCGCCGCACTCGCGGCGCGCGTGGGGGCGTTGCCCGGCGTCACGCGCCGCTCCGGTTTCGTCGCCATCGACCTGCTCACGCTTTCGCACAACGCCGCCGATCCGCGCGACCGCTACGAACCGTTGACGTGCTTCGGCGCCTACGCGCTCGACACGGCCACGGGCGAGGTCGTGGCGTTCGTCGCGAAGAAGACCGTGCTCGCGACCGGCGGGCTCGGCGGCATCTACCTGCACTCGACGAACCAGCCGGGCAGCGTCGGCCACGGTGTGGCGATGGCGTATCGCGTGGGCGCTCGGCTCATCGATCTCGAATACGTGCAGTTCCATCCCACGGTGTTTTTCAAGAAGGGCGCGCAACCGTTCCTTATCACCGAGGCCCTGCGCGGCGAAGGCGCAGTGATCGTGGACGCCGCGGGCCGGCGCTTCATGGACGCCGCGCATCCGCTCGGTTCGCTGGCGCCGCGCGATGTCGTCGCGCGCACGATCCAACAGCATCTCACCGAGCCGGGTGATGCCTGCGTCTATCTCGACCTCGCGGCGATGCGGCCGGATTTCATCCGCGAGCGTTTCCCCTCGATTTACGAGCGTTGCCTAGCCTGCGGTGTGGACATCACGCGCGAGCGCATCCCGGTCGTCCCGGCCGCGCATTTTTCCTGCGGTGGCGTGCACACGGATCTTTCCGGGCGCACGAACGTGCGCCATCTGAACGCCATCGGCGAAGTTGCCTGCACCGGTTTGCACGGCGCCAACCGGCTCGCGAGCACGTCGCTGCTCGAGTGTCTCGTCGCGGCGCGAGCGGCGGCGCGGGCCGACCTCGCGGAATTGCGCGCCGCGCCCGATCATTTCCGCCTGCCCGCGCCGCGCGCGTGGCTCAGTCCGTCGGGCACGCCTGATCCGCTGCTGATCCGCCAGGATCTGCAGCAGGTCCGGCAGACCATGTGGAACTACGCCGGAATCGTGCGTTCACCGCGCCGGCTCGCGCGGGCGCGGCGGATCCTGCTGCAACTGCGCGAGGACGTGCAGGCGTTCTACCGCGATTGCCGACCGACGCGCGATCTGATCGAGCTGCGCAGCGCGGTGCAGACCGCCCTGCTCGTCGTGCACGCGGCGGCGTTGAATCCCGTGAGCAAGGGCAGCCACTTCGTCGTCGCCGAGGAGTGACCGCGCCGCGCGGACGGCGGCGCTCACCCCAGCGCGAGCACGCGCGTCTCGCCGACGGTGGGGAGCGCGAATTCCTGCTCGGTCAATCCGGCGGCGGCGAGCGCGGCGCGGAGTTCGCGCGGCGGCTGGTCGTAGGCGTCGTCGGCGAGAGGGAAGCAGCCGTAGTGCATGGCGATGCTCCGGCGCGCGCGGACCTCGCGGTGGATCTGCACGGCCTCGGCGGGCGTGCAGTGCACGGGCTCCATGAACCAGCGCGGCTCGTAGGCGCCGATGGGCAGGAACGCCACGTCGAAGGGTCCGAGCCGGCCGCCGATCTCGGCGAAGCCGGCGAAATAGCCCGAGTCGCCCGCGAAGTAGAGTTTGCCGGCCGCGGTCTCGAGCGCGAAGCCGCCCCAGAGCGTGCGGAAGCGGTCGGTGATGCCGCGCGCGGCGAAGTGCTGTGCGGGCGTGGCGGTGATTTTCAGCGCCGCGCCGCTGGCGAGCACGGGTGTGTGTTCCTGCCACCAGTCGAGCTCCACGACGTTGGCGAGGCCGTTTTCCTCGAGGAAAGTTTTGTTGCCGAGGAGCGTGACGAAGAGCGGGCGGTGCGTGGCGTGCAGGCGGCGGAGTGTGGCGAGGTCGAGGTGGTCGTAGTGGTTGTGCGAGATCAGCACGACGTGGATCGGCGGCAGGGCGTCGAACGCGATGCCCGGGGCGTGCACGCGCTTGGGGCCGGCGAAGGAGAACGGGCTCACGCGCTCCGACCACACGGGATCGGTGAGGAGGTTCAGGCCGGGGAACTGGAGGAGGAACGTGACGTGGTTCACCCACGTGACGGCGCACTCGCGCGGACCGAGCGCGGCGGGCAGGCGCGGTGGCGCGGTGTTTTCCACCCAGTCCGGCCAGGGACCGGCGGTGCGGGAGAGCTGCCAGCGCAGGAGGTCCTTGAAGCCGCGCGGCGTGGCGCCGTTGGGATTGAAGAAAAGGCGGCCGTCGAAGTGGTCGCTGCGCGGATAGGGCGGTGTCGGCATCGCGGTCTGGGCGGCAGCGTGGCGGCGCGGCGCGAGCGTGGCGAGCCCGAGGGCGAGCAGACGGAAAAAGCGGCGGCGCGACAACGGCATGGGCGACACGCTGCGCAGGTGCGGCCGGTGCGCAAGCGGGAGCGGGCGGGCGGCGAGATTCGTGTAGCGAACCCGGGGCCGGCCTCCATCATGCGCCGCCATGGAATGGCACCTGCCCGTCACCGCGCTCATCGCCGGTCTCACGCTCGTCGGCGTGGCCGTCGGGCGCTGGCCGTGGTTGAAGATGAACCGCGCCACGATCGCGCTGGTGGGTGCGACGCTGCTGGTGGCGCTCGGCGTGCTGCCGCTCGAGCGGGCTTATCACGCGGTGGATTGGAACACCATCGTGCTGCTCTTCGCCATGATGGTGCTGAACGTGAACCTGCGCCTCGCGGGTTTCTTCCATCTGGTCGCCACGTGGGTCGCGCTCCGCGCGCGGACGCCGCGGCGGTTGCTCGCGTGGATCGTGCTTTCGTCCGGCGTGCTGTCGGCGCTGTTCCTCAACGACACCATCGCGCTGATGATGACGCCGCTGGTGCTGGATCTGACGCTGGCGTTGCGGCGCAATCCCCTGCCCTACCTCGTGGCGCTGGTGACGGCGGCGAACGTGGGCTCGGTGGCGACGGTGATGGGCAACCCGCAGAACATGCTCGTGGCGATGTCGTCGGGCATCGGGTTCACGGAGTTCTTCCTCGCCCTGGCGCCGGTGGCGGCGCTGGGCCTCGGGGTGATCTGGCTCGTGATCGTGGTGGTGTATCGCGCGGAGTTCGGCGCAGGGGAATTTGCGGAGACCTACGCGCTGCCCGGGCGGAGTTACCGGCCGCTGTTGTTGAAGAGCCTCGCGGCCACGGTGCTGATGCTGGTCGCGCTGGTGGCCGGGGCGCCGATCCCGCTGGCGGCGTTGATCGCGGCGGCGCTGGTGTTGTTCACGCGGCGGCTGAAGCCCGAGCGGGTGTTCCGCGAGATCGACTGGGGGCTGCTGGTGTTTTTCGCGGCGCTGTTCGTGGTGACGGGCGCCGTGGAGGAATCGGGGCTTGGCGCACACCTCTTCGCGGCGATGCGGCCGTGGGCGGAAGGCGGCGCGGCGAGCCTGACGGGCGTCGCGGTGGTGCTGAGCAACCTCGTCTCGAACGTGCCGGCGGTGATGCTGTTCCGACCGGTCGTGCCGACGCTGGCCGACCCGGCGACGGCGTGGCTGACGCTGGCGATGGCGACGACGCTGGCCGGCAACCTCACGCTGCTCGGCTCGGTGGCGAATCTGATCGTGGCGGAGATCGCGCGGCACCGCGGGGTGAAGCTGGGCTTCGTCGAATACCTGAAGGCCGGCACGCCCATCGCGGTGCTCACGCTGCTGCTCGGCATCGTCTGGCTGGCGTGGGTTTGAGTGCGACCGCCTGATTTCAGGCGCTTTTTCCTGACTCCGCGCTTGCCCGGGGCGCGGCACGACGGAAAGTCTCCTGACATAAGGCTGTCATCGCCGCCTGCTAACTTCCCCTCTTCCAACTCCCTCCACCCATGTCCAAAGCCGATAAGTCATCCAAAGCCGACCCGAAACCCACCGCTGCCGCGGCCACCGCCGCACGCGAGAAGAACCTCGACCTCGCCGTCTCCTCGATCACGAAGCAATTCGGCGAGGGCTCGATCATGCGCCTCGGCAGCAACAGCCACATGAAGGTCGAGACGCTTTCGACCGGCTCGCTGGCGATCGACCTCATGCTCGGCGTCGGCGGCCTGCCCAAGGGACGCATCATCGAGATCTACGGGCCAGAGTCGTCGGGCAAGACCACCTTCTGCTTGAGCGTCATCGCCGAAGCCCAGCGCCAGGGCGGCCTCGCAGCCTTCATCGATGTCGAGCACGCGCTCGATCCGAAATACGCCAAGATCGTCGGCGTGAACCTCGACGAGCTGCTCGTTTCCCAACCGGATTCCGGCGAGGACGCGCTCAACATCATGGAGACGCTTATCCGCTCGAACTCCATCGACGTCATCATCCTCGACTCCGTCGCCGCGCTCACCACCAAGGCCGAACTCGACGGCCAGATGGGCGACGCCACCGTCGGCGCACAGGCCCGCCTCATGTCCCAGGCGATGCGCCGCCTCACCGCCGTCGTCTCGAAGACCAACTGCGTGTGCATCTTCACGAACCAGATCCGCGAGAAGATCGGCGTGATGTTCGGCAACCCCGAGACGACCTCCGGTGGCCGCGCGCTGAAGTTCTTCTCGTCTATCCGCCTCGACATCCGCCGCAAGGACCAGCTGAAGACGCCCGACGGCAAGGTCATCGGCAACCGCACCAAGATCAAGGCCGTGAAGAACAAGGTCGCCCCGCCGTTCACCGAGTGCGAGTTCGACATCATGTATGACGAGGGCATCTCCGCCAGCGGTTCGCTGCTCGACCTCGGTCTCGACCACAAGGTGCTCGAGAAGAAGGGCGCGTGGATCGCCTTCAACGGCGAGCTCGTCGGCCAGGGTCGCGAGGCCGCGAAGGAAGCGCTGCGCACCAATGCCGATCTCGCCGCCAAGGTGAAGACCGGCATCCTCGAGAAGGTGACCGTCAAGGGGGGCGAAGCCGTCACCGGCGAACTCACGGATTGAGCGCACGGCACACGCGCCGCGTTTGCTGCTTTTCGAGCCGCCCCGTCCGGGGCGGCTTTTTCATGTGCCTTGCCAAGCCGGCGCGGAACCCAAGGCTCGCACGCACGTCTCCCTTCTCATGTTGCGCCTCGATTCCATTTTTCTCCGCCCCTTCGTCGCGGTCGGCTTGTTGATCGGCGCGCTGTCGGCGCCGACGCTTCGGGCCAGGAAATCCGAAGCCGATCGTCCGCCCGAGCTCATCTCGACCGATAGCGGCCCGAAATGGAAGAACCTCGCCGACCTGAAGCGGCTCGCCGGGCTCGGCGAGCCGGAGGCGCAATACGAACTCGGCAACCGCATGCTGACCGGCGACGGCGTGCCGCGCGATCCTTCCGGCGCGGTGCGGCTCCTTGAAAAGGCGGCGGAGCAGGGCGTCGCCGACGCGTGGTTTCGACTGGGCAAGGTGTATCACGACGGCGCGGACATGCCGCGCAACTACGTGCGCAGTTTCGAGTGTTACACGGAGGCGGCGCGGCGCGGTCTGCCCGAGGCGCAGCACAATCTCGGCGCCATGCTCGTGAGCGCGCGGGGCGTGAGGCGCGATTATGTGGAGGGTCTCGCATGGTTCATCGTCTCCGCCAAGTTTGGAGCCGTCTCGTCCGCCGAACAGCAGACGCGGGAGCGTCTGGCGAAGCGGGCCGATCTCATCGCGCAGGCGGAGGAGCGGGCGAAGGAGTTGCTGGCGCAGCTGAAGGATGCGCCCGACGCCGTGCAGCCGCGCGTCACTTTCCCCGGCCTGCGCACGGCGCCGCCACCGGTTGCGCGTCCAGCCGTGCCCACGGCGTCGGTCACGCCGAACAAGATCGAGATTGCGCCGCCGCCGGCGTTGGAGGCGCCCAAGCCGCAACTTTCCCCCACCCTTTCCTTGCCGCCGATCACACTGCCGCCCGCAGCGCCGCCAGTCCCGGGTCCGGATAAGAAATCCTGACGCGCCTGCTCAATCGTTGAGGGGCGTCGCCGGCGCGGGCGGCGTCGACGTTTCGCCGGGCGTGCACGCGATTTTTTTGAGCCATGCGGCGGCGAGCGAGGGAGGATCGAGTTCGAGCACGGCTTCGCCGCCGGCGTAGCTGAGCTGCAGTTCGCCATCGCGGCCGAGTTGCGCGGAGCGGATATCGCTCAGCGCGAGCGTAAGGGTCGTGGCGCCGTGGAATACGAGGCGTTGCGCATCGAGCCGCGCGCTGCCCGAAAAGGTGTAACGGTCGAGCCGCAGACGGCATTTGGCTTCCTCATTCATGGTATGGAAGTGAAGCAGGAAAGGCCCGCGGGTGCCGCGCGCGGATTGGCGAGGAGCGTGCAATTGGCGGGATTCCGGCTAGTTTCCGGGGCATGGTTTCCACGTTGGTCCGCGAACAGTTCATCCCGGCGCGGCCGGAGGTGGTGTGGGATTTTTTCGCCACGCCGCGCAATCTCGACGCGCTCACGCCGCCGGATCTGAGATTCCACATCCGCAGCGCGCTGCCCGAGCGGATGTATGCCGGCCAGCTCATCGAGTATCGCATCTCGCCGCTGCCGGGCCTGTGGTTGGGCTGGCTGACGGAGATCCGGCACGTGCGCGAAGGGCGCTACTTCGTGGATGAGCAACGCTTCGGGCCCTACCGTTTCTGGTATCACGAGCATCACTTCGAGGCGGTCGAAGGAGGTGTGCGCATGACGGATCGCGTGACGTATTCCGTGGCGTGGGGCTGGCTCGGGACTTTGCTCGATCGCGCGTGGGTGCGTCGGCGCCTGGAACAGATCTTCGATTTCCGCGCGCAGCGCGTGGCGGATATCTTCGGAGGCGCGGCAGCACCGGCGAGTCCGCGGCCGGATCAATCCGGCGTGCCGCTGTCGCTCTGAGCGGCGCGGCGGTTGGCGCGGGCGGGCGCAGTCTTTGCCTTTGCCTCGCGCGGTGCGGTGGCTTTGCGTGGCGCAATGAGTTCACCCGCCGACACCATCGCCGCTCTCGCCACTCCGGTGGGCACGGCGGCGTTGGCGGTGTTGCGGGTGAGCGGTCCGGCGGCGGCGGCGTTGGCGCGGGCGATTTTCGGCGAGTTGCCCCCACCCCGCGTCGCGCGGCACGCCGATTATCGGTCGGCGGAGGGCGTGGTGCTGGACGATGTGCTCTACACGTGGTTCGTCGCGCCGCATTCCTACACGGGTGAGGACACCGTGGAGATTTCCTGTCACGGCAACCCGTTCATCGCTCAGAAGATCCTGGAGGATTTGTTGCAGCGGGGCTGTCGGGCGGCGGAGGCGGGCGAGTTCACCAAGCGGGCGTTCCTGAGCGGGCGACTTGACCTGAGCCAAGCCGAGGCCGTGATGGACCTCATCCACGCGCGCAGCGAACGGGCCTTGGCGGTGGCGAACCAGCAGCTACGTGGATCGCTCGGGCGGCGCATGGAGCAACTTATCGGGCAATTACTGACCGGCCTGGCCATGCTGGAGGCCTACATCGATTTTCCGGAGGAGGATTTGCCGCCGGAGAACCGTGGGCAGGTGTTGGATCAGGTGCGGGCGGTTCGGCGCGGAGCAGATAATCTATTGGCGACCAGTCATTACGGTGAGATTTTGCGCGCGGGAATCCGCACGGTGATCGTCGGCGAGCCCAACGCGGGCAAGAGCAGCCTGTTGAACCGGCTGCTGGGTCGCGACCGGGCGCTCGTCAGCCCGGAGCCGGGCACGACGCGGGATTACTTGGAGGAATTGATCTCGGTCGGGGCGCACGCGTTGCGCCTGGTGGATACGGCCGGTTTGAATCTTTCGCCTACCTCGTTGGAGCGGCGCGGTATAGATAAGACGCTCGAACAGGCGGCGGAGGCCGACCTGTTTCTTTGGGTGCTCGACCGGGCGGCTCCCCTGCCCTCGCTTCCGCCGATTTTGGCGACCCGGATGTCGGCCGCCAATACCTTGGTCGTGTTGAACAAGGCGGATTTGCCGCGGCGCACGGTCGTCGCGCCGCCCGGGTTGCCGGCCGTCGAGATTTCCGCTCTGCGTGGCGACGGTATGGATCGGCTCATCGCGCACTTGGGCGAGATGGCGGAGCGATTCCGGGTCGACGTGGGCGAGGAGATTATCGCCATCAATGCCCGGCACGCTGCGGCGTTGCGCCGGGCCCAGGAGGCGCTGGCGCGCGTCGAGGAAAAGCTGGCGGGCGACGAGGCGATAGAGTTGATTGCGAGCGATTTACGTGACGCGATGGACGCGTTCGGCGAGATTGCCGGGCGGGTGGACAACGAGCGCATGCTGGATGTCCTGTTCTCCACCTTTTGCATCGGAAAATAAATTTCATATCAAAATAGCGGCGTGAAATTAAATCAGCACCTCTTTGATGTCATCGTCTGTGGCGCCGGACATGCGGGTGTGGAGGCGTGCTTGGCGGCGGCGCGGCGCGGGGCCTCCACCCTACTGCTGACGGGCAACATCGATACGATTGCCCAGATGAGCTGCAATCCCGCCATCGGCGGCCAAGCCAAGGGGCAGCTCGTGCGCGAGATCGACGCTCTCGGGGGCGAGATGGCGATCAATACCGACGTCACGGGCATCCAGTTTCGGTTGCTGAATGAGTCGAAGGGGCCGGCGGTGCAATCCCCCCGCGCGCAATGTGACAAGAAGGCTTACCAGTTCCGCCTCAAGCACACGCTGGAGCTGCAGCCGAATCTGACAATTTTTCAGGCCACGGTGACCGGTTTGATCTTCGAATCCGGCCGGGTGGTTGGCTGTCGCACCAACCTGGATATCGATTTCCGCGGGCGCTCGGTGGTGGTGACAACCGGCACGTTTCTCCGCGGGCTGATGCACGTCGGGCAGAACAAGAATGAAGGCGGTCGCCTCGGCGACTTCAGTGCCAAGACACTCTCGCAAAGCCTGCTGGATGCCGGGATTGAACTCCAGCGGCTGAAGACCGGCACCCCACCCCGCATCCTCGGGCGAAGCATCGATTTCACCCAGCTGCAGGAACAAAAAGGCGATGCCGAGCCGACGCTCTTCGCCTTCCACGACACCCGGGGCGACTCCGAGTTGTTCCACGTGGAACATCCGGGCGAACGCCGCCTCGGCTGGGTGCCGGGGCAGGATCAGGTTAGCTGCTGGTTCACCTACACGACACCCGAGTCTGCGGAGATCGTGCGGGCTAATCTCCATCTGTCGGCGATGTATTCCGGAGAGATCGTGGGCACGGGGCCGCGTTACTGTCCGAGTATCGAGGATAAGTTCGTGCGTTTCGCCGACAAACCCCGCCACATGCTCTATCTGGAGCCGGAGGGGCGGAACACGAACGAGTATTACATCAACGGTCTGTCGACGAGTCTGCCGTTCGATATCCAGCTCCAACTGGTGCACAGCATTCCGGGCCTCGAGCGCGCGGCGCTGCTGCGTCCGGCCTACGCGGTGGAATACGACTTCGCGCCGCCCCAGCAGCTGTTTCCGTCACTCGAATCGCGCAAGGTGGAAAACCTCTTCCTCGCCGGTCAGATCAACGGCACCTCCGGCTACGAGGAGGCCGCCGCGCAGGGCCTGGTCGCGGGAATCAACGCGGTGCAGAAGGTCAGGGGCGGCGCGCCGATGGTCTTGGGGCGGCACGAGGCCTACATTGGGGTGCTGATCGATGACCTGGTCACCAAGGGCACGTCGGAGCCCTACCGTATGTTCACGAGTCGGGCCGAATACCGGCTCTTGCTCAATCACGGCAGTGCGGAGCTGCGCTTGCGGCATCATGCGCAGGAGCATAATCTTTTGTCTGAGAGTAGATTGCGCGCGATTACAGCCAAGACGGAACGGGTGGCTCACTGGCAGAACCATTTGGAAACGAACCGCACGCAAGGCGGGCTTTGGGCCGAGGTTATTCGGCGGGAAAAGGCAGCTGCGCCGTTGCCGGAAGGGCTGGCGGCCGAGCCGAAGGCGATCCGCGACGAGGTGCTCTATCGCGTCATCTATCGGGGCTACTTGGAGCGCGAGTTGCGGCAGATCGAGAAGCTGCAGACCGTCGATCGCGTGCTGTTGCCGCCCGATATCGACTATTTGCAGATTCCCGGGCTGCGTCGGGAAAGCGCCCTGAAATTACAGCAATTCCGCCCGTATAATCTCGGCCAGGCCAGTCGCATCAGCGGGGTCAATCCCGCCGACATCAGCATCCTGCTCGTGCGCTTGGAAGCCGCGCGACGGGAACAGGCGCGCTGAGTTGCTGCGAGCGAGTGCGAGTGCGACCTCGCGCGCCGCGGGTAGGGCGGGGCGGGCCCGTAACAATTGCGTGACGGGCCGCCTTTCCTCTGGAGACGGCCCGGCCGATTGTTACAAGTGTTGGCGACATGGAGAAAAAGAAGATTCTGGTGGTGGATGATGAACCCGATGTCACCGCCTTGGTGGCTTACCACCTCAAGGCGCGCGGTTTTGCCGTGGAAGTCCTCAACGACGCCACCGCCAGCATCACCAAGGCCCGGCACTATCTCCCGGATCTCATCATCCTCGATATCATGATGCCCGACCTGAGCGGCCTCCAGGTCTGCCGCATCTTGCGCTCCGACCCCAAGCTGGCGCGCGTGCCGGTCATCTTCCTCACCGCCAAGGCCGAGCCGCACGACCGCATCGAAGGGTTGGAAATTGGAGCGGATGATTATATATCTAAACCATTTAGCAACAAAGAGTTAGTTCTTCGCGTTGAGTCTATTTTTCGTCGCCTCGCCACTCCGCCGCCCAACACCGGGCGCCTGCAGGTGGGCGGCATCGTGCTCGATGGGGAAACGCATCAGGTCACCGTGCACAACCAGCCAATCGAGCTGACCGCCACGGAGTTCAAGCTCCTGCGCCTCCTCATGGAACGGCAGGGGCGCGTCCAGACGCGTGATCATCTGCTCGTCAATGTGTGGAACTACTCGGCCGACATCGAGACGCGCACCGTCGACACGCATGTGCGGCGGTTGCGCGAGAAATTGGGCGACGAGGCCAACTGGATTGAAACCATCCGGGGGGTCGGCTATCGCATGGCCGACAAAAAAATGTCGGCATGACCACCCTCGTCATCGCGGCCCTCGCGATCGCCCTGCTTTTCACCCTCCGTCTGCTCTGGAAGCAAAACCGCCGCCTCGGCGAATTGCACGAAGCCGTGCGCACCGGTCAGCCGCGCCTGCGCGAGGAAGAGGACGCGACCGAGCTCTCCCACTGGCAGGCGCTCGCCGTCTCCGTCAACGGGCTCATCGCGGAGAACGCCGCGCTCCGCCAGCGCCAGTCCGATCAGCTGGCGCAGCTCGAAGCCACGCTCGGCAACCTGCGCGAAGCCGTCCTCATCGTCGACGAGACCAACTACATCCACCTCGCCAACCGTGCGCTCCGGGAAATCTTCCCGAAATCGCGCGAGCTCGTGAACCTGCGGCTCGAACTCGTCGTGCGCAGCGCGGCCTTCCTCGAGTTCGTGCGCGCCACGCGCGCCGGCCAGGAGTTGCCGCGCCAGGAGTTCGAGATCGTCGATGCCGGTAAGTCCACCTGGATCGAGGTCTCCGGCGCGCCCATCCCTTCGCCCGACGGCAAATCGCAGTGGGCGCTCTTCGTCATCCACGACATGACCCGCCAGCGCGTGCTCGAGGCGATGCGGCGCGACTTCGTCGCCAACGCCTCGCACGAACTGCGCACGCCGCTCGCCGTCATCAAGGGCTACGTCGAGACGCTCGTCGACGGCCATGCGACGATGGCCGAGGAGGACCGCGGAAAATTCCTCCGCACGATCCAGCGCCACAGCGAGCGCCTCGTGAAGATCATCGCGGACCTCCTCACGCTCTCGCGCCTCGAGTCGGCCACGCCGGGATTGGATTTCGAGCCCGTCGACCTGAAGGAATTCCTCGGCGCGGTCGTCGCCGACACCTCCCAGCACCCTGCGGCCACCGGACATGCGCTCGCGCTGCGCGTGGACGGCGCTGTGGGCGCGGTGCGGGCCGACACCGAGAAACTCACGCAGGTGCTGACCAACCTGTTGGAGAACGCGCTCAAATACTCGCCGGCCGGTTCCCGCATCGAGATCGGAGCCCGAGCGCTCACGGCCGGCGGCGAGGTGGAGATCGTCGTGCGCGACAACGGCCCGGGCATCCCGGCCGAGGATCTGCCGCACATCTTCGAGCGGTTCTACCGCGTCGAGAAAGGGCGCTCGCGGGAGAGCGGCGGCACCGGCCTGGGCCTGAGCATCGTGAAGCACATCGTGCAACTCCACGGCGGCCGCGTGTGGGCCGAGAGCGCGCCGGGGCAGGGGACCGCGATCTTCGTGCGTCTGCCCGCCGGTCCGCAGCCTGCCGCCGCCTGAGCCGGACTCATGCCGTTGGACGCGATTCCCGACCGATGAGCGCCTGACCATGGGGTGGTCGCCGCTGTCCCAGCGGCGACAGGCGTCGGTAGGGACACCGACGCCCACCTCCAGCATGATCCCGCCTGAGCGCCTGAACCGGCGGACTTCCGGCTGGGAGCCGGGTCGTTCTCTTCAGCGAACGCAGCGGCTCGTCGTGTGCACAAACGGCTTGCCGGGGCGCGTGCCGCCCGGCGGATTAGCGCGCGTGACGTTCAAACCCGAATTCCTTGCCCGCGTGACCGAGCGCCGCGCCGAGCTGCAGCGCACGCTCGCGACGCTGTTGCCGGCACCGCGCGCCATCGTATGGGAGGTCGGCTGCGGCCACGGGCACTTCCTCGTGCGCTATGCGCAGGAAAACCCCGGCAAGTTCTGCGTCGGCGTGGACATCATCCTCGATCGCCTCGTGCGCAGCGGGAAAAAGCGCGACCGCGCCCAGTTGGGCAATTGCCACTTCATCCGCGCGGAGGCGCGGGAGTTTTTCAACGCCCTGCCGGCGGGCGTGACGTTCGAGGAGGTCTGGGTGCTCTTTCCGGACCCTTGGCCGAAGGCGCGCCACAATAAGAACCGGCTGCTGAAAGCGGATTTCTTCAACGCCATCGCCAGCCGGGCAGGGCAGGGGGCGCGTTTTTATTTTCGCACCGACCACGAGGAATATTTCCGCGAGGTGGAGGGCGTCGTGGCTGGCTTGGGGACTTGGCGTCGCGACCCGGCGGCTCCGTGGCCGCTGGAGCAGGAAACCGTGTTCCAGGCCCGCGCTCCCCGGCACTTCTCGCTCGTGGCGGTCAGGACACCAAGTCCAGCGCCAGCAGTAGAATTAATTGGGCCAGGGCAGCCACCCCCAGCAATCCCCACGTGAGTTGCATGAACGGGTCGCGGGACAGCTTCCGCTCCCCGTTGAGATAACGGGGCTGGGCGGTGCGCTCGAGCAGGGCGCGGCTCGCGGTGTCCATGCTCTAGCTGTCGCGCGGCAGGGCGGGGCGGGCAAGCCGCATTTGGCCGCGTGCGGGCCGCCGGACTGTGTCAAGGCGCAGCATGGAAGCATTGCTTCACACGCTCATAAGCTCCGCGGGGGCTTTTTCACGGTGGGGCTTATTAACGAAATGGCCCCGGTAGAAATCGAATTTCGGGGGTTGACGGGCTTCGCGGGTGAAACCTACCTAATCACCCTTTCCACCCGGAAGCACCCCCTCCGGAACCTATGCGCAACATCAAGCAATTCCTTGGTTTGGCAGCCGCTCTCGCCGCGGCTCCGGTCGCTTTTGCGGAGGTCGATGCCAAAGCTTCGGTGCTCTTCCATCTTCCCGGTGGCTGGAACATCACGAACAGCATGCTGACCGGCTGGATGATTTCGCTGGCGCTGGTGACGATGATCCTCGCGGCGGTCGGCCGCCCGCAACTGCTGCCCAGCAAAGCGCAGTCGGTGTTCGAGTCGCTGATCGAGGCGCTGCGCGACCTGTTTGAGCCCATCGTCGGCAAGAAAGCCTTTCCGGCGGTTTTCCCGCTGCTCGTCACGCTTTTCATCTTCATCCTGATCCAGAATTGGTCCGGCCTGCTGCCGGGCGTCGGCACGATCGGCTACGGCCAGACGGACGCCGAGGGTCATTTTCACATGACGCGCCCGTGGGTGCGTCCCTTCACGGCGGACTTCAACAGCACCATCGCGCTCGCGCTGATCTCGTTCGGTGCGTTCCTCATCATCATCTTCAAATACGCCGGCCCGAAGCTCATCCTCTGGGATCTCTTCGGCAACAAGGCCGACAAAAAGGAAACGCCCGGCTGGCTCTACCCGATCCTCTCGATCGTGTTCCTCGTCGTCGGTCTCATCGAGGTGTTCTCGATCTCCATCCGCCCCTTCACGCTTTCGGTCCGTCTTTTCGGCAACGTGTTCGGCGGTGAGAACCTCCTGCACGGCACCAGCTTCTTCCCCGTGTTCTACTTCATGGAGCTGCTCGTCGGCCTGATTCAGGCGACGGTCTTCACGCTCCTCTCCGCCGTTTACGTCGGCCTCATCTGCAATCACGGCGACGACCACGATCACGCCGAGGACGGCCACCACGCCGAGGCGCACCACTGAGACTTTATCGCCGGGAGCGTGCCAAAGCGTGCGCACGGCGGTTCACCCAACCAACCCGAATAACAAATACCATGTATCCCATCCTCGCTGAAATCACCGGCAACATCGCCTCCGCTTTCGGTCTCCTCGGCGCCGCCATCGGCGTCGGCATGATCGGCACCAAGGCCGCCGAGTCCGTCGGCCGCAACCCCGGCGCGTCCGGCAAGATCCTCGTCCAGGCCATCATCGGTATGGCGCTCGCCGAAGGTCTCGGCATCCTCGCGCTGTTCCTCGCCAAGTAAGCCGCTCTTTTATTCTGGCGGCGTTGGCCGCAACGCCGCGCCGCCAGTCCCTTTTCTCGCCTCCACCTCCGCCATGCTTCCCCTCTTCCTTGCCGCCACCGAAGCCGCGCACGCCGCCGGCGATCCTTCCATCATCGAGAAGTTCGGCATCGAGTGGAAATACGTCGTCTGGCAGATCGCCAGCTTCCTCATCCTCTTCGTGGTGCTCTACAAGTTCGGCATCAAGCCGACCATCGCCACGATGGAAGAGCGCAACCGGAAGATCGAAGGCGGCCTCAAGCACGCCGAGGAGATGCAGGCCAAGCTCGCCGCCGCCGCGCAGGAGAGCGCCCGGATCGTCAAGGGGGCCCAGCTCGACGCGCAGAAGATCGTCGACGAAGCCCGCAAGGTCGCGAAGGACTTCGCCGACAAGCAGCAGGCAGAGGCGCTCCAGCGCTCCGCCGAACTCCTCGCCAAGGCCCAGCAGGCGATCGAGCTCGAGCACAAGAAGATGCTCAACGAGGCCCGCGGCGAGATCGCCCGCCTCGTCGTCACCACCACCGAGCGCGTCCTCGCCAAGAAGCTCACCGACGCCGACCGCGCCGCCTACAACGACACCGCGGCGAAGGAACTCGCGTCACTCTGATTTTCCGGCTCACCGCTCACTGCTGACTGCTCACTCGCATGGCCGCCGACAAGCAAACCAAGCTCCTCGCCAAACAGCTCTTCAAGCTGAGCGTCGTGAACGGTGAGGTCTCCGCCGACCGCGTCGCCGGCGTCCTTGGCTGGATCGAGAAACACCAGCCGCGCCGACCGCTCGCGCTGCTGCAGGCCTATCACCGCCTCGTCGTGGCGGAGGTCGCCAAGTCCCGTGCTGTCGTCGAGCACGCCGGTGCCGTCACCGACGCCACGCTCCAGGCCATCGCCGCCGCGATGAGCAAAAGATATTCCCGCACCGTCACGTCCGTCGCGCAGCCCAACACCGCGCTCCTCGCCGGTCTCCGCGTCCGTGTCGGCTCCGACGTCTACGAATCCTCCGTCGCCGGCCAGCTCGCCTCCCTTTCCGCCTCCGTCTAACCCACCCCGAAGTCCCAACTTCACCTTTCCACTGCACCTGCGCGTCGCGCCACCATGAGCAACGTCATCGAACAAATCGAACAACAGATCGCCAAGCTCTCCACCAAGGCGGTCAAGAAGAACACTGGCACGATTCGCACCGTCGCCGACGGCGTGGCCAAGATCGAGGGCCTCTCCGACGTCATGTATAACGAGATGGTGCAGTTCCCCGGTGGCGCCATCGG
>JAMPXH010000039.1 GCA_023701285.1 Candidatus Didemnitutus sp.
CGCCGCCCGCCTTTTCTCCAAATGGACTGGGACCAACTCCTCATCGCCGCCGCCGGCTACTTCGGCGACAAAGAAAAGCGCAAAGCCGAACTCGAACTCGCCCGCGTCGGCCTGGCTCAAGCGCAGACCGCCGCCGTCACCGCGCAGGCCAACGCTGCCGCCGCGGAGGCGAAGCAGCTCATCCCCGGCATCTCCAACCTCGCCCTCATCGGTGGCGGCGCTGCGCTGCTCCTCACCTTCGCCGGCGTCATGGTCTGGGCATGGAAGAAGTGATCGCCCGTGAATCCTACCGGCATCGCCTCTTCTTTGCTCGGCGGTGGCTTCACCGCATCGAGTAGCGCCGCCACCGGCGACACCAACGTCGGGCAAAACTTCGGCTACACGTCCTATTCCCCCTTTGCGGTCGGATCGGGCGCGACTGCCGAAGCCTCCGGCGCAGCTCCCAGCAACGCCCTCGTCTGGGTTATCGCGGCCGGCGTAGTCGGCGCGCTCGGCCTCGGCGTCGCCGCCATCATGCTCCGCAAGTGAGCGTCGCCGCCAAAGTCTCCCTCCTCTCGGCCTACGTGCTGCGCCCCGGCCACTGGGACGCCACCGCGGAGCAATGGTCCCGTATGCTCCCGCATGACTGGCCCGGCGACGCCGCCAAGAACCTCGCCGACCTCGTCGCCTCCGGCGCGGCTGAGGTCTGGAAACTCTACCGCGAAGGCGAAGACACCGGCGACGCGCACGGCCTGCTTGTCGCCAGCGTTGACCGCAATTTCTCGCCCCCGGAGTTCGTCGTTCAAGCCGCCTACTCCCTCGCGCCTGGCAACGCCGACCTCACCGCGCAGTGCCTGCCGGCCATCGAGGCCCGCGCCCGCTCGCTCGGTTGCGGCACGGTCCGCTTCCACACCATGCGCCCCGGCCTCGTCGCCAAGTCCCTCCGCGCCGGCTTCCATGTCTCGGAAGTCGTCATGCGCAAGCCGCTCCGCTAACCATGTCCAAAAGCAACGCAGCACAGCAGACGCAAACCACGTCCGCGACCACTTCCACCGATGCGCGCATCGGCATCGAAGGCGGAGGCAACGTCATCGCGCAGGGCGGGAGCACGATTGACGTGCTCATGCAGTCCGTCGACGCCGACGTGATCGACGCCGCGCTGAAGGCCTACGCCCAGGTCTCCGGGCAGTCTCTCGAAGCCGCCGCCGAATCCGCCCGCACCGCGATTGCCGGCGTGCTCTCCGGGCAGGATCGCGCCCTCGACACCGCCGACGCCGCGGTCAACGCCGCCGCCGTCGTGGCCCGCGATGCCGGCGACAACGCCCTCGACATCGTCCTTGCGAATAACGCCCTCACGGAAACCACCCGCGAGGGCAATCAACAACTCGTCAAGCTCGTGGCCGACAAGCTCTCGACCGCCGTCGCCGACGAGCGCCAGAACATCAACGCCGAAGTCATCGACACCGCCTATAAATTCGGCGCTGCCGCCGTCGTGGGCGTCGCCGTCGTCGTCGGCGTCACGCTCTGGCTCAACAACAAAAAAGCCGCCTGAACATGCGCCCTCTTCTCGATCCCTCGCAGCTCGTTAAATTCAACCCGCCGCGCGTCCTCAGCATCACGATCCCCGCTGAGTCGGAATCCGACGTTGTCCCGGTCACGGGCCGTTACATCTATCCGAAAGAAGCGAGCTATTCGAAGTTCGACGTGCGGTTCGATGAAGGCGGCTACGTGCCGGCGGACCTCGCTTTCGGCTTCCGCGTGCCGGACTACATGCAGGCCTTCCGCCAAGTGCAGTTCCGCAACCGCAACGAAGTGCCCATCACGATTGAGGTGATCGTCGGCGAGATTGAGGTCGACGACCGCCGCACCAACTACATCGCGAGCCGCGACGGCACCGCGGCGAGCTTCATCCCGAACAGGGCGCAGGCCCTTGGGACGACGGTCGCGAATACTCCCTTCGCTATCGCTGCCGACCCCAACCGCGCCGAAATCCTCATCAGTAGCGAAGATTTTGCAGTGCAGACCTACTTTGGAATTTTCTTGGACGCCGCGTGCACGGAATTCCTGATGAGCGAAGCCATTCCGCCGGCGGATAACGGCTACGCCGCAAACACCGTCGTAAGGCTGCCGTTCAAGGGAGCTTGCTGGATTCTTTCTTACGACGTCGGAGTGATCGTCTCCCAACTCTGCTACTCGTGAGCGTCTCCCGCGAACAGGCCCTTCGCAACGTCCGCACCGCGACCATCGTGCAGGCGCGCGCCCTCGGCTATCTGCCGGAGGGCAACGCCCCGTTTCTCTACAACGCGCTGACTGCCGTTCAAAAAGTCACCCTCACCAACGCGCTCGCGACCTACATCTCGACGCGCCCCGAGCTGTTCGACACCGGCGAGACAAGCCTCGTCAATCCCTACCTCTCCGCGCGCCACGCCATCAACCTCCCGCCCCTCGATTCCAGCGCCTACCTCGTTGGCGGCTTTGTCGACGCCGTCCTCGAAAACGCCCGCGAAATCAATCCCCTCGACCCGCAGAACATCGGGTCCAACGGCCAGCGCATTTTCTGGGGCGTGGTCATCGTCGGCACCGTCGCCGTGCTCGCCTACACCGCGCCCCGCTGGCTCTCCGCGCTCCGCTCCCGCGCCTCCTGACCATGTGCGACCTCGGCCCCAACAACGGACGCGGCGGCACCGGCCCGAATAACGGCAACGGCGGCACCGGCCCCAACAACGCCAACGGCGGCACGCCCCCGAGCCCCTACATCGGCGGCATTCCGTTTCTCGACAACGCCGCCGCCTTCACCGCCACCGACCGCACCGCCGCCCAGGTGGCCGCGCTGAATCCCATCGGCCGACTGCACCCCGATCAAATCCGCGCCATTGAGGCCGGCGTCAACGGCTACGTCTCTGTCATCGGCTCCGCCGTCTACAATCGAGTCATCGCGCGTTCGATGCTCACCTATGCCGGCATCCGCTCCGTCGAGTTCTCCCTTACGGAGTCGCCCCCCGGCAACCTCGGCTTCCGCTCCTTCTCCGCTTTCCTCGGCATCGTGCGCAACACCGATGCCGGCACCTATCACCTCTGCGCCGGCCCCAGCAATTCCCCGCAGCTCTCCGCCGTCGAGTGGACCGGCGGCACCGATCTGCGCGAGTTCACCGCCGTTCGCTCTGTCGCGCTCCCCAGCCCGATCTATGAGCCTATTGCGCATGTTATGTTCGGGCGCGTCATGTATGGCAGTTACTACCGGAAGAACCCCACGCCCCCGCCCGCGTTCACCGGCCCGCTGACGATCAACTTTCGCCGGATGCAGCTCACGTGAAGGCCCGCAACTACGCCCTCGCCTTCACCTGTGCCGCCCTCATCGGCGGCACGCTCGTTTTCCTCTTCTACCGCGCCGCGAAACGCGCCTCCGCTCAACCCTCGCGCTATGGCTCCGAATAAAATCACCCCCCTCGACTTCGTCGGCGTCATCGGTGCCGCCGCCGTGCAGTCCGGCGCCCTCAAGACCGCCCTCGAAATCGGCGTTCTCGTCATCACCGCCGCCGCCATGGCTCCCCTCGCCTTCTGGCGCGTGCGCGCCCTCTGGCGCGAATACCGCACCGGCCAGACGCAGCGCCCGCCCTCCGATGAAGGCCGTTAGCCTGGCCGTGCTCGCCGCCCTCGCCCTCGCCGGATGCACCCTCACCCCCGGCGACCGCGCCACGATCCGCACCCGCGACGGCCTCCGCGTCGACACCCGCGGCCCCGCGCAGCGCCCCGCCGCCGTCGAGAGTGAGACCACCGTCGCCGAAATCACCCTCCCCGCCGGCACCCGTTTGGATCTCGCGACGCCACAAACGGCGACGCTGCCGGCGCCGTCGACCGCCGCCGAATCCGGCGACAATCGATCGACGCCAGATCGGGCGTCACGGTCCTCGACGCCGCAAACGGCGACTGCGGCCGCGCTCACGCTCGCCGCGCCCGCCGTGCTCCGCGTCGAGACTCGCCGCGAGAAAATCACCGCCGCGCAGAGCTACCCGCCGCCCGCCGCGCCCTCACTTGAGGAGCAAACCGCCGCCAGCGGCCTCCGCCTCTTCTACTGGATCGGCGCGGCCTCCGCCGTCGCCGCGATTCTCTGTTTCGTGCTCCGCCACTGGGCCGCCGGCATTACGTGCGCCGTAGCCGCTGCCGCCGTGCCCCTGTGCGCGAGGTGGGTCAACACCCTCGCCGCCTCCGGCATCGCTCTGGCGTGCGCCGTAGCCGCCGCCGTGTTCGTGCTGGCGTGGTATCTGATCGAGTGGCGGAAGCGCAGCGCCGCGCCTCAAGCGTAAGGGTGCCTTCCGTCATCCGTGCCCGGATTCTTCGGAGGTGCCGGCTTCTTCGGTTTCGGCGGATTCAATCTGCGGGCCTTCCGTGCCACGCTCCGCGCAGTCGGTTGCGATTTGCCGAGCGCGACCACCTCGGCATTCCGAGTATTGGTTTTCGCGCTCTTCGTGGTGACTGTCGCGGCCTTCAGGGCGCGTTTGTCTGCATCGGTTGGCTTCATTTTTTCCCCTTCGGTTTTGATTCCGCGACCATCTGAAGCTCCGCGAGCTGCTGGATTGCCTCATCGGCGCGAGTGACTGGCGGACACCCTTGCTGGAACCACCATTGCACGATGTGAGAAGCGTAACGGCCCTTGGTCATGGACAGACTCGTGGCGCGCTCGCGAATGACGCTGGTGATCGTGATCGGAACAACCGCGTTAAGCTGTTCCTTGCTTGCGCTTATTTTGCCCACGCCAGCAAGAGACACCGTATTTCACTCTATGGGCACTCGGTTGTTGACTTTTACTAGAAGCTCTAGAGCCTCCGTCGCGTGGACAACGTGAAATCGAAATTACCCGGCAGAGAGGGCGCGCGACACCTTCGCGTTGCCCACACACTCCCGAACGCTTCGCGCCATAGCGCCAAGCCGTCGCGCGCCCCTCTGGCCGGGGCTATCTCCCGATGAAAACGACCGCGATCACCGTCAGACTAACGGAAGGCCTCCGCCTCCTCAGTTTCGAAGCGCAGCGTTACATGACCCGAAACCCGGAACTCCCCGACTGTGGTCACGTCATATTCTACGCGGGTTTTGTCTCGGGCTGGGTGTGCGACCTCACGCAAGACCGCGCCGAAAACGGCCAGCTCACGCACCGCCCCGGCTGCATCGCCGTCCCGGTCACCACGACAGGCGGATTTTTCGAGGCAGTCGGCGGGAGCTACGGCGCGGGGGCGGACCGCTGGGAGGAAATCACGCTATGAATCCGCTCCGGTTCATGCGCTACGTTAGCAATGACGTAGGGTTCACTGCATCTGTCATTGCCTCGCCCAACGGCATTTTCTCGTTTGAGGCGCGGCTTCAACTCGGCTCGCTCGTGCTCCTCGCCTATCGGCGAAATCCTCGCGTCTACGGACCAAATGTCTGAACACCGCGTCAACGTCCCGGAATCTGCCGTTACCCACGGCCTGCGGAAGATGACCGCCGGCCAGTGGTTGACGGAGTTCCGCGTTGCCGACCGCCGCGAGGGCAAGACGCAGGTGTTTACCCTCTCCTCCCCCGTCCGCCTCGCCTGGACGGAGCGAGACGACCGCACCGCCCGCGCGAAGGTCTGCAAGACCTCCCACCAGCTGTTCCGCGAGTTGAACGTGATCGCATGGGCCAAAGGCATCCTCACCGCCGTCACATGGCGCCGTGCGCGCCTCGGGCCTCAAGCCCTCTACGTGCTCAACGCCGCGCTCCGCACGGCCGCGCGCCGGCTGGGTGGTAAAAATATTGTGCGCGCCTTCATTGAGGACCGCAACGACAGCTCTGTCACTCTGCGGAGCGATTGGCCGGCGCTCCTTTCTTACCTCGAAATCCGCCCAATTTTCCGCCCTCTCCCCTCTGAAAAGCCCCGTCCGCTGAACATTATGTCTTATTAAGAATTACGCACTGCGCCCCGTTTTCATTCCCGTCGTTTCAAGCGTGTCGCTGCCAAACTACCCCACGTTCTCCAGATGCCGCCGCACGGCATCGACGGCAAAACGCCCGGCATCCTCGATCAGGTAATGGCCTACCCCGGGCAACAAATGTTTCTGCGCATTCGGGAGCAACTGACTCCACCGCTCGAAATAGTGGCGGTTGAAGCAAAAATCGTCCTCACCCCACAGAATCAGGACTGAGCGCTCGCGCAGCGCCGGCAAGGCCTGCTCAATCCGCGCCAACGCCTCATCGCTAGGCGTGCCGCGGCCGCTGGGGATATCGACGACAAAACGGTGCGTGGCGATGCGGTTGGCCCAGGAATCATACGGGAAAAGAAATCCCCGTTTCACGTCAGACGACATGGGATTCGAGACGGCCATCCACGTGGCCGGCCAAGCGAAGCCGTTGCCGCCGCGCACGATGAGCTCCCCGAGCAGCGGTGCCCGGCAGAGCCGGATGCGCCAGGGAACGACCGTATCGGCAAATGCCGCGGTGTTGAGGATCACGACGCGGCCGAGTTTCTGCGGCTGCGGCAACACGGAACCCAAGCCGATCGGGCCACCCCAGTCGTGCACCACCAGATGGATTCTGCGCAGCTGCAAGGACTCGAGCAGCGCACGGAGATTAGCGATATGGTTCGGCAGCGTGTAGTCCCAATGCTGGGGTTTTTCGGATAGGCCGCAGCCCAGATGATCCGGCACGATGCAGCGCATCTGGCCGCGCAAGCCGAGCACGACGTCGCGGTAAAAAAACGACCACGTCGGGTTGCCGTGCACCATCACGACCGCCTCATCGCTGCGCGGGCCCTCGTCGAGGTAACTCATCGCCCCTGCCGGGGTCGTGAAGCGTTTCGGCTCGAAGGGATAAAGCCGGCGCAGCCAGTCCGGGAGCTGTGCGGCGGTGTTCACCATTCGAGGGCGAGCATGAGACTGTTGATGCCGCTGCCGATGCCGAGCAACGCAACTTTGTCACCCGCGCGCACGGCCCCCTGCCCGACCGCGCGAGCCAGAGTTGCCGGCAGCGCGGCGGAACCAGTGTTACCCAGGGTTTCGAAGGACGAGAAATCCTTCCCCAGATCGAGACCGAGCGTTTCGTAAAGCTTTCGCCGGTGCGCGCTGCCGACTTGGTGACAGATGAAGCGGTCAGGCGTCGTCTCGTCCCACGCGGTCTCGTGTTTGAACTCCGCCCAGGTGCGGCGGGCGACCTCGATGCCGGCGACCAGCAACCGCTCGGAGTCGGTCTCCATCGCGAGTCCATCACCTGCGCTGTCACCCTGACACAGATCGCTGTGACTGGTGTCCGCTAGCGCCGCGCCGGCCACCAGCCGATGGCGCGGTGCGGTGGCGGGCAATTCGTCCTCATGACAGACGATCGCGGCGACCGCGGCGGACCCGATGGTGAGATTGGCGAAAAACGGCTTGATCGCGTTGCGGTCGAGATCGGCGGCGAGCAGATGCTGGATGGTGCGCTCGACCAGTGGACGGCCGTTCTCGCCGGAGACGACGATGCCGGCACGAACTTGGCCGGCATCGATCATCGCGCCGAGCAGCACGAGTCCGTTGAGGAACCCGAGGCACGCGTTGGAGACGTCGAAGACCTGCATGGCGCCGCCGAGCCCCATCTTGTGATGGACAAAGGTCGCGGTGGCGGGCTCGAGCATGTCACGGCAGACGGCGCTGTGCATGAGCACTTGAAGTTTCTCCGCGGGAATCTGGGAAAGGCCGAGCAACTTGCGGCCGGCCGCTGCGCTGGCGTCGGACGGGCGCGTGCCGGCGGGCCACATGCGCCGCTCGCGGATGCCGGACATGAGCTCCAAGCGCCCTTCCGGAAGACGCAGGCGGTCATATATCGGCTTCAACCGCGCCTCGATGGCGGCGGAGGACCAGACTTCGTCCGGTTCGACGGCGGCGATGGATTCGATGCAGGCGTGACGGAAGCGCATCGCTTACTTCTCCGGCCGCATGGCGAGGCGGATGACGTCCTTGTCGAAATAGTTCGCGCCCAATCCGGCGTCGACGACGAGCGTGGTGCCGTTCAGTCCGCTGCTGCGCGGGCTGAGGAGGAAGAGCGCGACGTTCGCGACCTCCTGCGTGTCGAGCGCTCGTCGGCGGAACGTCAGCTTCTCCGCATAGAGGTAACTCTCGAGGTAGCCGGGAATGCCGGCCGACGCGCTCGTCTTGAGCGGACCGCTGCCGAGCACGTTAACGCGGATGGCGCTGTCGGCGCTGAGCGATTTGGCGAGGAAGCGCGCGCAGGATTCCAGTGCCGCCTTGATCGGTCCCATGTAGCCGTAGTTGTCGGGCGTGACGAGCAGCGACGAGATGCCGATCGTCACGACGGACGCGTCCCGGGCGAGGTGCGGCTTGAAGGCGCGCGTCAATTCCACGAGCGAGAAGGCCGAGATGGCGGTCGCCTGCAGGAAGTCGCTGCGCTTCGTCTCGGCGAAAGTCTTGAAGCCCTCGCTGTAGTTCGCGAACGCGATCGAGTGCACGAGACCGTGCAGCGGGGCGAAGCCGGCGGCGGCGACCTCCGCGGCCAGCTTGTCGCACGCGCCTTCCTGTTCCACATCGCAGAGAAACACCGGCTTGCCGGCGAGCAACGTGGCGAGCGACTGCTTGCGCGTCTCGGAACGGACGGCGTAGACGACGCGAGCGCCCTGCTCTTCCAGCGATTTCGCGATCAGCCAGGCGACGCTCTTCTTGTTGGCGACGCCTTGGACCAGGAAGGTCTTGCCGACGAGTTGGAGAAAATCGTTCATGCCGTCGTGACCTGGCCGTCGGGCTTTTTCCACGCGACCGCGAATTCGACGTTCATGACCTTCTTGCCCTCCGGGGTCTTCATCAGGCCGGTCAGAAAGTGAAAATCGCCGACGGTTTCCTTGCGCTTTACTTCGATCAGCACGGTGTCGCCGGGATACACGGGCAGGCGGAAGCGGATGTCAGAGACCTTCGAGAGCAACGGCACGCCACCGCCCTGCCCCGCCGTGCCGGCCATCAGTTTGGCCATGAGACAGGCGCCCGCCTGGAAAACGGCTTCGCTGAGCAGCACGCCGGGCGTGATCGGCGCGCCGGGATAGTGGCCTTGATAGAAATACTCCTCGGCTCGCCAAGTGCGGCGGGCGACGAGCGTTTCACCTTCGTGTGAGACGATCGCGTCGACGAACAGGAACGGCGGACGGTGCGGGATGAGTTGCTCGACTTCGTTCACGGGAAAATCAGGCGGCGGTGCGCTTCGCGGCGGTGAGCGCCTTGTCGATTTGGTTGGCAACGATGACGCCGTAGTTGATGGTGCCGAGCCAGCCGGACATGATGATGCCGACCGAGCCGGCGTGGTAGAGCCCCGGCAGCTGCGCCGGCAGGTCCATGGAGATTTTCAGTCCCTCGAACTTCGTGCCGAACGACGTGCCGTGCCAGTGCTTCGTGTAATATTCGACCGTGCGCGGCGTGGCGGCTTCCTGCCACTCGATCTTGGAGCGGATGTCCGGGATGAAACGCTCGAGCGACGCGAGCGATTCCTCGATAAGACGAGCCTTGTGCTGGGCATAGTCCTCGTCGGACATGCCTTGCCAGTCCTGATACTTCGCATTGATCGACACCACGACCGTGTAGCGATCGCTGCCGGGACGCGTGTCGGGATAATACATCGAGAACGTCCGGCTCGTGGTGTGCAGGTCGACGAGCTTCTCGCTGGAGAATTTGGGCTCGTCCGAGGTGAAGACGAGGTCGCCGATGTGCGGGAGCGCCTCGCCCTTCTTGATGCCGAGATAGACTTGGCAGGAACTGCTGTTGACGCGCACGGCCTTGGTCGCGGCGACGAAGTCCGGCGTGAAGTTGTCCTCACCTGCCATGCGCAGGACCGTGTTCTTGATGTTGGAGTTCGAGAGCACGGCGCTGCAGCGGATCGTCTTGCCGTTGGCCACGACGCCGCAGACGCGCTTCCGTCCGTCGACTTCCTCGGTGAGAATTTTCTCCACCAGCACGTGCTTGCGGATCTCGACGCCGTTTTTCTTCAGCTCCTCGGCCATGCGCTTGATGAGCACGTCGGTGCCGCCCTGGAACGTGAACACGCCTTTGCTCATGAAGTTCGAGAACACGATGCCGAACGTGATCGCGGGGTCGTCCATCGTGGAGCCGTTGGCGTAGGCGATGGGCTCCATCAGCAGCCGTTTCACGTCGTCGCGGCCGGGAAAGTAGCGCTCGAACATCTCGCCGGTCGTCTCGGTCGAGTTGTCGTAGAAGTTCATCGCGCGCAGATCGGTGAAAAAGCGTTCCACGGTCTCTGCCGGCACCTTGAACACCTCGACGAGCTGTCGCGTGAAGTCTTCGCGGTCGAAGGTCGTGTCGATCTGGAACTGCGGGTTGATGAACCGCACGCCCTTGAGCTGCACGATCGCATCGGCGATGTCCTGGCTCCAATACTTGCGGCACGACTTGATCATGCCGTGCGGGAAGCCGTGCAGCGAGATGTCGAAGATGTGCCCGCCCTTGCGCGTGAACCATGTGGCGAGGCCGCCGAGTTGGTAGTGGTGCTCGAGCAGCAGCACCTTGTGGCCGCACTTGGCCAGCACATTGGCACCGGTCAGGCCGCCGAGGCCGCTGCCGATGACGATGACGTCGTAGTGATCGTGGATTCCTTTGAGCCAGTCGTAGGCCATGAAAGGAGCTGAGTAAGTTTTCGCGCCGGCAAAGCGCAACGCGGAAAGTATCGGCGCACGGCGCGGGCGGCTAGCGCTTCCCGCGGCCGTAGAAAAACGCCAGCCAGACCCCGAGCGCGCCGATGAGGATCAGCCACCAGAGGTAGCGCAGCTCGCGCGCCGCCAGTTCGACAAAGGCCAGGGCGCGCGGGAAAAGCACGCAGAGCAGCACGATCGCCAGCCCGGCGGCCACGTAAGGGAGATAGCGTCGCATGGCGCAGGTCGCAGACCGGGCGGATGTTACTTGCGGGGAGCCGGGCTGCTGGCCGGCAACGAGAGCGGCAGCAGGATGTTGGCGCCGCCGCCTTCCGTGCCGGCACCGCCGCCGATGACGAGCGGCGAACGACCGTCCCACTTCTCGACGATCTGGAGCTGGATCAGGCCGGGATTGTCGCGGATGGCCTCGGCGCGGATGCGGATGGCCTCGGCCTCGCCCTTGGCGCGGATGATGGCGGTGTCGGCTTCGATCTGGGCCTTCTGCTGCGTGAAGCGCGCCTTGGCGGCTTCCTGTTCCTGCACCATCTTCGATTCGATGGCGGTCTCGAGTTCCTTGGAAAGGACGAGGTTCTCGATGACGATGTCCTCCAGCATGAGGATGGAGCCGACCTTCTCGCGGGCGGCGCTGAGGGAGCGGGTTTTGATTTCCTCGCGTTTCTTCACGATCATCTCCGCGCTTTGCAGCGCGGCGACTTCCTTGAGCGCTTCCTCGATGCGGGGGGCGATGAGGCTGTCGAACGGATCGCCCGCATACTCCGTGTAGATCTTCACCACGGAGGCTTCCGGGATGCGGTAGAGCACGCGCAGCTTCACGTCGACCTGCTGCAAATCGGAGGAGTAGCACTCGGTGCTGATCTCGCGCGTGAGCTGGCGGACCGGGATGGCGATGATGTGGGAGATGAACGGCGACTTCGTGCCGAAGCCCTCGGGCTTGAAATCGGTGCTGGCCTTGCCGAGCGTGACGAGCACGCCGCGGAAACCTGGATCGATCACGTAGGTGGCCTGCGATCCCGCGATGACCATGACGAGGATGATGATGCCGATCCCGACGAGCCGTGCGATATTCATGGGGCGAATCCCATCCCTTGGGGGGATTCCTCTCAAGCGCAAAGCCCTTACAGCGACAGGCAAATTTCCCACCGCTGTCGAAGCTCAGCGTCCGCCCGGGCCCTGCAACACGTGATAGTTCGCCATCGAGATGCCGCTGAGCATGGCACCGACGATGCCCAGGAAACCTTGATCGGTGCCGCAAAGATAGAGGTTCTGCAGATGGGTGCGCCCGTCGCGCAGCTTGCGCGGAGCGCCGTAGATCGCGCCGTTCAGGTGCCCGGTGAATTTCCGCACGGTGCGGGGCGTGAACATGTCGGTCGTGACGAGATCGGCCGCCAGCGCCGACTCGTCGACCGGCGGCAGGAAACGCCGGGCGCTGCGCTGGATGGCGTCGAACCAGCGGCGCTTTTCCGCCTGATACGTCTCCTCCGGCAACGTCGCCCAGCGGTCGAAGTCGGCCAGGCAAGTCACGCGCACCAAGCCCTCGGGCAGATCGGCGCCGTCGGCGTAGCTGAAATTGTTCGGAAAGCAGATCACGCCGCTGCGCAGATCGATCGCCTCGCGGGCGCGCTCGTAGTGGAAGCGTGGCGAGTCGTTGAAGAACACGATGGTGTCGTGGCCCCAGCCCCAGCGGGCGGGCGGCTGCCGATGGACGGTGATGGTCTCCGCATACGACAGCTGGCCGACATTCGCATGGGCCTCGGTCGCTCGGGCCGGTTCGCAGAGCAGCAACGTCTCGGGATGACCGATCGAGGAGATGACATGGTCGGCGGTGACCTCGCTGCCGTCGTCGAGCACCAGCCGGGCGGCGCGGCCGTCGCGCTCGATGATGCGGGCCACGCCGCACTTCATGCGCCGCTCACCGCCGGCCTGGCGGTATTTCTCCAGCAGCACGCGGATGATCACGCGCACGCCGTCGAGCGGCCGGGCGAATCCCTCGAGGAAGAGCGCCTTGAACATGATGACGAACTGGCCGAACTCCATGTCGCGCTCCTGCGCGCTGCCGTAATACATCACGGGGCAGAAGATCATGTCCGTGAGCAGCGGATCGCGCAGGTGTTGCGCGACGATCTCGCGGGCGGAGCGGGGCTGGGCGTCGAGCGCGACATCGTCGTAGGTGCGGACGAGTTGGACGAGGCGGCCCCACCCTTCGGCGTCATGCGGGAATTTCTCGCGCACTTCCGCGTCGAGCACGGCAAAGTCGTTGGTGAAATGCAGCTGGCAATCGGGGAACGCGATGCGCGAGCGCTTCTGCGGGCAAAGCGCGAACTCTTCGCGGTCGATGCGCAGCTGGCGCAGCAGCTTGGTCAGGGGCGTGCCTTTGACGCCCGGTGCGACGTAGTTCGTCATCGCGTGCAGGCCGACGTCGAACTTGCGGCCGACGATGCTGTAGAAGCTGTTCAGGCCACCGGGAGCGTTGTGGCGCTCGAAGATGCAGACCTTCCTGCCGAAATGCGCGAGGCGGATGCCGGCGGCGAGTCCCGACATGCCGGCGCCGATGATCACGGCGTCGTAGTGCTGGGAGGTTGCGGGCATCGGTAAAGACGAAGGTTGGGCAAAACAAAGGGCGCAGCAAGCTGCGCCCTTACGTGCTCGAGAAGCGGAGGAGCGGCCGGGCTCAGGCCTTGGCCTGGAATTTCGGCGTCAGGTATTCGGCGCAGCTTTCGAGGGAGGCGAGCTGCATGTAATCGGCTTCCGGCACCTCGATGCCGTGGCGCTTGCGGAGCTCCATGACGATGTCGAGGAAGTCCATCGAATCGAGCTGCAGCTGGTCGCGGAGGCGCACATCGGCCTTGATGTTCGAGAGATCCTCATCGGGGGCGATGTCCGAGATGATGTCGATAACCAGCTGCTTGCAGTCTTCTTTCGTCATGATGCGGAGGTGTGTCAGGCTTTGAAACGCTTGATGATGAGGGTGGAATTGATCCCGAGCATACCGAAGGAGTTATTCAGGATGGCGTCAACCCGTTTCAAAGTGCGCGGTTGGTTGATGACCAGACCCGGGATATCGCACTGGGGATCAAGCTCATCCACGTTGATCGTCGGGTGCACGGTGAGGTCGTCGAAGCTCGGCAGGTTACCCGCCAACTCGAGTGCGCCGGCCGCGCCCATGCAGTGGCCGATGAAGCTCTTGGTGTTGTTGATCGCCACGGGCTCGCGCCGGTCCTTGAAGGCGGCGGCGATGGCCTGGCATTCTTGGATGTCGCCTTGCGGCGTGGAGGTCGCGTGCGTGTTGACGATGTCGATGTCGTCGACGGTCATGCCGGCGTTCACGAGGGCCTTGCGGACGCACTCGGCCTGGCGCTCGGGGTTGGGCAACACGTAGTCGGTGGCGTCGGAGTTGACGCAATAGCCGGCGATCTCGCCGTAGATCTTCGCGCCGCGGGCTTGGGCGTCCTCAAGGCGTTCGATGGTGTAAAGGCAGCCGCCCTCGGAAATGACGATGCCGTTGCGGGCCTTGTCGAAGGGGCGGCTGGCCTTGGTCGGGTCCTCGTGCGTGGCGAGGGCGTTCTGGCTCTTGAAGCCGGCGAAGATGCCGAAGGTCTGCGGGCTCTCGCTCACGCCGCCCGCGATGGCGAAATCGACCTCGCCGAGGCGCAGCATCTGCGCGGCGTGGATCAGGCCCATGTTGCCGGCGGCGCAGGCGGCGCCGATGGTGTAGGCAGGGCCGGTGATGCCGAGGTTGAGCGACACCTCGCCGGCGGCGTTGTTGGCCACCGTCCGCGGGTTGTGGTGGTGCGTCCAGAACTTCGTGTCGTATTTGAACTGGGAGATGTTGTAGACCTCGTTCTCGGTCTCGACGTTGCCGTGCTCGGTGATGCCGACGTAGATGCCGACGCGGCTCTTGTCGCGCGTCTCGAGGTCGACGCCGGCGTCGGCCAGCGCCTCGCGGGCGCAATACACGCTGATGCTGCCCGCGCGGGTGCCGATGCGGACGTCCTTCTTCTTCTGGTATTTCAGCGGGTCGAAGGTGCACATGCCGGCCGGCCAGCGGCCCATGTAGCGCACGTCGACGGTCGTGATGCCGGAGACGCCGTTGAGCAGGTTGCGGCGGAATTCGGCCAAGGTGTTGCCGTTGGGGGCGGTCAGGCCGATGCCAGTGATGACGATGCGACTTTGCTTCATGCGACGGACGAGGAAAGGACACGGAATTGCCTAGCCAGCGCGAAGGCAAACTCAATACAACGGTGCCATGAACGTGCTCGTCGCCGGCGGAGCCGGTTACATCGGAAGCCATTGCGTGCGCCAACTGATCGCAGCCGGCCACCAGCCGGTCGTGATCGACAACCTCGTCTACGGACACCGCGCCGCGGTGGCGCCGGAGATCCCTTTCTACGACGTGAATTTCGGCGACGCCGCCGCGCTCGAGCCGATCTTCGCGCGGCATGCGATCGACGTGGTGATGCACTTCGCCGCCTATGCCTACGTCGGCGAGTCGGTCACCGACCCGATCAAGTATTACCGCAACAACCTCGCTGCGCCGCTTACGCTGCTGGAGACGATGCTCAAGCACGGGGTGAAAAAATTCGTCTTCTCCTCGACCTGCGCGACCTACGGCGTGCCGGAGCGGCTGCCGATCGTGGAGACGCTGCCGCAGGCGCCGATCAATCCCTACGGCCAGACCAAACTCGACGTCGAAAACCTCCTCAAAGCGCTGGCCCGGTCGCACGGTCTCAGCTTCGCGGCGTTCCGCTACTTCAACGCCGCCGGCGCTTCCGAGGATGCGGCGATTGGCGAGGACCACGATCCGGAGACGCACCTCATCCCGCTCGCCATCGGCGCTGCCCAAGGGCTCAAGCCGGCCCTGCAGGTCTTCGGCACGGACTACCCCACCCCGGACGGCACCGGGCTGCGCGACTACGTGCATGTGGACGACCTCAGCCGCGCGCATATCGCGGCCTTCGCGAAGCTCGGCACGCCCGGCACGCAATTGTTCTACAACCTCGGCACCGGCACGCCGACGTCCGTGCTCGAGGTCATTCGCGCCGTCGAGAAGGTCTCGGGCCTGAAAGTTCCTGTGACCTATGCGCCTCGCCGCGCCGGCGACCCACCCGCGCTCTACGCCGATGCGACCAAGGCGAAGACGGAGCTGAACTGGACGCCGAAATACGCGACTATCGAGCCGATCATCGAGACCGCCTGGCGCTGGCACAAGGCACGCCCGCACGGCTATCAGGATCGCAAAAAGTAACGCGGCCGCATCTCGCGGCCGCCCTGTTTCCCTTCAGCCCGGCCTTGGCCGGGCTTTTGTTTGGTCACTCGGCCGACTTCTTCGCACGTTTCCGCGGGGCCGGCTTTTCGGGCGCAGGTAGTTTGTCGCCGAGGAGCGCTTCGAGGGCGGCGCGTTCGGCGCCGGGATGCGCGGCTTGCAGCGCGGCGAGCAATTTGGCGACGAGTTGCTCCGGCGCTTCGCCGGCGGAGTCGGCAGCGGGCTGCGCCGGCGACGTGGCGGATGCGGCGGCCGGCTCCTCGTCTTCCTTCTCGCCGGCTTGACGCACTTCGTCGGGCAGGTCGCGCGGCAGGATCGCATCGCCAGTCGCGGCGACGGCGCTGCGGTAAACGACGTTCTCCAATTCGCGGACGTTGCCGGGCCAGCGGTAGCGGCAAAGCAACGCCAAGGCTTCGGGCGAAACCTTGCGCACCTTCGTCTTCTTGGCCTTGAAGAGGCTCTGGAGGAAGAAATCGACGATCTGCGGCACGTCCTCGACGCGCGCGCGCAGCGGAGGAAGCCGCAGGCGGACGACGTTCAGGCGGTAATAGAGATCCTCGCGGAATTTCTTCTCCTTCACCATCACCTCAAGATTCTTGTTCGTCGCGGCGACGACGCGAACGTTCACCTTGATCGTCTCGGTGCCGCCCACGCGCTGGATCTCGCCTTCCTGGAGGACGCGGAGGATCTTGGTCTGGGTCGTCGGCGTCATGTCGCCGATCTCGTCGAGGAAGATGGTGCCGCCGTCGCAGATCTCGAACTTGCCCAGGCGCTGCGCGGTGGCGCCGGTGAACGAGCCGCGCTCGTGGCCGAAGAGTTCGCTCTCGATCAGGCTTTCCGGGATGGCGGCGCAGTTGACCGCGATGAAGGGCTTCGCGGAGCGATGGCTGTGGCGGTGGATGGCGCGGGCGACGAGTTCCTTGCCGGTGCCGCTCTCGCCGGTGATCATGACGGAGGCGTCGCTGGCGGCGAACTGGCCGATGGCCTTGAAGACCTGCTGCATGGCCGGCGAGGTGCCGACGATGCCTTCCTTGTGCTCGTCGGAGTTGATCACCGGCTGGTAGCTGCCGGCGGACTTGCTGTCGGCCTGCGTGCGCAGCGCACTCTCGACCAAGGCGAGCAGCTTCGGCGGATCGAAGGGCTTCACCACGTAGTCGTAGGCGCCGAACTTCATCGCTTCGATCGCCGTCTGCGCCGTGCCGAAGGCGGTCATGAAGATCACCAGCTGACGCGGATTGGCGGAGCGGATGTGCTGCAGCGTCTCGAGCCCGGTGATGCCGGTCATGCGGTTGTCGAGCAACACGACGTCGGGTGCCTGGCGCTTGACGGCAGCCACGCCTTCCTCGCCGCTCGCCGCCTCCTGCACTTGGTAATGGCGCGAACTCAGCACGCGGTTCAGGGAGTAGCGCACCTCCGTGTCGTCATCGATGACGAGGATGGTGGATGCGGAAGATTCGGCGGACATGGATGATTGTGTTAGCGCTTTGAGCCGAGCTGGTTCTACTTAGGCCCGATGTTGGGGTGGTCAATTAACTTGTTTCGGATCTGCGGCATTCACCTGGCGGTGCACGCGAGTTTTGTGCTGCTGTTGGCCTACTTCGGCTACGAGGGGTGGCAGTCGGGCGGGCTGGTGGGCGCGTTGTGGAGTCTGTTGTTGATCACATTGTTTTTCGGCTGCGTCGTGTTGCATGAACTGGGCCATTCGCTCGCGGCGATGCGCTATGGCGTGCAGGTGCCGCGCATCCTGTTGATGCCGATCGGGGGCATGGCGGAGTTCGACCGCATCCCGCGTCAACCCTCCGCCGAGCTGGTCATCACGATCGCGGGGCCGGCGGTGAACTTCGGCATCGTGGCACTGCTGCTGCCGGTGGTCTGGACCGATCTTTGGTCCACGCAGCCGGTCGCGGCGCACAGCGTGATGGCCTTGCTCATCCAACTCACCGTGGCCAACGGCCTGATGGGCGTCTTCAACCTGCTGCCGGTGTTCCCGATGGACGGCGGACGCATCCTGCGCGCGCTGCTGGCGACGCGGATGAACTACCTGCGCGCCACTTATTGGGCGGCGATGATCGCCAAGGTGCTGGCCCCCATCCTGGCGCTGCTCGCGTTCTTTTACTACGATTCGCCGCTGTTGGGCGTGCTTTTCATCTTCATCTTTGTGGTCGGCGACGCGGAATACCGCCAGGTGCTGCGGCGCGAGCAGGAGGCGGAGCATTGGGCGGAGTGGGCGCGGCGGATCGAGGTGGAGCGCCTGCGTGACGCCGGGCGCGACGAGCCTCCCCCGCCCCCGTTTATCGTGCACGATTCCAACCGCTAGCGCGGAAAGCGGCCATGCTGACGTGCGCGTGAAATTTCTCCCGTCTGAGGCTCAAAAAGTCCTTGCGTTCACCCCGCAAAACACACTTTTTGGCCATTCGCAGTTCTTTGTGGGCTCGTAGCTCAGTTGGCAGAGCGCCTCAATGGCATTGAGGAGGTCGTCAGTTCGATTCTGATCGGGTCCACCACTTTCAACCCCCGCCTTCACCGGCGGGGGTTTTTGTTTGGCCGGAGCGGGCAGGCAAGCGGCAGGCTCGCTTTCGCGGTGGGGCGCCGTCCGTGTCTCACGCAGGGCTGCGCGTCCTTCACTCCTCCCGCATCCGGAAGGTCAGGCGCATCATCTCGCCGCGCTTGTCGGGGCGGGCACCGGGCCAGGAGATCCGGCGGAAGGCTTCGAGCACGGACTGATCGAATTCGGGATGCCCGGACGAACGGACGATGCGCACGTCCTGGATGCGGCCGTTGGCCGCGAGGAAGAAGCTGACCTCCGCGCTGACGGTGTCGCCCAAGCCGGCGGGCTTGGTCTCGTCATGCGCATCCTTCAACCGATCGCGCAGGTTGGCCAGGTAGAGCGTCATCGCATCCGCTTCGGCGCGGGATTCCGCGCGGCCGCGCTCGCCGGACATCGGTCGTCCGCTGCTGCTGGTGATCTTGCTGGTGTCGACGCGCGGCGTCTTGGTCTGGCGCGGCGTCGTGGAGGTCTTGGGCTCGGGTTTGCCGTGCTTCTTGACGAATTCCTCGTAACTCATCTTCGCCGTGTCGCGCACCGGCGTCTTGGTCTTCTCTTCCTTGGGCGGTAGCTTCGGGCTGGGCTTCTTGGTCTCGACTTTTTTCTCGACGGGCTTCGGGGGCGTCGGCGTTTCGACCGTCTCGCGCACCGGCGGCGTCGGGCGCGGCTGCGGTTTGGCCTTGGGCAGGTTGAACTCGATGTCGCCGTCGTTGGGACCGCGCTCGGCGCCCTCGATCGGCTCGCCGCGCACGAGTTCGAAGATCACCGGTGGCGTCTGTTCGTGGCGGCTGACGAGGATCGTCACGAGCGCGAGCGCGACAGCGATCAGGCCGTGCAGCATGACCGAGGCGAGAAAGGCGCTGGGGGAATTCGCGCGCATCGCGCGTCAGCGCCCTCCGGTTTGCGTGTCGAACGTGACCTTCGAGAGGTTGTTCTGTTTCAGGGCGTCCATCACGCCGATGAACTGCTGCGCGGTGGCGGCGGCATCCATGCGGATGCGGAACACCGGGGGCTTGGCCTCCGCGGCGTAGGTCGCGAGCGCGGTCTTCATGCGGGTGAGGGGCACGGTCCGCGCGCCGAGCAGGCAGGTGCCGTCGGCCTTGATGGTGATGGTCTCGAACTTCGTGTCGGGATCGGGCTTCGATTGCTGGCTCTTCGACTCCACGGGCAGGTTCACCGGGATCGTCTGCTCCTGCTGGATGAGCGGCGTCGCGATCATGAAGATGATCAGCAGCGTGAACGCCACGTCGATGAGGTTGGTGACGTTGAGCTCCGAGATCGGATGCGTCGAACGCGGGCGCTTGAAGGTGCGGGCCATGACGGGTGCGCGCGGAGCGTTTACTGGGTCATCTCCAACTCGATGCGGTCAGCCAGGGCGCTCGCGTAATTCTCGATCTCGGTCGTGAGCGTCTTGGTCTTGTTGAGCAGGACGTTGTAGCCGACGACCGACGGAATCGCCACGACGAGGCCGGCGACGGTGGTGAGCAGCGCGGAGGAGACGCCCGGGGCGAGGGTCTGGATGCTGGCCGTCTGCATCACGGAGACGGCGCTGAAGGATTCCATCACGCCCCACACGGTGCCAAGCAGGCCGAGGAAGGGCGCCACCGTGACCATGGTCGCGAGCCAGACCATGTTCTCCTCATAGCGCAGAATCTGGCCGGCGAGTGCGCGGGCGATGGCGTTCTCGGCATGCTCGAGGCGGGCGCGCAGCGAGTCGTCGCCCTTCTCCTTGCCGATGGCGGCGGCGCGCCAGTAGGCCTCGATGGCGTCGGCGAACAGGTCCGCATAGGGGATGTGCCGCATCTGGCGGAACGACTCCGGCAGGTCGAGCAGCTTGCGCTCCTCGCGCAGCCGGCGGTCGAACTGGTGGTTCAGCCGGCGGAGCTTGTTCAGCTCGGCGTTCTTCCCGAGCATCACCGACCACGCGAAGATGCTGAAGAGAATCAGGATGACCACGATGACCTGACCGACCGGGTCGCTGGTCTGGAAAATCGTGAGGATGTTGAGCGCGAAAACGGGTGTCGCCACGAGCGAGCAAAGCATGCGGCGAGTGTTGGACCGATTGCGCGGCGCAATCAAGGGGTTTCCCCGGCGCATGCCCTGCAATTCTGGTTGCCGGAGACGCCGGCGCGCCGTTTGGTGGAGGCAACCTTCCTCTCCATGCCGAACAAGTCCAAACCCACCGGTATCCTCGTCTCTTTTGAAGGCTCAGAAGGCAGCGGCAAATCCACCCAGATCGCCCGTCTGGCCCAGCGCCTCCAGCAACTCGGCCGCGAGGTCGTCGCCACCCGCGAGCCGGGCGGCACGGAGATCGGCGAGCAGATCCGCAACATCATCGTCCATAATTCCAAGGGCGACGAGATGTGCGCCGAGACGGAGCTCCTGCTCTTCACCGCCGCGCGCGCCCAGGTCGTCCGCGAGGTCATCGCCCCTGCCCTCCTGCGCGGGGCCGTCGTGCTGAGCGACCGCTACCTCGATTCCTCCACCGTCTACCAAGGCATCGCCCGCAACCTCGCCCCCGATCCGGTCAACCAGATCAACCGCTTCGCCGTCGGCAACGTCATGCCGGACATGACCATCGTCATCGACGTGCCCACCGAGGTCAGCCTCGCCCGCATCCGGCAGCGCGCCTCCGACCTGCCCGACCGCATGGAGCGCGAGAACATCGAGTTCTACAAAAAAGTGCGCGAAGGCTACCTGCTCCTCGCCCAGCAATGGCCCGAGCGCGTCGTGGTGATCGACGGCACGCAGTCGCCGGACGTCATCGAACAGGAAATCTGGGCCGGCGTGCAGGAACGGCTCGGTCTCGCCCGCGCCTGACCGTGTCGGCCCCCGCCTCCGCTTCCTGGCCGGATTCGCTCGCCGGCACCCCGGCCGTGACGGTGATCGAGCGCGCGATCGCCCGCGAACGCCTCGCCAACAGCCTGCTCCTGCACGGCGAAAACCTCGCCACGCTCGCCACCGTGGCACACGGCATCGCCGACCGCCTGCTCAACGACCCGCGCCGCGCCTCGCAAGTCTTCCCGCCGAAGCAGCACCCCGATTTCTTCGCCCTGCGCCCTGCGGGCAAGATGCGCCAGATCTCCGCCGACGCCACGCGCGACCTCATCGGCCGCATCCAGGTCTCGCCGCAGGTCTCCCACCGGAAGGTCGCCGTCGTCTACGAGGCCGAGCGCATGCACGTCTCCGCGGCCAACATTTTCCTCAAGACCCTCGAGGAGCCACCGGCCAGCACCACGATCCTGCTGCTCACCACGCGTCCGCACTCGCTGCTCACGACCATCCGCAGCCGCTGCCTGCATTTCCGCTTCACCGACGGCGGCGGCGCGGCCCTCGCCGAGGCGGAACCTGACATTCAGCAGCAATGGCAGGCCGCCCGCGCGAACTACACGGCGTGGCTCGGAAGACTTGCCAGCGGAGCGACCGACAAACGTGCCATCGCGGAACAGGTCATGGCCGTTTACGGCATGGTCACCCGCTTCGGCGCCGTGCTCGGCGCCGCCACCGACCAGGTGTGGAAACAGCAGAAGGAAAAACTCCCGCCCGACCTCGATGACGACGAGATCGAGGCGATCCAGACCGGCATCGCCAACGGCATCCGCCTGCGGCTGTTCGGGGAGATCGAGCGCAGCACGCGCGATTTCGCCCAGGCCCGTCTCGCCGCCGGCGACGGCGCCGCCCGGCGCTCGCTCGTCGCTGCCATCGCCCAGCTCGAACACGACGTCGGCCTCCTCCGCTTGAATCTGAACGAAGCCGCGGCCCTCGAGGATTTCCTGCTCTCCTCGCTGCGGATCTGGAGCCGGCGCTGATACGCCCTGACGTGGGCATCGCCGCCCGCCGCGTCATCAGCTTAGCACCGCCCGCACGAACGCCTCGCGCGCGTCCATGTGCGGGTTGTGGCCAGCGCCTTCGATGGTCTCGATTCTCGGCTGCGGGAAGTGGCGGCGAATCAAGTCGTGGTCCTCGCTTTGCACGTAGCGCGAGCGTCCGCCGACGATGAACAAGGTCGGTCCGTCGAAATGGTCGCCGTCCGACAGCGCGTCGCCTTCGAGTTGCGGCAACGCTTCCGTCAGCACCGGCAGGTTGATCGTCCATTGCCAGCGTCCTTGCGCGTCGCGGCCCAGGTTCGTCGTGAGAAATTTCCGCATGCCCAGGTCCGCCACGCGCGCCTCGAAGCGCAGCTCGGCCTCGTGCCGCGACTGGAGGTTCTCCAGGTTCAGTTCGCGCATCGCCAGGAATTCCGCCCGGTGCGCCTGCCACGCGTAGGCGCGCGGCGCGATGTCGACCACCACCAGCCGCTCGATGCGCTCCGGATGACGGCAGGCGAACAACATCGCCGTCTTCCCGCCCATGCTGTGTCCGACCAGCGTCACCCGCGCGAGTCCCGCGCGGTCCAGCCAGCGTCCGAGGTCGTCTGCCATCGCGTCGTAGCTCATTTCGGACACGTGCGGGGAGCGGCCGTGATTGCGCGCATCGAGGGCGTGGACGTGGAAATGCGCGGCCAGATCGCGCCCGGTCGTCTGCCAGTTGCGCGACGAGCCGAGCAGGCCGTGCAACACGATCAGGGGCGGACGCCCTGCGCCGCCGAGGTCGGTGTGGAAGAGTTCGATCACGCCGCCCACCAAGCCCACGCCGCCCGGCGAGCCAAGGAGATTCTCACCCCCGCGCGGGACGATTTTCTGCGTGCCCTCCGCCGCGCGCTCGGTCAATAAAGCCGCTCCATGTCCGAAAAGCTCACGCCGATGATGCAGCAGTATTTCGAGGTCAAGCGCGGCCTCCCGGCCAACACGCTGCTGCTCTTCCGCCTGGGCGATTTCTACGAGATGTTCTACGAGGACGCCGAGGTCGGCGCCCGCCTGCTCGGCATCACCCTGACCAAGCGGCAGGATTACCCGATGGCCGGCATTCCGTTCCACGCGGCCGACAACTACGTCACCAAGCTGCTCGCGGCCGGCAAGAAGGTCGCCATCTGCGACCAGGCCGAGCCCGCCAAGGCCGGCAAACTCGTCAAGCGCCAGCTCACGCGCATCCTCTCGCCCGGCACCACCCTCTCCGCTCACCAGCTCGACGCCGCCAAGAACCACTACCTCTGCGCGCTCGAGCTCGACAAGCGCGGCCTGCACGCTGCCTGGCTCGACGTCTCGACCGGCGAGTTCCGCGTGGCCACCGACGCCCGCCCCGAGAATCTCCTGCCCGTGCTCACCGCGCTCGATCCGGCCGAGCTCGTGCTCATCGAAGGCGATCTTCCGAAGTGGAAAGCCGCGCCGCACGAAGACCACACGACGCACGCGCTCGCCCATTTCTGCGCCGATCGCCTCATTACGGAATTGCCGGGCTACCACTTCGAGACCGCCGGCGGCGCCAAGACCGTGATGGACGCGCTCGGCGTGCTCAACCTCCAGGGTTTCGGCCTCGCGCACACGCACGCCGCGCTCGGTGCGGCTGGTGCGGTCGTCCACTACGCGACGGAAAATCTCTGCGCCAAGCCCGAGAACCTGCGCTCTCTGCAAGAGTATCGCAGCGCCCACACGTTGCTCCTCGACCCCGCCACGCTGCGCAACCTCGAGATCTTCCAATCCATCCGCGGCACGCGCGACGCCTCGCTCCTCGGCGCCATCGACCGCACCACCACCGCCGCCGGCGCCCGCCTGCTCGAACGCTGGCTCGCCGCCCCGGCGCTCGACGTGGCCGAGATTTGCCGCCGCCAGACCGCCGTCGGCGAATTCGTCGCGCAGCCCAGCGACCTCGCGGAGATCCGCGAGCTGCTGAACCGCGTCCGCGACATCCCGCGCATCCTCGGCCGCCTTCAGAACCGCCTCCGCAACCCGCGCGAGCTCGGCGGCGTGCGCGACACGCTCGCGCAGATCCCCGCCATCATCGCCTGCCTCGACCTGCTCGATTCTCACCTCGTCGGTTCGCACGGCGGACAGGTGGCGCAGATCCGCGCCCGCCTCACCGACCTGCCCGCGCTCCGCGACCTGCTCGGCCGCGCGCTCGCGGACGAGTTGCCCAACGATCTCGCCGACGGCAACTACATCCGCGCCGGCTACGACGCCGAACTCGACCGCCTGCGCAGCCTCACGACCGACAACAAGGGCTGGCTCGCCGAGCTCGAACGCAAGGAGCAGGAGCGCACCGGCATCCGCAGCCTCAAGGTCCGCTACACCTCCGTCTTCGGTTACTACATCGAGGTGACCAAGGCCAACGTGCACCTCGTCCCCGCCGATTACGTGCGCAAGCAGACCACGGTGAACGGCGAGCGCTACGTCACCGAGGAACTCAAATTGAAGGAGAAGGAAATTTTCTCCGCCGAGGAGAAGTCGCTCGCGCGCGAGCAGGAACTCTTCGCCGCGCTCGTCGCCGCCGTCCTTGACGAATCACTCTCGCTCGCCCGCACGGCCGAGGCCCTCGCCGAACTCGACGTGCTGGCCGGCTGGGCCGTGCTCGCCCGCGAGTGGGATTACTGCCGGCCTGAACTCGACGAGAGCGACGCGCTCAGCATCACCGACGGCCGCCATCCGGTCGTGGAGCAGATGATGAAGCAGGAGCGCCTCGGCCTCGCGGGCAGCTACAGCTTCGTGCCGAACGACGCGGCGCTCTCCTCCGCCGACGCGCAGATCATCCTCATCACCGGCCCGAACATGGCCGGCAAATCGACCTACATCCGGCAGGTCGCGCTCATCGCGCTGATGGCGCAGGTCGGCTGCTGGGTCCCCGCCAAGGCCTGCCGCATCGGCCTCGTCGACCGCATCTTCTCCCGCGTCGGCGCGAGCGACGACCTCGCGCGCGGCAACTCGACCTTCATGGTCGAGATGAACGAGACGGCGAACATCCTCAACAACGCCACCGACCGCTCGCTCATCATCCTCGACGAGATCGGGCGCGGCACCTCCACCTACGACGGCCTCTCCATTGCGTGGGCCGTGGTCGAGCATCTGCACCGCTCCGCCGAGCGTGGTCCGCGCACGCTCTTCGCGACGCATTACCAGGAACTCACCCAGCTCGAGAAACACCTGCCGCGATTGCGCAACTATTCCGTCGCGGTGAAGGAGTGGAACGACGACATCGTGTTCGTGCGCCGCGTCGTCGAGGGCGCCGCGGATCGCAGCTACGGCATCCAGGTCGCGCGCCTCGCCGGCCTGCCGCTCAGCGTGATCGACCGCGCCAAGACCATCCTCACGCAGCTCGAGTCCGACGAGGTGACCGTCACCCTGCCCGCCACGCCGCAGGCGCGGCCGAAGAAGAAGATCGCCGTCGCGCCGGGCGACGATTCGCAGTTGAGCCTGCTCTGAGCCGGACTCCTGCAGTTGGACGCGATTCCCGACTGATGGGCTCCTGACAATGGGGTGGTCGCCGCTGTCCCAGCGGCGACAGACGTCGGTAGGGACACCGACGCCCACCACCTGCATGATCCCGGCTGAGCGCCGGTTCGCCGGGCGTTTGCAACGCCGTCGCGCCTGCGCGCGCGTCGGCTCAATAAGTCGCGTTGAACTCCGCGGGCAGCGGGGCCACGGCCTTGAAGGCGTGGCTGCGGCCGGCGAATTCGTAGGTGAAGCTCGTCTCGTGCGAGTGCAGGAAAAGCCGCTTCGATCCGGTCGTCTTGGCGAAGGCGCGGTTCAACCCGAAGTCGCCGTAGGTCTGGTCGCCCACGATCGGCAGGTGCCGCTTCGCGCATTGCACGCGCAACTGGTGGCTGCGGCCCGTGTGCGGTTCGAGCCGCACCAGCGAGGTGGAGAACGTGCCCTGGTGATGCTTGAGGAACTGGAAATGCGTCGCCGCCGGGATGTTGCCGGCCGTGGCGCGAGTGCGCACTTGGCCACCTTGCTTGTGCACAGCGAGCAGATCGCGCCACAGTGCGATGCGCTCGGACGGTTTGCCGAAGACGAGGGCGTGATAGACCTTGCGCACCTTCTTCTTCGCGAACTCCAACTTGATCGTGCGCGCGAGTTCCTCGGTGCCGGCGACGAGGATCACGCCGGAGGTCGCACCATCGAGCCGGTTGAGCAGCCAGAGCCGCTGCGGGCGGCCGGCCGCGTCGTCCCAGAAGAACGCCTGCTCGTCCTCGCTGTAGCGGCAGGTGAGCAGGGAGCGGGGCTCGTCGGCGCGGGCGTTGGGGTGCGACAGAACGCCGGCGGGTTTGTCGAAGGCCGCGAGGCCGTTCGCGTCGTGCGTGAGCAATTTCACGCCGGCGGCGAGCGGCAGGATCGACCAGAAGGCAGGGGCGGGCGCGCTCACTCAGTAATGGAAGCTGAACGTCATCGTCTGGGTCTCGCCCAGCACGGCGATCATCTGCGCGGTCCACTTCCGGTAGGGTTGGCGCGCCGTGATGGCGTTGGTGGCCGCGTAGGCGCCCTGCTTGCCGGCGGTTTCCTCGACCTCAAGGATGTAGATCTCGCCCTCGGCATTGAGGGTGAATTTGACCACCGCGGTGCTGCCCGAGCGCGGATGGATGCGGCTCTCCTGCAGGATGGCGAACCAGCTCAGCTGCACGATCTCGATGAATTCCTGCATGTATTCGCCGTATTCGCTCCAGCGCGCGTCGATGCCGAGGACGCCGATGTTGGACGTGCCGGCGATGCGGTTCTGCAACGGGTTCGGCCGGGCTTGCGTGAGACGCGGTCGCGGGCGGGGCATGTTGGGGCGCTGTTCCTGCACTTCCTCGGCGGCGACGAGTCCGCCGGTCGCGCTCTTGCCGTCCTTGGCGCCTTCCTGGAATTGCGGGGCTCCGGTCGAGGGCGACTTGCTCTGCGAGACGTTGGTGCCCACGCCGTCGGGGCTGTCGCCTTCGAATTTTTCGGTGCCGGCGAGCGGGATCTGCTCGGCGCGGGCCTGCTGGGCCTGCTGCGGCGCGACGTTTTCCAGACTGTTCTGCATCGCGGTCGCGGCCGCGCCCTGCTGCGGCTGGGCCATGTCGCCGGAGACGATGGCGGTGTCGTTGCGGATGTCGTCGCGGCCCTTCACGCTCGGGCGGTTCTCGGGATCGATCTCCGGCGGTTTCTCCTGCTGGGCGGACTGCTGGTTGCGGTTGCTGTAATTGATCGTCTTGTCCGGCTCGTTCTCGGGGGCGTCGGGGTTCGTCTCCACGAACCGGAACGGATCGGGCTGCTTCGCTTGGGGCTCGGGCGAGGCGAGCTCGATGTTGAAATCCTGGCCGCGGTTCGCGTTGGCGATGGCGTCGAGGTTCGAGTGCGAGCCGGTGAATTTTTCGGCCGGGAAAAAGGGCGCGAGGCAGAAGAGCAGGACGTGGAACAGGACCGTGCAGGCGACGCCGATGCCGATGGAGCGGGTCTCGCGATCCCGGATCGGATCGCGCGAGACGGCGGCGGGCGGCGGGGTCGGAGGACGCTGGGACTTGGGCAACGTGAGCACGTTTTGGCGGATTTCAGCCCAACAGACCCGCGTGAGTCAAAAGTTGTTTCGTCTCCTCGAGCGGAAGTCCCACAATGTTTGTCATCGACCCGCGGAAACCGGCCACGATCAGGTCGCCGTGTTCCTGGATCGCGTAGCCACCGGCCTTGTCGAGGGTGTGGACGAGCGAGAGGTAACGCTCGATCGTATCCTCCCCGAGGGTCTTGAAGGTCACTTCGCTGGCCACGCCGGCATCGAGCTTCAGACCGTCCGCGGCCCGCCGGAGAGCCAGCCCGGTGAACACCGTGTGGGTGCGGCCGCTGAGCCGCCGGAGCATTGCGCGCGCCGCGGCGAGATCGGCCGGCTTGTTCAGGACGACATCGTCGATGAAGACTGTCGTGTCCGCCCCGAGCACCGTGGCGTCGGGATGGCGCGCGCTCACCCACTCCGCCTTCAGCGCGGCGTTGTGGGCGACCATGTGGCGCGGGTCGGCATCCGGCGCCTCGTGCTCCGTGACCTCGGCCGGCACCACCTCGAACGGACAGCCGAGGCGACCGAGGAGTTCGAGACGGCGGGGCGAGGCGGAGGCGAGGATGAGGCGCGACATGCGGCCTGCACAGTTGGCAGCGAATCGGGCGCCCGGCTAGCGGGATTTTGCACCTTCGGGTTGCAGTCCCGCTCCGGCCGCGCAACTCTGGTGCCTCCATGCGCATCGGGCTGGCCCAACTCAATCCCATCGTCGGCGACCTTTCCGGCAACCGCCGCCGCATCCTCGACGCCTACGGCGCCCTCGTGGCCCAAGGCGCGGAGCTGGTCCTGTTCCCGGAACTGGTCGTCTGCGGCTATCCGCCGCGCGACCTGCTGTTCAAACAGCGCTTCATCACCGATGTCGAAGGCGTCACGCGCGAACTCGCGCGCGAGATCGGCGACGTGCCGGCGGTGATAGGCACCGTGCTGGCCAACGCCACCGGACGCGGCCGGCCGGCCTACAACGCGGCCGTCTTCTGCCACCGCGGCGAGATCCGCCATGCCGCCCACAAGTGCCTCCTGCCGACCTACGACGTGTTCGACGAAGACCGCTATTTCGAGCCCGCGCCGGAGCCCACGATCGTGGAGTTCGGCGGCCGGCGGATCGCGCTGACCGTGTGCGAGGACATCTGGACGCACGAGCTGGTTTCCACGCGCCGCCTCTACGACATCGATCCCGTGCAGTGGCTCAGCACCCGCCGGGTCGACCTCGTGCTCAACGTCTCCGCGAGCCCCTGGCACCTCGACAAGAATTCCCTCCGCCGCACGCTCGTCACCGGCACCGCGGTCCGTTGCGGCTGCCCCGTGGCATATTGCAACGCCGTCGGCGGCAACGACGAACTCATCTTCGAGGGCCGCAGCGTCGTCAGCGATGCCCAGGGCCGCCTCCTCGCCGGCCTCGCCGCCTTTCGCGAGGACCTCCGCGTGGTCGACGTGCCCTTGCAGGCGGCACCGGCACCGGCTCCCGCGGCGCTCGATCCCACCTACGAGCAGGAGGAACTGGCCGACGTGCACGACGCGCTGGTGCTCGGCCTGCGCGACTACGCGCACAAGACCGGCTTCAAAAAGGCCCTGCTTGGCCTCTCCGGCGGCATCGACTCCGCGCTCGTCGCCGTCCTCGCGGCGCGCGCCCTCGGCGCGGAAAATGTCATGGGCGTCAGCCTGCCCTCGGTGATCTCCAGCCAGCACAGCAAGGACGACGCCGCCACGCTCGCGCGCAATCTCGGCATCGCCTTCCACACGCTTTCCATCGCCGACGTCGTCGCCTCCGCCGAGACGACGCTCGCCCCGCTCTTCGCCGGCCGTCCGCGCGACATCGCCGAGGAGAACATCCAGGCCCGTGCCCGCGGCCTGTTGCTCATGGCGATCTCCAACAAATTCAACTCGCTCCTGCTCACCACGGGCAACAAGAGCGAGCTGGCCGTCGGCTACTGCACGCTCTACGGCGACATGTGCGGCGGCCTCGCGGTCATCTCCGACGTCTTCAAGACGCAGGTCTACGCGCTTTCGCGTTGGATCAACCAGACGGCCGGCCGCGAGATCATCCCGCGCTCGACGATCGAGAAGCCGCCGAGCGCCGAGCTGCGCCCGGACCAGACCGACCAAGACTCGCTGCCGCCCTACGACGAGCTGGACGCCCTGTTGCAGGGCTACGTCGAGCAGGGTCTGTCCCGCGCCGATCTCGTCGCGCGTGGTTTCCCGGCGGCGATGGTCAATGACGTCATCCGCAAGGTCGATCTCAACGAATACAAGCGCAAGCAGGCCGCCCCCGGCCTCAAGATCACTCCCCTCGCCTTCGGCGTCGGCCGCCGCATCCCGATCGTGCAGAAGTATGTCAACTGAACTGGCTGTAGTTTCTTTGGGCACCATCGCTGCCGTCTCCCTTGGCTATGCGGCGATCGTTCTGTTTAGCGGCGTGGTTCGGGGTGATCAACGTAGGATCGTCGCCACGCGTCAGAACGATCCGACGCACTACTGGTCAGCCGTTGTCATTTCCTCCGCACTCGGTCTTCTCTGTATTTACGCAGCAACAAAGCTAACTTAACGCGTTTTCTCATGACTTCCGACCAACTCTTCGAACGCGCCAAGCAGCTCATCCCCGGCGGCGTGAATTCCCCCGTCCGCGCGTTCCGCTCCGTCGGCGGGGCGCCGTTCTTCACACGCTCCGCGCAGGGTGCGACGCTCACGACGGCCGACGGGCGCGAGCTCATCGACTTCGTCTGCACCTGGGGCCCGGCCATCCACGGGCACAACCACCCGCGCATCAAGGCCGCCCTCGCCGCCGCGCTCGAACGCGGCACCTCGTTCGGCACGCCCAACCCGCTCGAGGTCGAGATGGCCGAACTGATCGTCCAGTTTTTCCCGTCGATCCAGAAGGTCCGCATGTGCTCGAGCGGCACCGAGGCGACCATGTCCGCCATCCGCCTCGCGCGCGGCTTCACGAAGCGCGACAAGATCATCAAGTTCGCCGGCTGCTACCACGGCCACAGCGACTCGCTGCTCGTCGCCGCCGGCTCCGGCGCGCTCACGCACGGCAACCCTGACAGCGCCGGTGTGCCCGCCGCCTTCGCCCGCGAGACCATCGTCCTGCCCTACAACGACACTGCGGCGCTCGACGCTGCCTTCGCCGCCAACCCCGGCGCGATCGCCTGCCTCATCCTTGAACCCTACAGCGGCAA
>JAMPXH010000161.1 GCA_023701285.1 Candidatus Didemnitutus sp.
AGACGCAGCCGGTCGACCTCACGCCCACGATCACTTCCGAACTGCTCAGCAGCGAATTCACTAAGACGATGACCCTGCAGGCCCGCTTCACCACGCTGCATCCCTCATCCACCACGGAACTAGGCCTGGTCGGCGTGGAGGTGACCATCGCGTGGACCGAGGCCGGCATCCCGTTCTCCCGCTCGACCCGCACCTTCTTCGCCGAGAAGGGGCTCTCCGACTACATCTATGTGGGCTTCTGAACCGCGCCGCCGCCGGTCCGACGCCGGCCTTTCTCTCACCGAGGTCATCGTGGCCACGGCGCTCCTCGGCTTGCTGGCGACGGCGGTGATGACGTCGTTCATTTTCCTCCTCCGCGGCGAGAAGTCCCTCGCGCACTACACGGAGATGAACTCCACCTCGCGCGAGCTGCTCGAGCTCCTCAGCCGCGATGCGAAGAGCGCCGTCGCCGTCACCAATTTCACCGCCACCTCGCTCACCCTCACCGTTCCGCAGGACACCGCCGGCAGCACCGCCGACATCACCTACGAATACGATCCCTCCACCAAGACCATCCTCCGCGAGACCCCCGGCGCCACGACGACCCTCGTGCGCAACGTCGAATCCTTCACGTTCCGCTACCTGAACAGCAACAACGCGACCACGTCCTCGCTCGCCGAGCTGAAGCAGGTGCAGCTCTCGCTCCGCATCGTCCGCTCGCTCGCCTACGTCACGACCTCGCAATATGTCATCTCGGCCCAATACACGCTCCGCGCCAAGCCCACGGCGCACTGAGCGCGGCTCCGCACTCGTCGCGATCCTGCTGATCGCCGCCATCGCCGCCACCGTCGCCGCGCACCTCCTCACCGGCGTCGTGGCCGAGCAGCGCTACGCCACCCGCTCCGTCTACCAGAGCGTCGCCATGAACCTCGCCGAGGCCGGCGTCGAGCAGGCCATGTGGGCCGTCAACAACGGCTGGGTCGACGCCACCCGCGGCTGGGCCGACGCCACCGACGGCTCCGGCGCCAAGGTCCGCTCCACCACCAGCGGCCTCGCGCTCACGCAGGGCAGCGGCGAGATTTTCCTGCGCCTCGACAACCCTGCCTCCAACACCCCCATCGTCACCGCGCTCGGCATCGTGCGCCTCCCCGGCCAGGGCACCATCGTCAAGCAGCTCCGCGTCCGACTCGAGCGCCGCTCCATGTGGGCCAACGCCATCGTCGCGAAGGGCCACGTCACCTTCAACGGCAACCGCACCACCATCGACGCCTACGATTCCTCCGTCGGCCCCTGGCACTCCACCAGCAACCGCCTCGACAAGGCCACCGTCGCCACGAACCTCGCGACCAACGGCGGCATCGCGGTGAACAACGCCGACGTCTTCGGCTCCATCGCCACCGGCGGCGGCGAGCCCCTCGTCGGCCCCAACGGCAGCATCCTCGGCGCCACCTCGCCCTCCGGCCTCACCAACAACATCGACCCCTCGAACGTCCGCCGCGACTTCGCCTACAACATCCCCGACGCCGTCGCCCCCACGCCCCTTTCCGGCAACCTCAACGCCATCACCACCAGCCTCACTCTTCCGCGCACCGGCGACACGCCCGGCCCGAACGGCCGCTACGTCTACCGCGCCACCGAAATCGATTTCAACAACCAGACCCTCACCATCAACGGCCCCGTGGACCTCGTCGTCTCCGGCGACGTCGAGATCGGCGGCGGCAGCGGCGCGATCGTCGTCAACTCCGGCTCCTCGCCCCAGCTCGGCCTCTACGTCGCCGGCGACATCTCCATCTCCGGCTCCGGCGCGGTCAACCAGACCAATTCTCCGCCGAACATGTCCATCTACGGCACCCGTTCCCTCAGCCAGGTCGCCACACTCGGCCGCCAGCAATTCGACCTCAGCGGCAACGCCAGCTACTCCGGCCTTGTCTACGCCCCCAACGCCGACATCGCCCTCCGCGGCGGCGGCAGCACCGGCCGCTTCGACGGCGCCATCATCGCCTACAGCGTCACCTTCAACGGCAACTACGACTTCCACTACGACGTGCGGCTCGCCGGCATCCAGAGCGAGCGCTACTTCAAACCGTCCAGCTGGATTGAACTCACCGCCGGCGCCGGGACCGGCGCCCCACTGGCCCGCGACAACCGCCAGCCCTTCGCCAGCCAGCTCTGAGGCGCGCGCCGATGGGGCCGGGCGCGGTCCGCCCCGGCGTTGCAACGCGCGGTCAATCTGCCTTGCTCGCTCCATGAGCTCCGCCCCGCCGTCGCCCTCGCCTGCGCCTGCCGCTCCGTCGTTCAAGCACTGGCTGCGCCGCGAGCTCCGGCGCGAGTTCCAGCTCGCCGCCTTCTTCCTCGTCGCCGCGCTCGCGCTCGTGCTGCTCGCCGACCGTCTCTTCACCGGCTTCGACGCCCGCTGGAGCCGCCTCAATCACGATCTCGCCCACACTGCGCTCGATCAGCACCCGACCGCCCTGCTCGACACCTTCGCCGCCCGCCTTGCCGACACCGAATACGGCTGGCGCCTCCTCGCCTGGTCCGCGCCGTTCAACGTCACCGCCGCCCGCGAACAACTCCAGGCCGACTTCCCGGAATTCATCGGCCTCGGGCCGGATGGACAACCCCTCGCCGTGCGCGCGTCCAACCTCGTGCGACCCGTCCCTGGCCAACGCGAGGCGCGCGCCGCCGAGTTTCTCGCCCGTCATCAGCACATCGAATCCGGCCGGTTCAGTCACATTTACCGCGAATCCGCGCCCTTCGACGAACCGAGCGCCACCGACCGCCTCGCCCGGTTGATCACCAAGCTCCTCGGCCTGCCCGACGCGCTCCTCCACGTGCTGCACCGCATCGTCCAAGGTGGCGTCGCCGGCATCCTCCTCTTCAGCGGCACGCTCGCCCTCTCCGCCGTCGCGCTCCGCAGCTCCGCCCGGCCCGCCCGCCGGTGGCTGAAGGTCCTGCTCTGCCCCTTCCTCGCCAGCTGCCTCATTTGGGTCGCCATCGGCTTCATGTCCCTCGGCGCGGCGCTCTGCGGCGGCTTCACACCCAACACCGCCGCGCTCGCCTTGCTCGGCGGCGCACCGCTGCTCTACCTCGCCGCCAAGGCCCCGCTGCGCCTCCTTGAGGATTTGCAGCTCAAGCCCAAGCCCTGGGACGGCGTCGAGCGCCGCCGCAACCCGCGCCCGTCCCTCCCGCCCGCACCGCCCGCGCCCCCCGCGCCACCGGCCGGCGCCTGAGCGCACCGCTGACCGGCACCGCGCGCCAGCAGCAGATTCATCCTTTCGGACTACCGCTTTCCGGTAGCTTGCGGGCGATTTTCGGCTACTTGGGTAGCAACCCCACCCTGCCATGACCCCCGCTGAGACTTCCGCCCACCCGGAGACCTCGACCCCGGACGGCAGCGATCCGCGCTGCATCCCGCACAAGATGACCGGCCCGCTCCCCGTCGGCGCCGAGTGCCGCTATCCCAATTATTCCGCCGAAGAACAGGATGTCTGGAAGACGCTCTACGCGCGCATGGAGACGCTCCTGCCCGGCCGCGCCGCCGACGAATACCTCACCGGCCTCCACACGCTCGATCTCGAGCGCGACCGCATCCCCGCGCTGGCCGACGTTTCGCGCAAGCTCGAGCGCTGCACCGGCTGGCGCATCTGCCGCACGCCCGGCCTGCTCGATGCGCATGACTTTTTTTCCTATCTCGCCAACCGCGTCTTTCCTTCGACGGATTACATCCGCGCCCGCAGCGAGCTCGACTACACGCCCGCGCCCGACTGTTTCCACGACATCTTCGGCCACACGCCGATGATCGTGCACCCGCGCTTCGCGGACTTCTACCAGAAGATCGGCCAGGCCGCCCTAGCCTGCCGCGACGCCGCCACCGAGACCGAGCTCACGCGCATCTACTGGTTCACCGTCGAGTTCGGCCTGATCCGCAACCCCGCCGGCCTGCGCATCTACGGCAACGGCATCATTTCCTCCTCCGGCGAGACCCAGCACTGCCTCACCGACAAGGTCACGAAGATCCCTTACACGCCCGAGCGCCTCGGTGCGCAACCCTACGACATCTGGCACTTTCAGGACCCCCTCTTCGTCATCGATTCCTTCGACCAACTTGAACAGGAATTCGTCCGCTGGTCCCGCGAACGCGGCCTGCTTTGAGCCGCACCGCGGCGCGTCCGCCGCGCCGGCCCGCGCGCGGTGCGCGGATTCTGTCCTCCGCGCACCGCAATATCCGCGCAGCAATTGACGAGCCGCGCGATTGACCCGACCGGGTCCGCGGCCTCGCAATGGAGGCGTGATTCACTGGACCAATCCTCCGGCAGCCTGGCCGCGCATCATCCAAGGCGGCATGGGCATCGGCGTCTCGAACTGGCGGCTCGCGCGCGCCGTCGCGCAGCGCGGCCACCTCGGCGTCGTCTCCGGCACCGCCCTCAACACCGTCATGGTGCGCCGCCTGCAGGACGGCGATGCCGACGGCTCCATGCGCCGCGCCCTTTCCCACTGCCCGCTGCCCGGCGTGCAACAGCTCATCGAACGTTATTTCCGCCCCGGCGGACGATCCGCCGGCGAGCCCTACCGTCTCGCCCCGATGTTCTCGCTGCAATCGCCGGCCGAGCTCGTGACCATGACGGCCGCGGCCAACTTCGCGGAAGTCTTCCTCGCCAAGGAAAACCACTCCGGCCCCGTGGGCCTCAACCTGCTCGAGAAGATCCAGCTCCCCACCCTCGCCTCGCTCTACGGCTCCATGCTTGCCGGCGTCGACTACGTGCTCATGGGCGCCGGCATCCCCAAGGCCATCCCGGGCGTGCTCGACCGCTTCGCCGCCGGGGAAAAGGCCGAGCTGCGCGTCGCCGCCTCGGGCACCACGACGGAGCCGGCCGTCGAACTCGATCCCGCCACGGTTCTCCCCGGTGAGAAACGCACGCTCAAGCGCCCGCGCTTCCTCGCCATCGTCTCCTCGTCCGTGCTTGCGCTCACCCTTTCCCGCAAGGCCTCGGGCCGCGTCGACGGCTTTGTCGTCGAGGGCCTCAGCGCCGGCGGCCACAACGCCCCGCCGCGCGGCGGCCTGAAGCTCAACGAGCTGGGCGAACCCATTTACGGCCCGCGCGACACGCCCGACCTCGCCGCCATCCGCGCCCTCGGCCACCCGTTCTGGCTCGCCGGCGCGCAAGCCACGCCCGAGCGCCTGCGCGAAGCCGAGGCCTGCGGCGCCACCGGCGTGCAGATCGGCACGGCCTTCGCCTTCTGCCGCGAAAGCGGCCTGACGCCCGAGATCAAACAAAGCGTGCTCAGCCGCGCGCGCCACGGCGAGGTCGGCATCCGCACCGACGCACTCGCCTCGCCCACCGGTTTCCCGTTCAAGGTCGTCGACGTGCCCGGCACCGTTTCCGATCCCGCGGTCTATGCGGAGCGCACCCGACGCTGCGATCTCGGTTACCTGCGCGACCTCTGCTTCCAACCCGACGGCAGCTCCACCTACCGTTGCCCCGCAGCCGAAGTCGGCAAATTCGTCGAGAAAGGCGGCACCCTCGAGGAGACCGCCGGCCGCAAGTGTCTCTGCAACGGCCTGCTCTCCGCCATCGGCCTCGGCCAGACGATGTCGAACGGCCAGATCGAACCGGCGATCGTCACTGCCGGCGAAGATGTGCGCGACCTCGCGCGCTACCTCGCCCCCGATCGCGACGAGTATTCCGTCGACGACGTGCTCCAAGCCCTCGGGGCCTGAAGCGCCGCAGAAAAAGTGTGGCCACCGTCTCTGGCGGCCACGCTCACTCGCTGGCCGACGCCGACGCGACCCAGAGGAACGCGTGGGCGAGCATGTTCTCCAGCCCCGGCGTGTTCTCGGAGTGCGGGCTGAGCGTCATCACCCGGCCCTGCCCGTAGGGCGCGGAGATGATGGCAGGCGAATTGACCTGCACCCCGACGGGCGTGCCGTTCTGGGCCACTTCCGTGCGGAACCACGCGAGCACGGCATACGGCGGCAAGTCCTCGCGGCCCGCCGGCTTGATGATGGGGCCGTTGGCGTAGCGGCATTGAAAAACATCCTTCACCTCGCCGAACAGCGCGCGCCCCTCGTCGCTCAGCTCGAGGTCGAGGTAACCGCGGCCGCGCTTCCACTTCGGCGACACCGTGCGCGCATTCACCAGCCCGATGCTCCACTCGTAGCCCGCCGTCGCCAGATACGCGCCGGCGCAGACGCCGATGTAGCCGCCGCCTTCCGCCACGAATTTCCGCACCGCCGCACGTCCGGCCTCGCCGATCGCCTTGCCTTGGGCGCTGCCGCTGCCGCCGGAGAACGTCACGACATCGAAGTGCTGGCGATCGAGCTTCGTCGCCACCTCTTCCGGGGCGAGCTTGGTCACCGTGGCGCCGCGCACCTGCAGCACGCGCTCCGCAACGTTGCCGATGCCGCCGTCCGGCGCGCCCGGCCCCTGGTAGATCGCGACGCGCAGCGGACGTGCCTGCTCCGGCATCGCGAAGACGGTGCGCCCGCCGTTGATCGAAGCCGGCTCCGGCGCGGCGGCCGTTTGCG
>JAMPXH010000040.1 GCA_023701285.1 Candidatus Didemnitutus sp.
AGCCGAAGGACTGAGCCGGGATCATGCAGGAGGTGGGCGTCGGTGTCCCTACCGACGCCTGTCGCCGCTGGGACAGCGGCGACCACCCAATTGCAGGAGCTCATCAATCGGGAATCGCGTCCAACTGCATGAGTCCGGCTGAGCGCCGCCCAAAAAGAAGGGCCGCCTCCGGTGAAGGAGACGGCCCTGGGGAGGGGTTTTAGCGAGTCGCCACCAGGCCCGACGTGTCGAACTCCGACACGATGACCAGCGGCAGAGCCACCTTGGCGACCACCGGAGCGCCATCCTTCGCGAGCGGGGCGAATTTCCACTGCGCCACGGCGGCGACCAGCGGATTCACCAACTCGGAAGGCTGCGCCCGGTCGCGCGCCTTGATGTCACGGGGCGTGCCCGTGGCATCGACGATGAACTCCAACACCACGGTGCGGCCGGAGAACTCCGGCGACACATTCGGTTTCACAACCGAAACGGGCACCGGAATTCCGGCGACCCCGTGGAACGACTCGATGTAGGCTTGCTCCTGGCTCTTCGCCCCGAAGGCGAACGAGGCCGTGAACAGGCCGGTTGATACGATCAGTGCAGACACGATTTTCATAGGACGTGTTGGTTAAGGCTGCACCCGACGACATGTCGGGTGCTCCCGCCGCCTGCCGATCCGGCAGGGCGGCGAAATCCGCGGTTTGGGGGCGCGGGGGTAGCGTGCCTCACTGATCTCGGGGGAAATTCTCAAGGAACACGTAGCGATGCCACGCCCCTGTAAATGCAGCCCCCGTGCCAAGCGGCCGGGCAACCCCGCGTATTAGCCGCCGTCACGACATCGTCACCCACGCGCGTGAATCTCTGATTTATGACAATCCCAAGTCCACGCGCCCACGCGCGCTGCGTCCTGCACCGCAACGCACGGCGCGATTCGGGGATTGGATTGCGCGCCGCCGCGGAGCAATTTCGCACTCACCACCCAACGCCGCCATGACCGCGCCCGCTCCCGCCGCCCGTTGCACGCTCGATCTGAAAATCGTGCCCAACGCGCCGCGCAACGAAGTCGCCGGCTGGCTCGGCGAGGCGCTCAAGATCAAGGTCCACGCCCCCGCGCTCGAAGGCCGCGCCAACGACGAGCTCTGCGAGTTCCTCGCCGACAAGCTCAAGCTCCCGCGCCGCGCGGTCACGCTCCTGCGCGGCGAGAAGTCCCGCCAGAAAACCGTGCGCCTCGACGGCCTCACACTCGCCGAGGCCCGGCAACGCCTCGGCGTCTGACGCCCGGCGCAGCGGCGTGCCGTGCCTCCGCCGCCGCGCGGGCGTCCGGCACCGCCTACACGGCGGCGGCGAGCACCGGGTAGTCGTTGTAACCCTTCGCGCCCGGCGCGTAGAGCGTCTGCATGTCCACGGCGTTGAGCGGCGCGTTCCGCGCGAATCGCTCCACCAGATCCGGGTTGGCGATGAAAGGCATGCCGTAGGCGATCGCATCGGCCAGCCCGGCGCGCAGCGCGTCCTCGCCGCTCTCGCGCGTGAAGCCGCCGTTGCGGATGAGCACGCCGCGGAACTCCGCCCGCACCGCCTGCGCGAGCGCGATGTCCTGCGGGGCATCGTGCTGCGTGTGGCGCAGGTGCAGGTAAGCCACGCCGCGCTCCTGCAGACCGCGCGCGACGTGCCGCACCAACGCGACCGGATCGGTGTCCGCCATGTCGTTGCCGCCGTGCGCCGGCGAAAGCCGCACGCCCACGCGGTCGGCGCCGAGCACGCCGACGACCGCATCCACGATCTCGAAGAGCAGCCGCGTCCGATTCTCGAGGGAGCCGCCGTAGCGGTCCGTGCGGTCGTTCACGCCGTCGCGGAGGAACTGGTCGATCAGATATCCGTGCGCGCCGTGGATCTCCACGAGGTCGAAACCCGCCGCCGCCGCACGCTCCGCGCCTTGGCGGAACAGTTCCACGATACCGGGAATTTCCTCCGTCCGCAGCGCCCGCGGGGCCGGATACGGCTGCTTGCCGCTCGGCGTGTGGATGTGGCCGCCGCGGATCGGCTTGTCCGAGGAAGACACCGGCTGGATACCGCGATTGAGATCCTGATGCGTCGCCCGGCCGGGATGCCACAGTTGCAAGGCGATGCGCCCGCCCGCCGCGTGCACTGCATCGGTCACCCGCCGCCAGCCGGCCGCATGCGCCTCGCTGTAGATGCCCGGCTCCAAGCCGAAGGCCCGCGCCTCGCCGCTCACCATCGTCGCCTCGGCGATGAGCAGGCCGGCCGCGGCGCGTTGACGGTAGTGCTCGGCGATGAGATCGCCGGCCACGTGGGCCTCGTCGGCGCGCACGCGCGTGAGCGGCGCCATGAAGATGCGGTTCGGCACCGTGAGGCGCCCGACGGTCAAGGGACTAAATAGTTGCATGCGCAATCACCAAAACCGTCCCGCGCCAAAAAGCAAATGCGCGCCCGCGATCAGGCCTTGAAGCCGTCGCCGGTCAGGCGGTGGAAGCGCCCCACGAGCAGCAGCGCCGCGCAACCCAGCCCGGCCGCCAGCGCCACCCACACGCCGACGGGCCCCAGCGGCGTGTGGTGCGACAGCAGGTAACCGCCGGGCAGCGCCACGATCCAATACGCCACGAACGTGAGCAGCGTCGGGATCTTCACGTCGCTCAGGCCGCGCAGCGCACCCGCGCCGATGACCTGCCCGCCGTCGAAGACCTGGAAGATCGCCGCGACGACCAGCAACCGCGACGCCAGCGCGACGACCTCCGCCTCGGGCGTGAAGCCGCGCGCGATGAACGCCCCGCCGAACGCGAAGCCCACGCCGAAGACGCTCATCAGCACGAAGCCCGCCGCCAACGCGCCAAACCCGATCGGCCGCAACGCCACGCGCCGCCCCTCCCCGAGCGTCTTGCTCAGCCGCACGCTCACGGCCGAGGACAGGCCCAGCGGGAACATGAAGGTGAACGCCGCGCAGCTCAGCGCGATCTGGTGCGCCGCCAGCGGCACCGTGCCCAGCCAGCCCATCATGAACGCCGCCGCCGAGAACGCGCCCGCCTCGAACAGCCATTGCCCGGCCGCCGGCACGCCGATGTGCAGCATCGCGCGGAACCGCGCCCGCGACAGCCCGCCATACCAGATCGCCCACGCGCTCCGCGCCGGAGCCGCCGGGTCGGCCAGCGCATGCGTCGGCCACTCGCGGCGCACCTCCGCCTGCCGCCGCAGCCACGCCCACAGGATCAGCACCGCCGCCGCGCGCGCCGCCAGCGTCGCCCAGCCCGCCCCCGCCAACCCCAGCGCCGGCAGGCCGAAATGCCCGTAGATCAGCACCCAGTTCAAAAACGCGTTCAGCCCGACGCACCCGAGCAGGATGCCCATCGGCGCCCACGGATGTCCGAGCGCCTCGCTGTATTGCTTCAGCGCTTGGAACAAAAAAGCCGGCAACAACGACGACGCGAGCAGCAGGTAATACGGAGGCACCTCCGCCACGACCTCGGCCGGCTGGCCGAAACGGTGCAGGTGCAGCCCGAGCAGGAACAACAGGCCCAGCGCCGCCGCGCTCATCACCCACGCGAGCGCGAGGCCGTGCCGCAGGTATTCCGCGCACTCGCGCGGCTCCCGCGCGCCGTGCGCCCGCGCCGCCAGCACCGCGACCGGCAGCAGCAGACCGAGCCCCACGATGAAGACGAGGTTCACCACGCCGTTCGCAAACGCCGCCGCCGCCAGCGGCACCTTGCCCACCTGCCCGATCATCACGCTGTCCGTGATGCCCATCAGCATCTGCCCCACCTGCCCGACGACAATCGGGAAGGCCAGCGCGAGCGTCGCGCGCAGCTCGGTGAAAAATTCACGGCGGGAAAACATGCAGGGCCGCCATCGTCCGCATCCCGCGCCCGACTGCAACCCCGGCGCGCTTCGTCCTTCGGTCCAGCCGCGTCCCGCCGCGGCATCGCGTGCCGCGTTCTTTCCCGCGTCAGCCGTTGCCGCCGGGGGCGACTACGTAGAAACCCGCCCCTGCGCACGGTTGCCACGGCATTTCGCGCCACCCAACCTGCGACGATGCGCCCGTTACCCCGCCTGTTCGCCGTCCTCGTGTGCCTCGTCTCGTCCGGCTTCGCGCAAGAGGGTTACCAAACGCCCCCGCCCGCACTGGCCGCGATCGTCGACGCCCCGCTGGCTCCCGAGCTGATGCTCAGCCCCGCGCGCGACCGCGTGCTGCTGCTCACGCGCGCCGAGGCGCCGTCCATCGCCGATCTCGCTGCGCCCGAGCTGCGCCTCGCCGGCGTGCGCTTCAACCCGCAGACCCACGCCTCCAACCGCAGCGGCGGCTTCACGCAGCTCGCCTTCAAGTCCCTCCTCGACGGCCGCGAGCAACCCGTCACCGGTCTCCCCGCCGGCGCCAAGCTCTCCGGCGTCTCGTGGTCGCCCGACGCGCGCCACGTGGCCGTCATCGCCCAGGTCGGCACCGCCCCCGGCGCACTTTGGCTCGTCGACGCCGCGACCGCGCAGGCGCGCGCCCTCACCGGCCCGCAACTCAACGGCGTGCTCGGCGACCCGGTCGACTGGTTCGGCCGCGACGCGTTGCTGGTGAAGATCATCCCCGCCGACCGCGGCGCCGCGCCCGTGCGCACGCCCGACGACCTCGCCCCCGTCGTGCAGGAGGCGAAGGGCCGCAAGGCCGCCGCCCGCACCTTCCCCGATCTGCTCAACGGCCCGCAGGACGAGATCGAGTTCGAATACTACGCCACGGCCGAGCTCGCGCGCGTGGACCTCGCCGGCACCGTCACGCCGCTCGGCGTGCGCGGCCTCTTCAGCGTCTCGCCTTCGCCCGACGCCAGCCACTTCGTCGTCATCTCCGTGCGGCGCCCCTTCTCCTACGCCCTGCCCTATTCGCGTTTCCCGCAGCGCGTGGAAATCTTCGACGCCACCGGCCGCAGCGTGCGCATCGTCGCCGACCTGCCGCTGGCGGACGACATCCCCACGGAGTTCAACTCCGTGCGCCGCGGACCGCGCAACGTCGCCTGGCGCGACGACGCGCCAGCCACGCTCGCGTGGCTCGAGGCACGCGACGGCGGCGACGCCGCACGCGAATCCCGCATCCGCGACGAGTTGCTCATGCTCCCCGCACCGTTCAACGGCGACCCGGTGTCGTTGCTCACCTTCGGGCTGCGCGCGAGCCGCGTGGTCTGGGGCGACGCCACTCGCGCCTTTGCCAGCGAGGGCTGGGTCAAGACGCGCCGCTCGCGCTGGTGGCAGTTCAACCCCTCCCAACCGGGCGCCGCGCCGCGCCTCGTCTTCGAGCGTTCGACGGAGGATCGTTACGGCAACCCCGGCGACTTCGTCACGCGCCGCGGCGAGTTCGGGCGTTCCGTGCTCCGCTTCACCGCCGACGGCCAGGGACTTTACCTGCAGGGCGAGGGCGCCTCGCCCGAAGGCAACCGGCCCTTCCTCGACCGCCTCGATCTCGCCACGCTGCAGACGGCGCGCCTCTGGCAGAGTGCGGCGCCGCATTACGAGGAGTTCGTCGCCTTCCTCGACGACGCCGACACGCGCGTGCTCACCCGCCGCGAATCCACGACCGAAGCGCCCAATTACTTCATGCGCGACCTCGCCGACGGCACGACGACGGCCTTCACCTCCTTCCCCAATCCCTACCCGCAGTTCGCCGGCGTGCAGCGCGAACTCATCAGCTACCCGCGCGCCGACGGCATCACGCTCACCGGCAAACTCTACCTGCCGCCCGGCTGGAAGCCCGCCGACGGCCCGCTGCCCACGCTGCTCTGGGCCTACCCGCGCGAGTTCAAGAGCGCCGACGCCGCCGGCCAGGTGCGCGATTCGCCGCACCGCTTCGTGCGCGTGAGCCCGAGCGGCCCGCTGCCCTACCTGCTGCTCGGCTACGCCGTGCTCGATGACCCGACGATGCCCATCATCGGCGAAGGGAAAAAGGAGCCCAACGACACCTACATCCCGCAACTGGTCGCCAGCGCCCGCGCCGCCATCGACGAACTCGTCCGCCGCGGCGTCACTGATCCGAACCGCGTCGCCGTCGGCGGGCACAGTTACGGCGCGTTCATGACCGCCAACCTCCTCGCGCATTCCGACCTGTTCCGCGCCGGCATCGCGCGCAGCGGCGCTTACAACCGCACGCTCACGCCGTTCGGCTTCCAAGCCGAGTCGCGCCACTTCTGGAAGGTGCCCGAGATCTACGCGTCCATGTCGCCCTTCAACCACGCCGACCGGATCAAGGACCCGTTGCTCCTCATCCACGGGCAGGCCGACGACAACCAGGGCACGTTCCCCATGCAGAGCGAGCGCATGTATCAGGCGTTGCGCGGACTCGGCGCCACCGCGCGCTACGTGCAACTCCCTTACGAGGCGCACGGCTACCGCGCCCGCGAATCGCTCCTCCACGTGCTCTGGGAAACCTCCACCTGGCTCGACCGCTACGTGAAGAACGCCCCGACCAAGGACCGCAAGGAGTGACCGCGCGCCGCGTCCGCCGGCCGGCGCGCAATTAGGCATCGCCTGCGGGCGGCGGCTTGCGACAGAAACGCGGCCACCGCCCATGACTCCGCTCGCCCTCGCCCTCGTCTTCATCGCCGCGTTCACGCACGCGACGTGGAACTACGCGGCGAAGCGCTCCGGCGGCGGCCTGCCCTTCGTCTGGCTCAGCGGCCTGCTCTCCTTCGCCTTCTACGTGCCGGTGGCGATCGGCTATTGCTGGTGGCGCACGCCGGTTTTCCCGGACGGCACCTGGCTCGTCATCCTCGGCAGCGGCGTGATCAAGACCGCCTACGCGCTGCTGCTGCAACGCGGTTACCGCCACGGAGACTTCTCGCTCGTCTACCCGCTCGCCCGCGGCACCGGGCCGCTGCTCTCGACGCTGGCCGCCATCGCCGTCTTCGGCGAGCGCCCCACGCCGCTCGCGCTGGCGGGCGGCGCGGCGATCGTCGCGAGCGTGTTCTTCCTCACGGGCGGCACCGCCGCGCTCCGCGGCGGCCAGGCGCACCTGCGGCAGGGACTCATTTACGGTCTCGTCTGCGGCTGCTGCATCGCGGGCTACACCGTCTGGGACCAACGCGCCGTGTCGCAGCTGCACCTCGCGCCGCCGCTCTACGATTTCGGCACGCAGATCGTGATGTGCGTCATCCTCGCGCCCTTCGGCTGGCAGCGCCGCGCGGAGGTCGCCACCGCCTGGCGCGAGCACCGCGGCAAGGCCTTTGCCGTGGCCTTTCTCGCGCCGCTGAGCTACGTCCTCATCCTCTTCGCGATGACGTTCACGCCCGTGAGCTACATCGCCCCGGCGCGCGAGATCAGCATCCTCATCGGCACGTTCTTCGGCGCGCGCCTGCTCAAGGAGGGCGACTCGCGCCGCCGCCTGCTCGCCGCCGCCGGCATGGTCGCCGGCGTCATCGCCCTCGCGCTCGGCTGATCACCCGCGCGGCGCCAGCGGCGCCAGCGCGACCCCGTGCGGACAACGTCCGCCCGCCGCCACGAACTGCGCCCGGCAACGCGGACAATACGCGCAACTCGCCGGACCGTCGGGCGCCGGCGCCGCGAGCAGGTCCGCCACCGCGATCCCGTGTCGAGCGAGCAATTCCTCCACGCGCGGCGCGAGCCGCGCGCGGTGCCACGCAGCGATCTCGGTCGCCAGCGGCTCGTCGCGCCCGGCCCCGAGTGGCCAGCGCAGGTCCGCGACGACGTTGAACGCCAGCTCGCGCACCACTTCCGGCCGGCCGAAGGCCAGCGCGCAGGCGAGTGGATGCTGCGGCGGTTGCGATTTTTCGAAAGCCAGACTGCGCAGGCGCAACGCCTGCGGCGGGAACAGCGCGGCCACGAGCAGCGGCGAATCCTTCGCCGTCGTGCCCGGCCACGGGTGACGCTTGCGCAGCCGGGCGATGGAAAATAGCGCCAGGACATGCAGCAGCCCGAGGTAGCCGAACCACAGCGGCAACGTGCGGCTGAGGCGCTCGGCCCAGCCGGCGGGCAGGCGCGCGGCGAGATCGCCCGCGAACCAGACGGTCAGCGCTGCGAAGAGCGCCAGTGCCGTGGCATTGCAGGCCGCGGCGACGCGCGTGTGCGCCAGGAGCACGCGGCGACGACGACGCAGATGCGTCGGCCGCAACCAGCGTTGCAGCAGCCACTCGATGCGGGTCGCGCGCGCGGCCGGGTCCATCGCCACGAGCTGGCGCAGATCGGCGAGATTCACATGGGGCGTGTGGGCGCAGAAGCGCCGGCCGTTCACCCGCAGCCAGCCGCGCACGACGGAAAGTTCCTTCACGTCCTCCCAGCGCAGGGCTTGGGCGACGGTGGGCGCTTCCGCCGGGCGTCCGGCGGCGCCGACAGGCCGGTTGGCGAGGCCGGTCGGCGACAGCGCGAAGGGGATGTCGGGCACGAGGCTGCGCCAGCCCAACGGCGAGGGACTCGCGGCGTGCAGGTGGCCGAACCACGCGCGCGCCGCGCCGCCCGCGCGATGCGCGAGGAAAGCCCACGCCGCATGCGCCGGCAGCCGGACGCCGTCCAGCAGCCAGAACAACCAGAAGGCCGCGAGCACCGGCGCCCACTCACTCATCGCGCGAAGAGCAAAAGGAGGAACTCAGGAGGGTTGCTCCGGCGGCGGGCCGCCCTTCGCACCAGTGATCTTGTTCCAGATCTTCGCGATGCCGGCGCCGAGCGCCACGACGGCGAACACGACGGCCTTCCACATCTTGCCGACGAAGCTTAGCAAGCCCGCGAGCAGGCCGGTCTTCATCGCGACGGCGCCCGCGCCGCCGAGCACGAGGGCGGCGAGGCCATACTCGGCGATCTTGTCGCCGGATTTGAACTCGGCGTATTTCTCGCCCGCAACGTAGGTGAAGTCCGTGGCGAGCAGGCGGTCGACGGCGAGCTCGTGTTCCTTGAACTGCGCGGGATCGGTCACGAGCGTGGCGCTCATGACGCCGCCGCGGCCGAGCAGACGGATGCTCTCGTTGATCCAGACCTCCTGGAAATTATCGCGCGAGGACGTGAGGTTGATGGCCCACTTCAGGTTGTTCGTCTTCTCGTCGTAATGCGGCGGCGTGGCCCAGCCCGCGACCTTCATGGCGTCCCAGCCGCGCTCCTGGCGCGCGCGGTTGTCGTCATCCTGCCCGGCCGTCATGGCCTCCATGAGCTTGTCGGGCTTGAGCTCGTCCTTGTCCTCGTCCTTCACGTAGCCGATGTCGTCGTAGGCGAAGAAGAGCATCCAGTTCTCCGGGGAAAGGAGGACGCCGACCTCGTTGCCGCTGCGGGAATTCTGGGTGAGGTTGTAGAACAGTTCGAGCTGGTCGGCGCCGACGAAATGGAAGCCCGCCCCGATCTTCATCTCGGCGACGTGGCCGAGCGGCACGGTGGCGGGTCCGGTGACCAGCTTGACGCCGGCCTGCTGGATGGCCTCGGCGAAGCTCTTGGGCTCCCCGGGGGCCGGGGGCGTCTCGGTTTTTTCCTGGGCCACCGCGGCAAGAACCGCGAGGCCGGAGATCAGCGCGAACAAACGGCGAAGCAACATGTGGGTGGGAGGTTGGATTTTTGGGCCCGCGCGCGCAGATTCGCCGCGCGGCCGCGGAGGGTCAAGCCGCGCCACGCGCAATTGCTCTCGCGGGACCGGAGGCGCGCGCTACATTGCCCGCGGTGCGTCGTCTGAAAGAAATCCTCGTCCTCGCCGGCCTGTTGCTCGGTGCCGTCGTCTTCGTGCTGTGGTATGTGGCCGACCGGCGCGCGCGCCAGCGTGCCCAACCGACGGAGCCGCGGATCGTCGGCCCGGTGATCGCCGGCGATGGGCTCGCACCGCAGAGCGCCGAGGGCAAGACGCTCGACCTCTCCTCCGGCCGCCCGGTCGTGTCCGACACGCCCGAGGACCGCGCCGCGATCGAGGCCGCGATGAAGCAGATCAACGAAGCGACGCGCGACACCGTGTTCACGCCCGACGAGCAGGCCGCCGCGGGGAAAAAGAAACCGTAAGTCGCACCCAGCGCCGGCGGGCAAACGCCACGGCGCAGACCGGCCGGTGCCGGCGCTCAGCGCCGGCCCTGCGCGATGTCGTCCAAGAGCGCGAGCGCGGTGGATTCGGCGATTTCGCGGAGACCGAAACGGTAGTTGCTGCGACCGGGCTCGCGTTCGCGCAGGACTTCGCGGGAGCTGACCTGGCCGAGGATCGCCGAGTCGCCCAGGCGGATCGCCGTCGCATGGATGTCCGGCACCACGAAGACGCGATCCTCCGCCACGCGCGGCAACAGCACCTCGCGGTCCGTGATCGTCACTTCCACGATCACATCCGCGACCCGGGCGAGTGCCGCGCAATCGTTCCGGGCCTGCTCGCTGCCGGTCGCGGTGAAATGACCGAAGGACTTGCCTGCGACGAGCGGCGCCGCCACGTCGGGCGCCACGAGTTGCGCTCCGGCGGCGCGGAACGGACGGCCGAACAGGCGCGTGACCTCGGCCACGCTCTCGCGCTCCGGCGCCTGTTTTGCGCCGGCACGGCCGGCCAGCGGGTCGCGGTGAACGAGAAAAAGGATGCGCGGCCGGCCCAGCGCCGCATAGCTCCCGGAGAACCGCTCCAGGATGGCGCGCGCCTCGGCCACGGGCATGGTTTTGCGCTGTTCGGGCGCGTAGGCCTGGATCTCGGCGGAGGGTGCCGCGGCGCGGGCGGGAGCGGGCGCGGAGGAGGTTTCCTGTGCGAGGGCCGCGGTCGCGCTGAGCAACGCGACGAGGGAGAGCGTGGTGGGGCGCATGGCAGCCGGTCAGCGACTCCGGCGCCGGCGAACGGTCGGAGCGACCGCCGGCGCAGCGTGGAGAGGTGGGAGAGGGACGAGGTTCAAAGGACGAGTGGTGTTGGGTCGGCTCAACGACACCGGCCCCTCGGATTGGGTTCCTCGCGGCCAGCCCCGGGCGTCGTGAGCGGCGGCGAGGATGTGAGACGGACGTTGCGCTTGCCAAGCCGCGAACGCAGGCGGATTTTCCGCGCATTCAAACACTTGCCCATCCTCTGCTGCGCGGGAGCTTTGAGCTGCCGCTCATGTTCGACCTCGGCGCGACTTTTCTTTTCGGCGTCACGGGCGCGCTGGCGGGCATCAAACGCGGGTGGGACATCGTGGGCGTCATCGCGCTGGCGCTCGTCACGGGCCTGGGCGGCGGCCTGATCCGCGACGGGCTTTTCATCCAGGACCGCACGACGCCGCTGCTCACGAACCCGGCCTACATCATGATGATCGCACCGGCCGTGGTCATCGCGGTGTGGTTCAGTTCGCGCGTGCATCATTTCCGCCGGGTCATCGCCGTCGTCGACGCGCTCGGCCTCGGCGCCTACGCGGCCTTCGGCGTGCAGAAATCGCTCCTCGCCGGTCTGCCTGTGCCTGCCGCGATCTTCGTCGGCGTCGTCAACGCCGTCGGCGGCGGCATCCTGCGCGACCTGCTCTCGCGCGAGGAGCCGCTGGTGTTCCGGCCCGGGCAATTCTATCTCCTCACCGCGTTCGCCGGCGCCGTCACCTTCGTCTTCTGCAGCGTGATGCTCGAGCAGACGGCGAACGTCTCCGCGATCGCGGCCGTGGCGCTGACCTTCGTGTTCCGGCTGCTCACGATCGTCTTCAACTGGCGCACGGCGCCCGTCTCCTCCGGCACCATCTTCGGCGGCGATCCGCCCGGACCGGACGGACCGCAGAAGAACTAGCGCGCGGATCGCAGCGGTCCGCGTGCCGCGCGCCGCCGCGCCCGCCGTTGAAAATCCATTCGCCGCGCGCGCCGCGAACAGGTTTCCTCCGCTCATGCCGCGCTGTGTCCTCGCCCTCGACCAAGGCACCACGTCCTCCCGCGCCATCGTCTTCGACCGCCGCGGCCGCGCCCGCGGCGCCGCGCAGCAGGAATTCACGCAGCACTTCCCCCGCCCCGGCTGGGTGGAACACGATCCGCGCGAGATCTGGGAAACCTCGCGCCGCACCGCCCTCGGCGCCCTGGCCGAGGCCAACCTCACCGCGCGCGACCTCGCCGCGATCGGCCTCACCAACCAGCGCGAGACGACGCTGCTCTGGGACCGACGCACCGGCGAACCGCTGCACCGCGCCATCGTCTGGCAGGATCGCCGCACCGCGGACGCCTGCGCGCGCCTGAAACGCCGCGGACTCGAACCGCTCTTCCGCCGCCGCACCGGCCTGCTCCTCGATCCGTATTTCTCCGGCACGAAGCTCGCCTGGTTGCTCGACCGCGTGCCCGGCGCCCGCCGCCGCGCCGGCCGCGGCGAGCTCGCCTTCGGCACCGTCGACACCTGGCTGCTCTGGCAGCTCACCGGCGGACGCGTCCACGCCACCGACGCCTCCAACGCCTCGCGCACGCTCCTGTTCAACCTGCGCACCGGCGACTGGGACGATGCGTTGCTCCGCCACCTCCGCATCCCGCGCGAGGTCCTGCCCGAAGTGCGTGACAGCAGCGGCGATTTTGGCGAAGTCACCGCCGTGCCCGCGCTGCGCGGCGTGCCCATCACCGGCATCGCCGGCGACCAGCAGGCCGCGTTGTTCGGCCAGGCCTGTTTCCGGCCCGGGATGGCCAAGAACACCTACGGCACCGGCTGCTTCCTGCTTCTGCACACCGGCGAACGCCCCGTCACCTCGCGCCACCAGCTCCTCACCACCGTCGCGTGGCGGCTCGGCGGACGCACCGAATACGCCCTCGAAGGCTCCGTCTTCATCGGCGGCGCCGTGGTGCAATGGCTGCGCGACGGCCTCGGCCTCATCGCCCGCTCGGCCGACGTCGAGGCGCTCGCCGCGCGCGTGCCCGACAACGGCGGCGTCTACCTCGTGCCCGCCTTCGCCGGCCTCGGCGCGCCGCATTGGGACGCCTCCGCCCGCGGCGCCATCGTCGGCCTCACCCGCGGCAGCCACGCCGGCCATATCGCCCGCGCCGCGCTCGAAAGCATCGCCTACCAGAGCGCCGACCTCCTCGCCGCCATGCGCGCCGACGCCGGCGTGGCCTTGCGCGAACTCCGCGTCGACGGCGGTGCCACCGTCAATGACGCCCTCATGCAGTTCCAAGCCGACCTGCTCCGCGTGCCCGTCGTGCGCCCGCGCACCACCGAGACCACCGCGCTCGGCGCAGCCTACCTCGCCGGCCTCGCGGTCGGCTTCTGGAAGGATCGCGCCGAGATCGCGCGTCTGTGGGCCGGCGACCGCACCTTCCGCCCGCTCCGGCGGGCCGCCGCGATGGCCCGGCTCCGCCGCGAGTGGCAGCGCGCCGTCACCCGCGCCCGCGACTGGGCGCAGCCGTAAATTCAACCTGAATCTCCGTCCAGTCGCCGGCGGGCTTGCCGCTGTCCCGCGCAACGGGCACTCTTGCTCCTCACTCACCCGGCCCGCTCACCATGAACATTTCCCGCGCTCTCCGCTCCGCGCTCCTCGGCACCACTTTGCTCGCCACCCTGCCCGGCCTCACCGCGCAGGATGCGGAAGTCACCGCGCTTCTCGCCAAGGCCCAACGCGGCAACGCCATCGCCCAATACAACCTCGGCCTCGCCTACGCGGAAGGCCGCGGCGTCGCCGCCGACCCCGTCGAGGCCTTCGTGTGGCTCACGCTCGCCGGCGAAAACGGCGCCCGCGGCCGCGCGCTCGACACGCTGCTCACCCAGCTCGGCACCGAACAACGCGCCACCGCCGAAGCCCGCCTCGCCGAACGCCGCGCCAGCGTGCGCGCCACCGCGCCAGCTCCCGCGAGCGCCGAATCCACCGCTCCGGCCGCAGCCGCCGCATCGCCCGACACCTCCGCGCTCGAGCGCGAGCTCGCCCAGATCAAGGCCGACAAACAACAACTCAGCGCCGAACTCGCCGCCGCGTGGAAGGAGCTCGACGCCCTGAAGGCCCAGCTCGAGCAGGCCCGCGCCACACCGTCGGATTCGCCCGACACGGAAGCCCTGCGCCGCGAGCGCGACACCCTCACCGCGCGCGTCACCGAGGCCGCCGCCACCGCCGCCACGCTCCAAGCCGACCGCGAACGCCTGCAGAAACTCGCCGCGCAGGTGCAACGCGATCTCACCGAAGCCCGCGAAACCGCCCGCGCCCAGCAGGAGCGCACCCGCATCGCGGAGATGAAGATCGAGGAGCTCACCCGCCACGGCACCGAACAAGGCCAGGAACTCGTCCGCATCCAACAGGCCCTCGCCACCGCCCAGGCCCGGCCAGCCGCCCCCGCCTATCCCGACCTCCGCGACCGCGTCGCGGACCTCGAAGCCCAAGTCGTCGCCCTGCGCGACGCGCCTCCCGCCTTCACCGATCAACGCGCCCGCGTGGCCGAACTCGAGGCCGCCCTCGCGCAAGCCCGCGCGCAACTCGACGCCGCCGCCCAAGCCGCACCCGCCTACCCCGACCTGCGTCCGCGCGTGACGGAGTTGGAGACGCAAGTCGCCACCCTGCGCAACGCCGCTCCCGCTTACCCCGATCTCCGCGCCCGCGTCACCGAGCTCGAAGCCGCCCTCGCCGCCAGCGCGCAACCCGCCTTGCCGGACTATCCCGACCTCCGCTCGCGCGTGGCCGAATTGGAATCGCAGCTCGCCGCCGCCCGCCTCGCGCCCCCGGCGTATCCGGACCTCCGCGCCACTGTCGCCGAGCTCGAAATCCGTCTCGCCAGCGCCGAAGCGCGCCCGGCCGCACCCGCTTATCCCGACCTGCGCGACCGCGTGGGCGAACTCGAAGCCGCGCTCACCCAGACGCGCGACCAACTCGCGGCCGCTCAAGCCGCACCCGCCCCGACCGCCGCCGCCGGCGATGCCGGGGAACTCGCCGGCAAGCTCGCCGAGACGGAGGGCAAACTCGCCACCGCCTTGCGCGGCTACTCGCTGCTGCAGCGCGAGCACGACGAGCTGCGCGCCGCCACCGGCCGCTCCACCGACGCTCTCGCCACCGAGCGCGACCAGCTCGCCGCGCGCCTGAGCGCCGCCGAGGAGAGCACCCGCACCGCCCAGGCCGAGATCGCCCAGCTCAACGAATCGCTCGCCGCGCTGCAGCGCAGCACCAGCCAGGGCGGCAGCGAACTCGCCGCCACCCGCGCGCTGCTCCAGCAGGTGCAGGGCACGAACACCGTGCTCGCGCAGGAGAATTACCAGCTCAAGGCCGCGCTCGCGCGCGATCCGGCCGCACCGCGTCAGGCGACCGCCGCCACGCCGCGCACGCACACCGTCGCCGCCGGCGATTCGCTCTCGCGCATCAGCGAGCGCTACTACGGCACGCCCGGCCGCTGGCAGGAGATCTACCAAGCCAACCGCGACGTGCTCGCCAACCAGAACAGCCTGCGCGTGGGCATGGTGTTGCGCCTGCCCTGATCACCCGCCCTCAGCCGGGATCGTGCAGGTGGTGGGCGTCGGTGCCCCTACCGACGCCTGTCGCCGCGGGGACAGCGGCGACCACCCCATTGGCAGGAGCTCATCAGTCGGAAATCGCGTCCAACGGCATGAGTCCGGCCAAGCCGCCGCGCTCCTTCGCGGGCGCGGCGCGGCTCAAAGCGTCATCGTGCCCACCACTGCGATGAGCGCCAGCAGCGAGGTCACCACGCTCATCGCGATCGTGGCCGAGGCCATCTTCTCGTCGCCCTTCAGCTCCACCGCCATCGTGTAGGACACCACGGCGGTCGGCGCCGCCGCGAGGATCATCACCAGACTCGTCTCGACCGCACCGAGCCCGCAAAGCCGCGCTGCGGTCCAGCCGAAGAGCGGACCGGCGAGCCCCTTCACCACCGCCGAGCCGACGGGCGCCTTCCACGCGGCGGATATCTGCGTCGTCATCAGCGAGCCGCCGACGCCGAGCAGACCGAGCGGCAGCGCCATCTCGCCGAGCGCCTCCAGCGTGTGCGCCACGGCGCGCGGGAGCGTCCAGCCCATCGCCGCAAAACCGATGCCCGCCAGCGTCGCCAGCAGCGGCGGCGTGGTCGCGAGCTGCCGGAAGACCGGCCAGAGCATGCGCGGGCCGAAGGCGTGCTGGCTCAACACGAGCACGATCACGCCCGCGACGTTGTAGAGCACCATCGTCGGCGCGACCGCGAGCACCGCGGCCGCGTGCAGCGGCAGGCCGGCCAGCACCGGCACATTGGGCAGGGCGAAGACGATCGGCAGGCCCACGAAGGCCAGGTTGCCGCGGAAGGCGCCCTGCACGAACGTGCCCATGGCCGGACCGGGCACGCGCAGCAGCCAAGCGACGACGTAACCGACCCCGAGCGCGAGGCCCGTGGTGAGGAACATCGCGGCCAGCAGCCGCTCCGCGCCCGCGGCCTGCGACAACGCGCTCACGAGCTGGCTGAAGATCAACGCCGGCAGGCCGAGCCAGTAGGTGACTCGGTTCGCCTCGCGCAGGAACCCCGCCGAGACGAAGGACGATTTCTGCATCCAAGCCCCCGCCGCGATGATCAGGAAGACGGGCGTGAGGGCGTTCAGCACGAGCATGACGCCCCGCACACTGCGCCGTGCCGCGCCGCCCGTCCACGCCGAAACGCCGTCCAGCCGGGCGCGCTTGCGTGCAAGGGCCATCCGCCCAGCCTGCCCCGCCATGGACACGCCCCACTCCCTCGACCTCCTGCGCGACGACGTGCGCCGCACCAGCCTCGGCGGTTTTCCCATGCTCATCACGGCCGCCACGGCCTGGGCGCTGTGCGGAGCCCTGACCTACGTGCTCGACCCGAAGGTCGCCGCGCTGCTCTTCCTTTTCCAAGGCATGGTGACGATGCCGGTCGGGCTGTGGCTGCTGCCGAAGTGGCTCGGCCTGTCCGCGTTGCCGCGCACGCATCCGCTGTCACCGCTGCTGATTCAGTGCGCCTCGGTGCAGACGCTGATGCTGCCGGCGGTCTTCGCGCTCTACGCGTTGCAACCGAAGCTCGTGCCGATGGGTCTCGCGGCGATCATGGGCGGACACTTCCTGCCTTACTGGTGGCTTCAACGCAGCAAGGCCTACCTGTGGGGCGCGATCGTCAGCGCGCTCGGCCCGTGGGTGCTGACGCTGTTCGCCGGCACGACGGCGTCGTTCCACTTCACGGGTTTCTTCACCGGTGCGGTGCTGGCAGTGCTGGCGTTCACCGTGAAGCGTCACGCGCAGCGCGGGCACACGAGCTGAGCAGAGCGCGTCGGGGCCGCCGGATTTAGTTTCGCGTGGTGCGGGCAAACTTGCTGGGCTGCCGGGCATGTCGACCTACCAGATTGCATTCATCGGCACCGGTGTGATGGGCCGCAGCATGGCGGGGCACTTGCTCAAGGCGGGCCACCGCCTGCACGTGCACAACCGCACCCGGACCAAGGCCCAGCCGCTGATCGATGCCGGCGCGCAGTGGCACGACTCGGCCGGGAGTGCGGCGGAGGGGGCGGATTTCGTCATCACGATCGTCGGCTACCCGCAGGACGTGGAGGAGACTTACCTCGGTGCCGGCGGCGTGATCGAGCGCGCCAAGCCCGGTGCGGTGCTGATCGACATGACGACCTCCAGCCCGGAGCTGGCCCGGCGGATCGCGGCGGCGGCGCAGGCGAAGGGTTGCTCGGCGCTGGATGCACCCGTGACGGGCGGCGACATCGGCGCCCGCGAAGCGCGTCTGGTGATCCTCGTCGGCGGCAGCGAGCTGGCTTTCGCGCGCGCCTATCCGTTGTTCGAACTGATGGGCAAGAACATCGCGCGCCACGGCGGCCCGGGCGCGGGTCAGCTGGCCAAGCTCGCCAACCAGATCGGCATCGCCTCGGCGATGATGGCGTGGTGCGAGGCGCTCACCTTCGCCAAGGCCGCCGGGCTCGATCCGGCGCGCGTGCTGGAAAGCATCGGCGGCGGCGCCGCGGGCAGCACCGCGATGACCGTGTTGGCGCCGCGCGCGTTGCGCGGGGATTTCGAGCCGGGCTTCTACGTGAAGCACTTCATCAAGGACATGAAGCTGGCGCTCGAGGCCGCGGAGGCGATGAAGCTCGACCTGCCCGGGCTCGCACAGGCGAAACGGCTCTACGATCAGGTGAGCGCGCGCGGTTGGGACGAGTGCGGCACGCAGGCGCTGTTCCGGCTTTATCAGGAACAGGCCTGAAGCGGACGGGTGGCGGTCGGGACGACCGCCGCTACCTTTCGCGGAACGGAGCCGGCACGATGGCGTGGCTTGGGCGCGAGCGAGCTCGCAGCCTACGGGGTCACGCGGGCGCGAGAGGCGCGAGCGAGCTCGCTGACTGCGATGAAGGCACGAAGACGAGGGCGGGAGGGCGTGATGCGCACGGCGGCGCGCGGCGGCGCAAAAAAGGCGCGCCGATGAGGGCGCGCCTTGAAGCGGGAGAGCTGCGGCTCAGGAGTTACCAGTTGCGCGACCAGCGCACATACCAGAAGAGCGGGTCGACGTGGTTCAGGTTCTCGTTCACCAGCGTGCTGTCGGCCACGGAGACCGGCGGCGCCTCGTTGAAGACGTTGCGCACACCGACGGTGATCGTGCTGCCGGCCCAACCGCTGTAGGCGACCTGCGGGTTCCAGACCCACTGGGCGTCGGCCTTCGGACGGGTGGCGGCGTTGGAGATCGCCGTGCCGAGCATGTTGTATTCGCCGATGTAGGTGCCGTAGAGCGAGGCCGACCAGTCGCCGCGCGACCAGGCCAGCGTGGCGGTGCCGCGCCAGAGCGGGCTGGAGTAGTTGGCATCGAGGTCGACGTAAGCGCCGGTGGCGCCGACGAAGTAGCGCTCGACCTGGTAGGTGGCCGAGAGGTCCATGCGGAACTGGCCGTAGTCGGTGCGCGGGAAGACCCAACGGAGGTTGAAGTCGTAGCCCTCGTAGCCGCCGCGAGCGAGGTTCTGCTGGTTGGTGAGCACGTGCGAGATCGTGCCGACGGTCTGGCCGGGCGCGGGCGCGTTGCGCACGACGAGGTGGCCGAACGCCGCGAGGTTGCCGAGGATCTGGCCGGCGGTGAGCGACGTGATCAGGTTCTCCTGGTCGAACTTGAAGTAGTCGACCGCGAAGGACAGCTCGCGGAACAGCTTCGGACCCTGGCGGGCGAAGGGCTGGAGCACGAGGCCGCCATACCAGACGGTGGTCTCCTCCGGCAGGAGGTTGCGGTTGCCGCCGCCGAACTGGCGGATCTGCGTGGCCGGATCGGCCGGGCGCAGCGGGTCGACGATCGTGCCGGGCGTGAAGCTCACGCTGCGGTCGAGGTAGAGGTAGGCGAGGTTGGGGGCGAGGAACGACTCGCCGTAGGAACCGCGGATGAGCACCTCGGGGATCGGGCGCCAGACGACGGCGACCTTCGGCTTGGTGGTGGTGCCGAAATCGCTGTAATCCTCGTGGCGGCCGGCGAACTGCGCCTCGACGGCGCCGATGGGGGAATTCTTGCCAAGGACGGGAACGCTCAGCTCCGCGTAGTAGGAGTTGAGGCGGCGGTTGCCGCGCACGTCGTCACCGGTGGAGCCGCCGACGAAGTCGCCGGTGCGGTTGCCGACGGTGCCGATGTTCTCGATGCGCTCCTCGCGCATCTCGGCGCCGACCGCGAGGCCGACGTCGCCCGCGGGCAGGCTGAAGAGATTGCCGGCCACGCTGGCGTCAGCCGAGCGCACCTCGAAGGAGTCGTTGGCGGGATTGTTGACGCGGATGTAGTTGATGACCTCGGGCGCGTTCGGGCCGAAGGGATTGAGCCAGTAGTTCTGGCCGTTGATCGTGACGCCGTTGAGGGCGTTCTGCACGAGACGGTCGCTGGCGTAGTTCAGGCCGAGGTTGCGGACGTCGTTGCGCGAGTAGACCAGCGCGGCGTCCCAGGTCCAGCCGTTGTCGAGCGAGCCTTCGAGGCCGGCGACGACGCGCGGGGCAGTGGTCTGCACGTCCTGCACGCGGTTGCCGAGTTCCATGATGCGCCAGCGGAGGTCGTAGATGTCGACGCCGAAGGGGTTGTAGGGATTGCTGGCGGGGAACACGCCGGCGCCGGTGGGCGAGTCGCCGTTTTCGTTGATCGCGAAATAGGGCGTGGGCGCGGCGTCGATCTGGGTGTTCGTGCGCGAGTAGGAAAGCTCGGCGAAGCCCATGAGCTTGTCCGTGAAGTCGTAGGTGGCGCGCGTGTAGAACGCCATCTGCTCGGTGTCGGGGATGAAGCCGGCGACCTCCTGGAAGTTGTAGAGCGTGAAGTTCGGCGTGGCGTTCGCGAGCGTGGGGTTCGTCTGCGGGGTGGTGTAGGTCGCCACGCCGTTCGGGAACTGCGCGCTCGGGGTCAGGCCGATGACGATGGCGATCGGGTGCGCGGTGCTGCCCTGATTGGTGCCGCCGTAGGGGACGCCGTTGGCCGAGCTGGCATAGTCGAGGTCGCGCGCGTAGATCGAGTTGCGGCGGCTGTAGTTGAACGTCGTGGTGAGCGAGGCCTTGCCGGACTGCGCGCCGAAGATGAGGAAGACCTGGCTCTCGCCCGAGTCCGTATCGAGCGCGTTGCCGTAGCTCATCTCGGAGGAGAGGCCGGTGAATTCCTTCTTCAGGTTGATGTTGATCACGCCGGCGACGGCGTCGGAGCCGTAGATGGCGGACGCGCCGTCCTTCAGGACTTCGAGCGAATCGATCGCCGCGACGGGGATCGAGTTGAAGTCGAACACCGTCTGGAAGCCGTTGAAGCCGGCCGAGGCGAACGGCGCCATGCGGCGGCCGTTGACGAGCACGAGGGTGTTGTTGTTGCCGAGGCCGCGGAGGTTGAACGAGCTCACGCCGGGCGTGAAGCTCGTGCCGGCATCGACCGAGACGAGCGACTGGCCGGTGACCGCGGGCATGGCGCGGATGGCGTCGCCGACGGTGGTGAAGCCCGTGGCCTTGAAGTCGGCCTCGGTGAGGCGGACGACGGGTTGCGGCGTCTCCGCATCGACGCGCTTGATGCGCGAGCCGGTGACGGTGAAGGCCTCGAGTTTGACGGATTCATCTTCCTTGGCGTTGGCGGGCTGGTCGCTCTGCGCGAGCAATCCCGACGCCGTAACCGACAGGAGCGTGCCGAGCGCGGTGGCTCGAATCATGCGCGCGCTCCGCCATGACATGCGGTGCTGGTTCATTGGGTATGTGTTGCTTGGTTGGCTGGGCGGGAGTGGAACACCCTCTCCCGTTGCACCGCCGCTTTGTCGCGCCGCGCCCGGAGCCTCAACGGCTCAGCGGTTACGCGCGGGCGCGCGTCGGTCACCCGTTGCAAAGTCGCCGTCAAACGGCGGCGCCCGGAGCCCGTGTCATACCGCCCGCGGCCTTCGGGGCGGGAAAACAAAAAGGCCGGTCACGAGACCGGCCGGCGAAGCGAGCGCGCGCGGGACCGCTCAGCCGGGATCATGCAGGAGGTGGGCGTCGGTGTCCCGACCGACGCCTGTCGCCGCTGGGACAGCGGCTACCACCCCATGGTCAGGAGCTCAGCAATCGGGAATCGCGTCCAACGGCAGGAGTCCGGCTCAGAGGAAGCGGTCGAGCGAGGCCTTGAAGAGGCGGCTGACGCGCAACTGCGTGCCGTCGTTCAGCTCGAGGTCGTAGTCGCCGGAGAGCGCGGGGCGCATGCGGCGCACGTGATCGGTGTTCACCATCGCCGACTTGTGGATGCGCACGAAGCGCGTGGGATCGAGGCGGCCCTGCAGCTCCTTGAAGGTGCTGCGGATGAGCGGCGAGCCGGAGGCGGCGTGCACCTTCAGGTAATCGCCGTGGCCCTCGATCCAGCGGATGTCGGAGAGGTTCACGAAATGGAAATCGCCGCTGACCTTGACGACGAGGCGTTGCGCCGCGGGTTCGTGGGCCGGCACGGGCGCCGGAGCCGCGGGCGCGGGCTGGCGGTGCAGCGCCGCGATCACCTGCTCGACGTGCGAGGCGAGCGCGGCGACGTCGCGACCGGAGAGGCGCTGCTTGGCGCGATCGAGCGCGGTGGCGAAGCGTGCGTCGTTATACGGCTTCACGAGGTAATCGACAGCGTGCAGCTCGAAGGCCTTGAGCGCGTATTCGTCGTAGGCGGTGGTGAAGATCACCGCGGGCCGGTGCGCCGGCTCGAGGGTGGCGAGCAACTCGACGCCGGTGAGGCCGGGCATTTGCACATCGAGGAAGAGCAGGTGCGGGCGCAGCTTGCGCACGAGTTCGAGTGCGCTCAGGCCGTCCTCGGCCTCGCCGACGACGCGCACCTCGGGATCCTTCGCCAGCAGCCGCTTGATCGAGCTGCGGGCGAGCGGCTCGTCATCGGCGATCAACACGTCGTGGAGGGAGGTCGAGATCATGGGGCGTGAGTCAGTTCAGAAGCGGCGGGAGCGGCCGCCGGGAGGGCCGCGGCGGATTGGAAGGGGATGACGATCCGGACGCTGGCGGATTCCTCGCGGTCGAGGTCGCACTTGAATTCGAAGTCGCGGCCGTAGAGCCGGGCGAGGCGCGCCTGCGTGGCGTTGAGACCGACGCCGCCGACCAGCAGCGCGTCGTCCTGCCGCACGGGCGGCGGGCCGTCGTTGATCACCTCGAGCCGCAGTTGCGAGCCGGCGCGCTCCGCGCGCACGACGATGCGGCCGGGCCGGATGCGCTTGGAGATGCCGTGCTTGATGGCGTTCTCCACCAAGGGCTGCAGCAGCAGGCTGGGCACGAGCGCGCGTTCGCACTCCGGTGCGATCTGGAAGCTGACCTGCAGCTTCTCGCCGAAGCGCACCTGTTCCACGGCGAGCAGCCGGCGCACGAAGGCGACCTCCTCCTCCAGCGGGATGCGGTCGCGCGAGGGGGCGTCGCTCAATGTGCGGAGCAGCGAGCTCAGCTCCGCGAGGGTATCGATGGCCTTGCCGTGGCGCTCCTCGCGGATGAGGGCGGCGACGGCGTTGAGGGCGTTGAAGACGAAGTGCGGCTTGAGCTGGTATTTGATCGCGCGCAACTCGGCCTCGACCACCTGGGCGCGCAGCTCGGATTCGCGCAGCGCGGTGTCGTTCTCGCGCGCAAGGATGCTGCGGGCGTAATCGACCAGCAACACGACACCGTAGAGCGGCAGGTCGAAGAGATTGCGGCCCGGGAAATTCACGAGCGCGTAGAGGAAGAACTGCTCCCACGATTCATCGTTCATCCGCCCATAAAACACGGTGATGCGGAACAGGTAGATGAAGGCCATCACCCCGAACGCGCAGAGAAAATGGATGCCGAGGTGCAGCCAGCGGCGCGAACCTTGGAGCGGCAGGCGGGCATGGAGGAGGAAGATCAGCGGCGTGAAGAGCGCCCACCATCCCGCCCGCGTGAACTGGCCGCAGTAGACGTTGACGATGTCGCGCGTGCTGAGGTTCACGTCGCGCACGACGTATTCGAGCTGCAGCTGGGCCGACAGGGCGGTGCCCACCATCGTCCAGATGGCGAGGTTGATGACCCAGAAGCGCACGCTGCGGATTTTCAGCACCCCCGGCAAAAACGGCGGTTGGCGGCGGGTTTCAAGCGTATTACCGGGGCGCGACACGCGACGGACGCCGCGACGGTGCGGCTTGCCTCAAACCGACGCGATTGGTCGTGCGAAAAATGCAACTTGTCGATTCGACCGCACGGCGTGTTTCCCCACCGCAGGACACGAAAAAGCCGCGCGGCGGACCGCGCGGCTGGAGGAGAATGGCAAACCCGGCTGGGCTCAGACCTTCGGGCCGCCCTGCGCGAGGTTGCGCGCGCGGAGACGGAGACCGTTGAGGCGGATGAAGCCGGTGGCGTCGCTCTGGTTATACCAGCTCTTCACGCCTTCCATCGAAGCGATCTTGTCGTCGTAGAGGGAATACTTCGACTTGCGGCCGCAGGTGATGATGTTGCCCTTGTAGAGCTTGAGGCGGACGGTGCCCGTGACGTAGCGCTGGCTCTCGTCGACCATCGCCTGGAGCATCTCGCGCTCGGGCGCGAACCAGAAGCCGTTGTAGACGAGCTCGGCGTATTTCGGGATGAAGCCATCACGCAGGTGCAACACCTCGCGGTCGAGCGTGAGCGACTCCACCTGACGGTGGGCCTGCATGAGGATCGTGCCGCCCGGGGTCTCGTAGACGCCGCGAGACTTCATGCCGACGAAGCGGTTCTCGACGAGGTCGACGCGGCCGATGCCGTGCTTGCCGCCGAGCTTGTTGAGGGCCTTGAGCACGCCGCCGGGGGTGAGCTTCTTGCCGTTCACCGCGACGCAGTTGCCCTTTTCGAAATCGAGTTCGACGTATTCCGGCTTGTCCGGCGCGTCCTCGGGGGCGACGGAGAGTTTGAACATCGCCTTGTTCTCCTTCGTGGTCGGGTCGAACCACGGGTCCTCGAGGATGCCCGCCTCGTAGGAGATGTGGAGGAGGTTGCGGTCCATCGAATAGGGCTTCTTGAGCGAGGCCTCGACGGGGATCTTGTGCTTCACGCAATACTCGATCATCTCGGCGCGGCCCGGGAAGAGCTCGCGGTAGGCTTCGATCTTCCACGGGGCGATGATCTGGAGATGCGGCGCGAGCGCCATGTAGGTCAGCTCGAAGCGGCACTGGTCGTTGCCCTTGCCGGTGGCGCCGTGCGCGACGGTGTCGGCCTTTTCCTTCTTCGCGATGTCCACCTGCGCCTTGGCGATGAGCGGACGGGCGATGGAGGTGCCGAGATAATACTGGCCCTCGTAGATCGCGTTGGCGCGGATCATCGGGTAGATGAAGTCGCGGGCGAATTCCTCGACGAGGTCGAGGGTGTAGTGCTTCGACGCGCCGGTCTTCAGCGCTTTTTTGTCGAGGCCCTTCAACTCCTCTTCCTGGCCGACGTCGGCCGCGAACGTGACGATCTCGGCGTCATACGTTTCCTTGAGCCACTTGACGATGACGGAGGTGTCGAGGCCTCCGGAGTAGGCGAGCACGATCTTCATGGTAGAGCGCGCAGTTGAGCGCGGCCGGGGCGGGCTCGCAAAGTTAAAATCCGGCATTTACGTGGATTTGACCCTTGGCGCGTTGCGGACGCGCCGTCGCGCGCCCAAGCTGCGGGTCTCATGAAACCGCGCCCCCGGAACCCCGACCGGCCCGCCCCGACCGGTTTCACCTTGGTGGAAATCATGATCGTGGTCGTGATCGTCGGCCTGCTCGCCGCGCTGGCGATCCCGGCGGCGGAGCGCGTCAAGCGGGCCGCGCAAAACAGCCGCGTCGCGAACGACGTGCGGGTCTTCGCGCAGGCCTTCGAGACCTACGCGCTCCAGCACGGCACTTGGCCCGCCAACGCCGGCTCAGGCGTCGTGCCCAACGCTCCCGTGCCGATGGCGGGCGATTTCAAGGCGTCCGTGTGGCAGGCGCCCACCGCGATCGGCGGGCGCTGGAACTGGGACCGCAACATGTCGGGCGTGGCCGCCGGCATCTCCATCTCCGGCTTCACGTGCTCGGACGAACAGTTGGAACAGATCGATCAGCGGCTGGACGATGGCGATCTTTCGACCGGCCTGTTCCGCAAGGTGCAGGCGAACCGCGTGACCTTCACGCTGGAGAACTGACTCAGGTCCGAGCCGCCGCGAGTGTCGCGAGGATGGCCTTCTGCACGTGCAGGCGGTTCTCGGCCTCGTCGAAGATGATGCTGCGCGGATTATCGAGGACGGCCTGCTCCACCTCCTCGCCGGCATGGGCCGGGAGGCAGTGCATGAAGTAGGCATCGGGCTTGGCGGCGGCGAAGAGCCGGGCCGTGACCTGATAGGGCGACATCACGCGGATGCGCTCCTTCGTCTCCTCCTCCTTGCCCATCGACACCCACACGTCGGTGTAGACGACATCGGCGTCCTTCACCGCCTCGTAGGGATCGGTGGTGAAATGGTAATTCTTCGGCAGGCCGTCCTTCGCGAGCTGCGCATCGATGTCGGCGCCGGGCGCGAACTCCTTCGGGCCGGCGAGGCTGATCTTCATGCCGAACAGCGCCGCGCCGAGGATCCACGAATACGCCATGTTGCACGCCGTGTCGCCGAGGAAGGCGATCTTGCGGCCCCTGAGCGACGCGAACAGGTCACCGCCACCTGCCCAGCGCTCCGCCATCGTGAAGGCGTCGGTGTAGATCTGGCACGGGTGGAGGAAATCCGTCAGCGCATTGACGATCGGGATGGAGCCCGCCGCGGCCAGGCGCTCGATCTCGCTCTGCTCGTAGGTGCGCACGATGAGGCCGTGGACGAAGCGCGAGAGGACCTTGGCGGTGTCCTCGACCGACTCGCCGCGCCCGATCTGGATATCGTTGCGGTTGAGGAAAAGCGGATTGCCGCCGAGTTCGTGGATGCCGACCTCGAAGGAGACGCGGGTGCGCGTGCTGCTCTTGGAGAAGATCAGCGCCCAGGTCTGGCCGGCGAGCGGCTTCTCATGCGCGCCCCGCTCGCGCTTGAGGCGGGCGGCCAGCGTGAAGATCGACGCGATCTCGGAGGCGGAGAAGTCGGTGTCCTTGAGGAAGTGTCTCATCGGAAACCGTCCGATTAAGTCGGCGCGGCCAATCACCGCCAGAGCAAAAAGGCCCGCCCAGCGCCAAGTTGGCCCCAGATTGCAACAACCGGAGCTAAGGCAAATAGCCAGATGGCAGCAGCTAGATCACCGTCGGCTTACCGTGGTAATGACTTGCTGGGCAGCACTACCGAACCGCCTTCACCACGTCGGCTAATGCCGCGAGTTCTTTTGAACGGTCACCGATCGGTTCCGCTGGAAGTTGCATAGCGATGGAAAGTCTCGTCAACATTTTGTCGAAATCGTCAATGTTGTCGCCGGAAATGCAGAGAGCATCCGCAAGGACGGAATAGCGAACACTCAATGCGCGCTCGGCTTGAGCAAAGCGGATAACCTGCCAAGCGATCGCAACGGTTCCTCCGAAACCGAAAGCGGTGATGATCAATGCGAGCGACGAAGTAGCCAACGCCGGTGCTTCTGCATCGGCTGGTGTAGGAGTCGACGCGAACCCAAGTGTGTCACGAAATGCGCCGAGAAGGTAGAAGCTCGCGGCCAAGACCCCGACCAAGGAGACAAAAATCACGCCGTAAGAGACGATCTGGGACCGAAGCGCCCGCCGTCTTAGAGATTGTTCGATGGTCATGTGACGGGAGCGACAACGCGATTTTTCAATTCCTGACCGTTGGCGCGCAGTGCGTCCACCGCGGCGGTAGCAACTGTGATGTCCTTCTGATGGCCTTCATAGATCCGGCCTGGACGTTCAGCCAAGGCCGACAACACGTTCAAGCAGAGCTTCGTCAGAGGTGACGGGTTACCTACGTCACCAGCGCCGATTTTATCCATCTCTCGTTTGTAGCCTTCGAACGCCATCGAGATCGCTTCTTTAAAAGCATAGTCCTCTTCAAGGCGCACAGATAGCATGTAATTTCGTCCAGCGTAGATGGCGAGCCAGACGAGTGGAATCACTATGGGCAAGCGCAGGGCCATTCCGAGGAGGATCGAATCCCATGTGACATCTGATGTGTCTCCCCGAATCGCCGCCCAATAGCTCGGCGCCGCGACAACGATAAGCAGGCCGATGCAAATCATGAACGTCCAAAGCCACCGTCGCTGCGGTCCCGCAAACCGCTCCTTCTGCTTTAGGAAGGAACTCGCCAATCCAGCGCTCGTTGCGCCAGGCAAGAGTTTTTCGGCCTTGTCGTTCAGCTCCGCCAGCTTCGCCGCCAACTCCGCGACACGGTTTTCGTGACCGACAGCGATTTTATCGCTTTGATCGAGATGCGAGATCACTTCCGCGAGTTTGGCTCGGTCTGCGTTAACCGCTTCGAGTCCTGCTTTGATCTGGCCCGCTTCTTCGCCTCCTTTATCACGCGCAGACGTCAGTTGTTTCACTAGTTCGCTTGCTTGGGTGGCAAGCTCTGCAGCCTTGGCTTGAGCCTCTTCTGCCTTTGCGCGCGCACGGTCGCTTTTTGCCTGAGCACCTGCCGCCTCATCGCGCAATTTTTGCAGCGCGCTCATCAATGCATCGGCCTCCAACTTGGCCTTGGTAATCGCTTCCGTCTTGTCGCGTGCCGTGCTTAACGCTACCTCTGTGTTTTCAAGAGACGCATCGAACGCGCGCTTCTTTTCCGAGGCAGCTTTTGTGTCCGCATCAAGTCCAGCCTTCGCGACCATCGCCGCCGCCAAGATCTCATCGAAGTTCTTCTTGGTCGTGGCGAGCGTGCTGGCGTCTCCTTCCATCTGCCCTTTCAGTGCAGATGCTTCCTTCGCGTGCTTCTCGGTATTAACTTTGGCCTGGAACGCATAGGTGGCGTGCTCATCCACCTCCTTCCTTTTTTGGGCTGCTACCTCGAATGCCTCTTCTGCCGACGCACGCAACTGACGAACTTCCTGAAGGAGGCGCGCGACCTCCGCTTTCTCATTTTCGAACGCCGAATCTGGGGTCTCGCTCATAAGCAATAAGGGCCAAGCGGTGCGGGGCTGCACCGCGTTGGCCCGACCAAGAACTGAACGGCTTACTGTTCCCGTGCAAGCCGCTATCACTCACCTCGTGTTCCAAGCGGAGCGTTTCCGGCCCTACACTCCACCATACGTGACACGGTCGCCGTTCCGGCGCACGACCGTGACCGGTTCTCCCTGCCTAACCCAAAGGTCCTCGTATCGCTCGCCATCCACACTCATCAAAGACTTGATGTATTTATGCGGCTCAGGTCCGACTAGATCGCATACGGCCACTTCGCTCGCACCATGTTCAAGAAAATACTGGTCTGCTGCGGCCGTGATTTGGCGAAGGTTATTAAGAATCGCACGCTCAAGAGACGAGTCTCGCACTTTTCTATAGGCGGTCGCCGCAGCAACCGACATGGGGATTACTGCAATGAAAACAAAAAGCCCCCACGGAAGAACCAAGTAATCGACGATCCAAGTGCCGATTGGAGGGATGGTCGCAACGACAACCCCGAAAAATATTGTTGCTACTTGAAACCCAAAAAAACCCGCCCAAGCATTCTTTTCCTTCCTAAATGCAGCTGGCAATAGCAGCAGAGAAGACAGGAACCACGGCAGTGCTCCGGATGCGAATTTTTTCCATACTCGAGCAAACCAGTCTCGGAAAGCAGTCTCATTAGACCTGGACTCCTGAGACGCTTCTACCGGCATAGCCACTACCGCACTCAACTCTGCGGCTATACGTTTGCGCACAGTTACGAGATCGTCGCCGAGCTTCTTCTCGTCTAGGGCATGCATCCGCTCAATCAAAGCAGTCGCACGTTCTAGACGAGAGAGCCGACTGAAATCTGAGTAGAAGTCGACGGTCCACGCAGCACTCCCTAGGATAATCAGGATAGAAACCAATGCGACGGCTCGCCGGAAATTGAAACTAGCGATCAGATTGGAAACAGAATCGGTGAACGGAATTTCCATAACTCCACGCTCGGCCCCGCGTCACCGGAAGCGAACTTCACCACGCGCTAGTAGGCAAGCATGTAGCCGAACTACTTGTCCTGAACGCAAACAGCGCGTCGAGGTCAACGGGCTCTATTTTACGCAACTGTTCCTTTTTTCTTCAGTGCGCCGCGGATGATGTCGGTGGCGAGCTTGAGGTGTTCGCTGGTTGCGATGAGGGGCGGGAGGAGGCGGATGGTGTTGCCGCCGGCGGTCGGGCAAAGGAGGCCGCCTTCGCGGAGGAGCGGGAGATAGGCAGCCGGATCGGACTGGAGCGCGAGGCCGAGCATGTAGCCGCGGCCGGTGACGGCTTTCACCTGCGTCGGGAATTCGACGACGAGTTGCTCGAGCTCGGCTTTCCACGCGGCGCCGTTGACGGCGACTTTGCGGATGAGGTCGTCGCGCTGAATCACGTCGAGCGTGGCGAGGGCGGCGGCGCAGGCGAGCGGGCTGCCGCCGAACGTGGTGCCGTGCGAGCCGGGCGTGAAGAGCTCGGCGTGCGGCTCGGCGGCCCAGATGGCGCCCATCGGGAAGCCGTTGGCGATGCCCTTGGCCATGCCGATGGCGTCGGCGCGCACGCCGCTGTGCTGGAACGCGTAGAATGCGCCGGTGCGGCCGATGCCGCACTGCACCTCGTCGAGCATGAGCAGGAGGTTGTGCCGGTCGCAGAGCTGGCGCAGGCCCCAGAGAAACCCGTCGGTGCACGGCGTCACGCCGCCCTCACCCTGGACGGTCTCGATGAAGATCGCGGCGGTGTGCTCGTCGACGAGATCGGCGAAGCTCTGGAGGTTGTTGAGTTCGCCGAAGGCGAAGCCGGGCACGAGCGGGCGGAAGCCCTTCTGGATCTTCTCCTGCGGCGTGGCGCTCATGCCGCCGAAGGTGCGGCCGTGGAAGGCGTTCTTCGCGCAGAGGATCTTGATGCACTTCCCTTCCTCGCCGGATTTGCGGAGGCCGTGCAGGCGGGCGAGCTTGATGAGGCCTTCGTTGGCCTCGGTGCCGGAGTTGCAAAGGTAGACGCGTCCGGGGCCGGCCTGCTGCACGAGGCGGCGGGCGAGCTCACCGTAGCCGGGGTTGCGGTAGAGATTGCTGCAGTGGACGAGCTCGCCGGCTTGGCGGCGGATCGCCTCGACCCAGACGGGGTGGCAATGGCCGAGCGCGTTGACGGCGATGCCGGAGACGAAATCGAGATACTTCTTGCCGGTGTCGTCCCACGCCCAGACGCCCTCGCCGCGCACGATGGTGAGCGGGGCCTTCGCGAAGTTCTTCATCACGTAGGCGTCGTAGAGCTCGGCGGTGTTGGTGCGGACGATCGTGGGAGCGTTCATGGATTTTCGATTCTCAATTTTCGATTTTCGATTTCGCGCCGCGAAAGGACGAGACGCGAAGAGAAAATTGGCGCGAGCGTGTGGCTGATGCGCGGGCGGCGCAAACCCGCAGTCTTACCGCGGAGGTGGTCAATCGTATCAGGTGAGATGAAATGCAGGCGAACGGACTGGTAGGGCGAGTTCTCCGAACGAGCCCCCCCCCCCCCCCCACCCCCCCCCCCCCCCCCCCCCC
>JAMPXH010000162.1 GCA_023701285.1 Candidatus Didemnitutus sp.
CGGCGTCGTGAAGAAGCTCGACGCCGGGGGCGGCAGCGTGACCTTCGACCATGAGCCGGTGAAGAGCCTCGACTGGCCGGCGATGACCATGACCTTTGCCGTGAAGGACAAGATGCTCCTCGACAAGCTCACCGTCGGCAAGAAGGTGGAGTTCGAGTTTGTTCAGGACGGCAAGGGGTATGTCGTGACCGGCGTGAAATGACCGGCAGGCCGGTGGGCCGCCAGGCCTCGCCGGCCGGCTTTTCCTCCGCCGGACGGGCCGCCTTGACGCGGATTGCGCTAGCCGGTGGCAGGGCCGAGCCGATCGCTCAGCAGGGCGTCGCAAGCTGAAGGAGTGCAACCATGAACGAGCAGAAACCGTGGCCCAAGGCGACGAATCCCACGCGCCGCAAACTGGTCATCGCCACTTCCGCCGCCGCTGGGGCGGCCGCCGTGGGGACGGCGATTCCCTTCGTCCTCAGCATGTCCCCGAGCGAGCGGGCACGCGCGGCGGGTGCGCCGGTGGAGACGGACTTGGCCAGGCTCGGGGCCGGCGAACTGATGACCGTCGAGTGGCGGGGGAAGCCGGTATGGATCCTGCACCGCACGCCCGAGATGATCGCGCGGCTGGTGGCGAACGATCCGCTGCTGAGCGATCCCAGGTCGGAGAGGCCGCAGCAGCCGCAGTACGCGACGAACCCGCTGCGCTCGCGCAAGCCCGAGTACCTGGTGGCGGTAGGCCTCTGTACCCATCTCGGTTGCGTGCCGACCTTCCGCCCGGAGGTGGCGCCGGCCGATCTGGGTCCGTCCTGGCCGGGCGGTTTCTACTGCCCCTGCCACGGCTCCCGGTTCGACCTGGCCGGCCGCGTCTTCAAGAACGTTCCGGCGCCCACCAACCTCGAGATTCCGCGGTACCGCTATCTGACCGAGTCGACGCTGCTGATCGGCGCCGACGAAACCGAAGTCTGAGGAGTGTCATTCACGGGAAGGATTTGAAGGAGATTCGTCCATGGAAAATCCAGAAACCGTCAGAACCAATGCGAGGTCGGTGAACCCCTCTGTCTGCCCGTCGTCGCATCGGCGGCTGGGCGGCAGGCTCACTCTCGCGGGGGCTGCAGCTGTGCTGGTTGCGGCGGGCGTGGGAGGGGGGCTGTATCTGAGCTGGCACTGGCTGGCGGCCGCGGGATTGTTGACCGCGGTCCTGATCCTGCTCGGCTGTGGCGTGATGTGCACGACGAGATGGTGGTCACGCTGGTTCGGCGGGGGGCGCTCCGATTCGGGAGCCCGCCGTAACAGATAAAGGAATGGGCGATGACAGACTTGTCCGATCCGGGGGCTGATCAGCGCACTGGGGCGCATGGTGAGACTCTTGCTGCAGCGATGAAAGCGCACGCCCATCCGCCTACGCCGACCGCTTTCCCGAGCGCGACGCCGTGGCGAGCCCCAGCGAGGAGGAATCCGACATGACCTTTCAGCATGCATTTGCGGCCCTGGCCGCGCTTTGTGCCCCCGCCGTCGCGCTGGCCGCTGGCGACGCGGCCCGCGGCGCGCACGGCTTCCGCGCCTGTGCCGCGTGCCATTCGCTCGTCGCCGGTGAGCATCGCACAGGCCCGACTCTCGCCTCCGTGTTCGGGCGTCGGGCGGGCACGGCCGAAGGCTTCCGCCGTTACTCGGACGCCGTGCGCCAATCGGCGGTGGTGTGGAACGAAAAGTCGCTCGACGCCTGGCTGCGCGATCCGGCCAGCTTCATCCCGGGCAACGCGATGGCGTACCAGGGTCTGCCCGACGCCCGCGCGCGCGGCGACTTGATTGCCTACCTGCGCGCGGTCTCCGAGGGCAAGCTCGCGGCACCGAAGGCACCCGGCCTGCCGGACCTGAAGGCCGTCGATGCCGGCCAGCGCGTGAGCGCCATCCGCCATTGCGGTGACACCTATCGCGTGACCCTCGGTGACGGCGGCGTCCATGCCTTCTGGGAGTTCAACCTGCGCTTCAAGACCGATTCGTCACCGCGGGGTCCGCGCCAGGGCGAACCGGTCATCGTCGGCGCGGGCATGGGCGGCGACCGCGCGCAGGTCGTGTTCGCGGTACCCGAAGAGTTCTCAGCCTTCATCCGGAACGAATGTCCATGACCCCGAGGGAATCGAATCGCGGCGCAATGCAGTTCGCGCGCAGGCTCGCCATCCTCGCCGCCGTCGCCGTCGTGATCGCTGCGGGGCGCTATGGCGACGAGCGCTTCGCCCCGGCTACGGCGGCGGCCGACGAGGGGACCGCAGCGCCGCAACTACCGGAGATCCGCTTTCAGGATGCGAGCGGGAACATCCGCTCGCTGGCCGATTTTCGCGGGCGGGTCGTGCTGCTGAATCTGTGGGCCACCTGGTGCGTGCCGTGCCGCAAGGAGATGCCGTCCCTCGACCGCCTGCAGGCGCTGCTGGGCGGTCCCGCCTTCGAGGTGGTGGCCTTGTCCATCGACCGCAGTCCGCAGGCCGTCCGCGAGTTCTACCAGCAGTACGGCATCCGCAAACTCGCGCTCTACATCGATCCCTCGGCCGAGGTCACGAGCACCCTCGGCGCCGTGGGCATCCCGACCACCGTGCTGGTCGATCGCGACGGCCGCGAGCGCTGGCGCCGGGTGGGTCCGGCGGAATGGGACGCGTCGGCAGAGATCGCGGAAATTCGCAAGCTGGTGGAGCCCGACGCCAAGCCCCGCGGGCGCGGCCAGGGATTGCAGCAATGACAGACCGTAAAGGAGAGACTCAGATGGAAAGCTCAAGGGTACATCCATTCCATGCGGCCGGGCAGGCGCTTCGCCGCCCGATCGGCTTCATTCGTCGCGCACCGGGACGCACACTGTGGGTGGCGCTGGCCACGTTGGGGGTCGGAGGCGGGCTGTTCCTCGGCTGGGACTGGCTCGCGGCGGCCGGGCTCACGTCGGTCGTCGTCGGCCTGCTGCCCTGCGCGGCGATGTGCGCGGCGGGGCTGTGCGCCGGGCGGCACGGAAAACAGGGCAGTTGCCACGGCGGCGCTGCCGCCGACTCAGGGGATCGGCCATGAGACGTCTTCTTCTCGCCATGCTCCTCGCCGGCATCATGGCCGTTCCGGGGCACACCGCCGAGACAGCCGCAGCGGCCGGCCCCGATCCCGCCCTGGTCGACGCCATCGTGCGCAAGCTCGAAAGCGAGGGCGTCCTCGACCGCGTCGTCGATCGCGCGCTCACCCGGGGGATCGAGCGCCGGCAGGAGGCGCAGCGCAACGAGCTTGCGCGACAGCAGGCGCAGACGGCCGAGCGGGGCAAGGCGGCGCGCAAGGTGGTGGCCAACCGCGACCACATCCGTGGCAACGCCGCGGCGGAAGTCTCGCTGATCGAGTATTCGGACTTCGAGTGTCCGTTCTGCAAGCGCTTCCACGACGCGCCCGCGGCCGTGCTGGAGCGCCACGGCGGGCGCGTGAACTGGGTCTATCGCCACTTTCCGCTCGCCTTTCACGATCCGGCCGCGCGCCGCGAGGCCGTCGCCAGCGAATGCGCGGCGAAGCTCGGCGGCAATGAGGCGTTCTGGAAGTACACCGACGCACTCTTCCGCCACACGCGCTCCAATGGCCAAGGTCTCGCCGAAGGCAAGTCCGAGCTCGCCATCGCCACCGAGCTGGGCCTCAAGGGCGACGACTTCTCGCGCTGCCTGGCCGACCCGGCGATGATCAAACGGGTGGACGAGGACATCGCCGACGGCAACGCGATCGGCGTCACCGGCACGCCCGCGACGCTGGTCCGCAACAATCGTAGCGGCGCCACCGAATGGGTGGTCGGCGCGCAGCCGCTTGCCGCGTTGCAGGCCGCGGTCGAGCGTGTGCTCGACACCAAGCGCTGAGTTCGACCGAGCAGGCCATGATCGACGCCGCCACCCTCGGACTCGCCGGTGCCGCCGCAGCCGGCCTCGTCTCCTTCCTCTCGCCCTGCGTGCTGCCCCTGGTGCCCGCCTATGTCTCTTATATGGCGGGGCACTCGCTGCACGGTGCGCAACCTGCGGTCGACGCCCGCACCCGGCTCCACGCAGGCGTGATGAGCCTTTTCTTCGTGCTGGGGTTCTCGGCAGTATTCGTCGCCCTGGGGGCGAGCGCCACCGCGCTGGGGCAGCTGTTGCTGCGCTACCGCCACGAAGCCGGCCTCGTCGGCGGCGTGATCGTCGTTGCCTTCGGTCTCTTCATGCTCGGGCTGTTCCGGCACGTGGCGTGGTTTCACCGCGACTGGCGCTTCCACCCGCATCTGGCGAGCGGGCATCCGGCCTCGGCACTGGTGCTCGGGGTCGCCTTCGGCTTCGGCTGGACGCCGTGCATCGGGCCGGTGCTCGGGGTGATCCTGACCGCGAGCGCGATGCAGGGCTCCGTGTCCGGCGGGGTCTCGCTGCTTTCGGCCTACGCCCTGGGCCTGGGGGTGCCCTTCGTGCTCTCGGCGGTGTTCATGCGCGAGCTTGTCGGCCGGCTGAAGACGCTGCGCCACGCCGGGCGCCCGCTGCAGGTTGTCGCCGGTCTGGTGATGGTGACGATGGGCGTGGCGATGATGACGGGCCAGCTCACGGCGTTCAGTTACTGGCTGCTCGAGCAGTTTCCGGTGCTCGGGCGAATCGGATAAATTTCAGGAGCCATTCCTTATGTACGCACCACGAATTCCCTTTCTCGCCTCCCTGTTCAGCGGGCTCGCCCTGTTACTCTTCGCCGCAGGCGTCGCCCGGGCCGACGTGACGCTCACCCACGTCCACGGCCTTGCCTGGAGCGCCGATGGCGCGCGCCTCTTCATCCCCAGCCACCACGGCCTCGCCGTCTATGAAAACGGCAAATGGTCCAAGGCGCCCGGGCCCGCGCACGACTACATGGGCTTTTCCGCGACCCGCGCGCGCTTTTACAGCAGCGGCCATCCGGCACCCGGCTCGGGCTTGGGCAACCCCTTCGGCCTGATCCGCAGCGACGACGGCGGCAAGAGCTGGAAGAGGCTCGGCCTCGAAGGCGAGTCCGATTTCCATCTGCTCGCCACCGGGTTCGCCACCGATGCGGTGTACGTGTTCAATCACGCGCCCAATTCGCGCATGCAGTCGGCCGGCCTGCACTCCACGCTGAATGATGGACTCATGTGGAAGAAGGCCGCCGGGCGCGGCCTCTCCGGCGAGCCAACGAGCCTCGCGGTGCATCCGGAGAACACGAAGGTGGTGGCGGTCGGGACCCGCGACGGCGTCTTCCTGTCGACCGACGCGGGCGACACCTTCCGTCGGCTGGCCGCGGGCCAGACCCTGGCGACGTTCTTCGATCTTGACGGCACCCATCTGTGGTCCGCCGGGCATGACGGCAACCCGACGTTGCACCGCATCGAGTGGAACGGCGACTCGGCCAAAGAGATAGCGCTCCCGCCGCTCGGCGAGGACGCGGTGGCTTACGTCGCCCAGAATCCGGCTCGGCGGAACGAGTACGCGATTGCGACCTTCAAGCGCAGCGCCTTCCTCAGCCGCGACGGCGGCAAGACCTGGGAGCCGATCGCGCGCCAGGGGCAGGGCGTGGATCGTCGTGACGGGCCGCGGGCGAGCAAGCCATGAGGGCCGACACGCATGATGACCTCGCCGCGCGCACGCCGAAGGCGGGCCGCGCCGCGGTGCGGAGCCGGTGGGGCGCGCTGCTGCCCCTTGGCGTCTTCCTCGTCCTGGTCGTGGCGCTCGCCGTCGGCCTGACGCTGAATCCGCGCGAAGTGCCTTCGCCGCTCATCGGCAGGCCGGTGCCGGCGTTCGACCTGCCGCCGGTCAAGGGCCGGACGCTCGGTTTGTCGAGTGCCGACCTCGGCAAGGGCGAGGTCGCGCTGGTGAACGTCTTCGCCTCGTGGTGCGTCGCCTGCCGCGAAGAGCATCCCGTGCTCATGGAGGTGCAGGCCCGCGGGCTGGTCCCCATCCACGGCCTCAACTACAAGGACCAGCCCGACGACGCGGCACGCTGGCTCGCAGAATGGGGCGATCCGTACACCCGCACCGGCGCGGATGTAGACGGCCGCGTGGGCATCGACTGGGGCGTGTATGGCGTGCCCGAGACCTTCGTCATCGGCGCCGACGGGCGCATCGCCTACAAGCACATCGGGCCGATCACGCCCGAGTTCGTCAACGCGGAGCTGATGCCAATGATCGAGCGCCTGCGCGCAACGGGCAAGCCCTAGCGCAAGCCGATTCCACGGCCGCCGGCAAGGAGAAAGAATCGACATGTGGACACGACGAAGCATGTTGCAGGCACTGGGCGCCGGCGCGGGCCTCGCGGCCGCACCGTGGCCCCTGCGCGCGGCGCTGGCCGCCGAGGCGCCCGATCTCGTCCTGCGGCTCACCGCCGCGCGCGGCGCGGCCGCTATCCGCGCCGGGGGCGAGACGGCAGTGCTGCGCTACACCGGCCAGGTGCTGCGCGGTCGGGCCGATGCGCTCGGGCC
>JAMPXH010000163.1 GCA_023701285.1 Candidatus Didemnitutus sp.
GTGAAGCTGTGGACAGGGCAGGCCAGTTGTTCGCCTAGGAGTTGCTGCAGGAGATCGAGGTAGGCGGACTCGTCATCGACGAGCATCACCCCGAGTTCGCGACTGATGACAGACGTGCCTTGCGGGGTCGTCGAGGGCGCGGCAGAGGTCGTCGGGGGATGCATGGAGTCGCGTCGCATCCGGGCGGGCCCGCGCCCGGTGAGTTGCAGTATGGGATGGAATATCGGTCGCGGGGTGGCCAGCTTAAATCCTGTCGTCCCGCCATGTTGCACCTCGTCCTTTATCAACCGCGCATCGCCCCCAACACGGGCAATATCGGCCGCATGTGCGCGGTGACGAAATCCCGCCTCCATCTGATTCATCCGCTGGGGTTTCAGATCACGGACCGGCATCTGCGGCGGGCGGGCATGGATTACTGGTATTCGCTCGATGTGCACCAGCACGAGAACTGGGAGGCCTTCAAGGCGAGCCCGGCCGCCCCGCGCCGGCTGTGGTTGTTCACCACCCACGGCGCGCGCAGTTTCTGGGATGTGCGCTACGAGGACGGCGACGGTTTGGTGATGGGCAACGAGGAGGCAGGCGTGCCCGAGTGCATCCATGCGGAATTCGGCTCCGAACGCCGGATCAAGATCCCGCACGCGAACGGTGCGCTGCGCTCGCTCAACCTTTCCACCGCGGCCGGCATCGCCTGCTACGAGGCGCTGCGTCAGATCGGTCTGCCTGCCAGCTGAACGGACGGCGTTCGCGCGCCGCCGCTCAAATCTCCTCCAGCCGCACGCAGGCGGCCTCATGCTCCGGACCGGCCGCACGCAAAGCCGGGGCCGCGGCGCGGCAACGCTCCTGCGCATGCGCGCAACGCGGATGGAATGGGCAGCCGCCGGGCGGATTCATCGGCGAAGGCGGATCGCCGGCGAGCACGATGCGCGGGCGTCCCGGGTCGGCTTGGATCGAAGGGATCGCGCTGATGAGGGCGCGCGTGTAGGGATGGCGCGGACGCTCGATGACCTCCTCGGCCCGCCCGAGCTCCACGATCTTGCCGAGATACATCACGGCGACGCGGTCGGAGATGTGCTTCACGACCGACAGGTCGTGGGCGATGAACAACAGCGCGAGGTCCATCCGCCGCACGAGGCCGGCGAGCAGGTTGAGGATCTGGGCCTGGATGGAGACGTCGAGGGCCGACACGGGTTCGTCCGCGATGAGCAACTTCGGCTCCAGTGCGAGCGCGCGGGCGATGGCGATGCGCTGGCGCTGGCCGCCGGAGAATTCGTGCGGGTATTTCCGGACGAAGCGCGGGGCGAGCCCGACGAGCTCCATCAAGTGCGCGACCCGCGCCGGGATCTCCGCCGCCGGGCAGATCCCGTGCACCTGCAGCGGCTCCGCCAGCGTGGCGTAGACCGTCAGGCGCGGATTCAGTGATGCGAACGGATCCTGGAAAACCATCTGCATGTCGCGCCGGGCGGCGAGCAACTCCGCCGGCGTGCAGCGGCCGAGGTCGCGTCCGGCCAACGTGACGGTGCCGGCGGTCGCGGGCAGCAGCTGCATGATGGTGCGGGCGAGCGTGGATTTGCCGCAGCCGGATTCGCCCACGAGCCCCAGCACTTCGCCGCGGTGCAGCGTGAGCGAGACGCCGTCGACCGCCTTCACCGTGCCGACGTGGCGGCGCACGACGAAACCCGACTCCACCGGGAAGTGGGTCTGCACGTCCTGCAACTGGAGGATCGGCGCGGACATCGCTCAGATTTCGCCGCGCTGCACGCGCAGGCAGGCGGATTCGTGGTGCGCGCACACGGCGCGCAACACCGTGGATTCGCGGTGGCAGGAGTCGATGGCCGCGTCGCAGCGCGGGGCGAAGGGGCAGCCGGCGAAGGGCTTCGAGAGGTCCGGCGGCAGTCCCGGGATGGTGTAGAGGGTTTCGCCCTTCGGTTGCAGGGCGGGGATCGAGCGCTGGAGCGCGCGGGTGTAGGGATGGCGCGGCTGCGCGAAGAGCGGGCGCGTCGGCGCGCGCTCGACGATGCGGCCGGCATACATCACCTGCACGCGGTCGCACAGGCCGGAGACCACGGCGAGGTCGTGCGTGATGAAAATCACCGCCATGCCGGACTCCCGTTGCAGCCGCTGGATCAATTCGAGGATCTGCGCCTGCACGGTCACGTCGAGCGCGGTGGTCGGCTCATCCGCGATGAGCAGCTCGGGTTTGGTGATCAGCGCCATCGCGATCATCACGCGCTGGCGCATGCCGCCGGAGAATTCGTGCGGGTATTGCCGCAGGCGGCGTTCCGGCTCGGCGATGCCGACGGCCGCCAGCATCTCCACGCCCCGCGCGAGCGCCTCGTGCCGGCCGATGCGCTCATGGATCAGCAGCGGCTCGATGAGCTGTTCGCCGATCCGCAGGTAGGGATTCAGCGAGGTCATCGGGTCCTGGAAGATCATCGCGAGGCGCTTGCCGCGGATGGCGCGCGCCTCGGCCGGCGTGCAGTTCAGCAAATCGGTGCCGTCAAACAGTGCCCGTCCGCCCTCGATGCGTCCGGGAGGCTGCGGCACCAGCCCCATCAGCGAGTAACAAGTGACGGATTTGCCCGAGCCGGATTCACCCACGAGACCGAGCGTCTCGCCGCGCTCGATCGCAAAGCTCACGCCGTCCACCGCGCGGGTGACGCCGCTGCGGGTGTGGAAGGAGGTGCGGAGATCCTCGACTTGGAGCAGGGGCACGGCGTTCAGGGCAGCGGTGGAGCGGAGCGCAGCAGCTCCGCATAAAGCGACTCATGCCGCGCGATCATCCGCGCAACGGAAAAATTCCGCGGCACCTCGGTGCTGCCGCGTTGCACGATGGCTTCCACCTCCGGCCCGCCGGCCAGCACGCGGCGCAGTGTGTCGGCGAGGACTGCGTCGTCGTGGGTGGGGAAGAGCCAGCCGTTCTGCCCGTGGGCGATGATGTCGGGCACGCCGGGCGCATCGCTGCCGATGGCGGCGCAGCCGGCGCTCATGTAATCGATCAGCACCAGCGGCAGGCCCTCGTAATGGGTGGAGAGCACCGCGGCGCGGCAACGGTGGTAGATCTCGGCGGCGTTGGTCACGCGGCCGGGGAAGTCGACGCGGTCCGCCAACCCGAGCTGGCGGGCGAGTTTTTCGCAGGCGGTGCGGTGCGATTGCTTGCCGTCGCCGCCGAGGATGAGACGGCCGGTCCAACCGGAGTCGGCGAGCCTCCGCGCGGCGCGGATGAGCGTGGGCTGGTCCTTCTGCCGGGCAAAGCGCGCCACCATCACGATGTCCTGCCCGCGAGCGGCGAAGGGCGGGGCGCCGGCCGCGTAGCGCGAGGGATCGGAGCCGTTGTGGATGATCTCCACGCGCGGACCGGTCACGCGCAGGCGGCGGATGTGCTCCGCGACGCCTTGGGAGACGCAGATCGTCGCACGGGTGCGCGCGGCCAGCGGCCGGGCCGACCAGAGGCGCCACGGCGCATAGCGTTCGCAATTCTGCTCGATGTGCACCACGACCGGCACGCCGGCGGCGAAGGCGGCCTGACGCCCCCAGATGTGTTCGCTGAAACCGTGCGCGGCGAAGACGTGCGGCCGGAAATGCGCGATGAGTTCACCGAGTTGACGGCGGGTCGTCCACTTCGGCCAGTCGGCGACCCAGGCGGTGCGCAGGCCGGTGGCGTCGATCTGCTGCTGCATGGAGCGGGGCAGCTCGACTTTCTTGCGGCGGAGCACGAGGAGGGGCTCGAAGTTGCCCGTGCCAAGGTGGCCGCAGGCGAGATCGAGCGCGACCTTGGTGGCGCCGGAGCCGCCGCCTGTGACGAAGTGGAGGATGCGTGGACGTTCGTTCATGCGGCGGGCAGGTGGCGGTCGATGGCGTGCCTGACTTCGTCGATCGTCAAGCGCAGCAGCGGTCGCGGTCCGCTCAGATCCGCGGGGCGCACGATGGTGTGCGCGGTGTCCCACGGATGCCAGCGGGCCGGATCGAGCGGACCGAAGAGCGCCACCACCGGCACGTGGAAGGAGGCGGCGATGTGCAGCAGGCCGGTGTCGATGCCGAGCGCGAGGTCCATGCGGCGGAGGAGGGAGTTCACGTCGCGGATGGGGAGCTCCTTGCTCCAGTCGTGGCAATGCGCGCGGGCCGCCGCGGGCAGGCCGGCGAGGATCTCGTCGTAGTAGGCGCGGTTGCCGGGCGAATCGCAGAAGTGGATCGCGCAATTACGCTGCGCGATGAGCCAGCCGAGCGCTTGGGCGAAACCCTCGGGCGACCAGTCCTTGAGCGGGAAGACGGATTTGGCGCAGACGAAGACGCGACGCCGACCGTCGGGCGCGAGGGCGGCGGCGACGCGCGCATCGACCGCGGGGTCGGACCAGTTTTCGTTGTGCGTGTCGAGGATCGGGATGCCGTCGGCGCGGAGCACGTCGAGGAAGCACTCGACCTCGTGCTTGTCGGGGTAGGGCGTGCTGCGCTGGAGCAGGAAGCCGCGGCCCTGCGTGGCGAAGCCGACGCGGTGCGGGATGCCCGCCAGCAGCGGCAGCACGGCGCTGGAGAACGAGCGGCGCAGGATGTAGACGCGATCGTAGCGGCGCGCGCGGAGCAGGCGCGCACATTGCCAGAGCGTGGTCGGGTGGGGCGAAGGGCGCTTCTTCGACTTCGGCGCGAAATAGATCACCTCGTCCTTGTAAGGACAGTGCAGGAGCGTGTCGCCGGAGACGGGCTCGGCGAGCACGTCGATCTTCGCGTGCGGGAAGGCGCGGCGCAGGTTGCGGAGCGCGGGGATCGCCAGCACGGTGTCGCCGATGAAGCGGTAACGGATCACCAGCACGCGCAGCGTGCGGGGATCGGGGTAGGTGTTGGAGGGCGTCGGGCTCATCCCGCGCGGCCGATGCGGCGGAAGGCCTCCTGCGCGGCCTCATTCACATGCGCGGCGGGCCGCCAGGCGAGCAGGTCGACGTCGCCAAGCGCGGCCCAGCCTTCGCGGCGGGCGATGGCCACGGCGGCGGTCTCGACGATCGTGAAGCCGGCGTCGCGCAAGATCGCGCAACAGGTGTCGTGCAGCGCCTCCGTGTGGGTCGAGAGCACGATCGTGAGCGGGGCGCCGCTTGCGAGCAGCGTCTGCGCGCCACGGAGCAGGTCGACCTCGGCGCCCTCGACGTCGATCTTGAGGAAATGCGGCGCGGGCGCGACGCCGGCCGCGATGAGGCCGTCGATGTGGCGCACGGGCACCTTCCAGCCGGCGCCGCCGAGGTGCGAGGCGATGGAGCTGGCGCGCTGGCTCTCCTCCCAGCCGAACGACATTTCGCCGTCGGCGCCGCTCATGGCGTAGGGCAGCACGGTGGCGTTGCGGGCGTCGTTCCAACGCAGGTGCAACTCGAGCAGGTGGCGGTTGCGGGGATTGGGCTCGAAGGCGAAGACGCGCCCGGCCGCGCCAGCGCAGCCGGACTCGATCAACGCGGTGTAGCCGAGGTGCGAGCCGATGTCCCACACCACGTCGCCCGGGCGCACCAACTGCGGCAGGCAGGCGGCCTTGCCCGGCACGAAGCGGTCGCGGAAGTAATTCCGACCCGTCGTGATGCTCCACCAACGGCCGCGGTTCGGGCCGCGGCGGATCGGGAGACGGACGTGGAGAAAGGCGGATTTCAGCAGTCGTTTCATGCGGTGGAGTGGTCAGCGGGCGTAAACGTCCGGGTATTCGGGGCCGCGGGCCTTGAAGCGGCGGTGCACCCAGAAATATTGCTCCGGCACCTCGCGCACGTGCGCCTCGATCAGACGGTTCACGCGGATCGCATCGGAGGTCGCATCGGGGCCGGGGAATTGCTCGAGTTCAGGGAAGATGCGGAGGACGTAACGGCCGTCGGCCTCGCGGCGGGCGAAGAATGGCACGACGGCGCAACCGGTCATCTCGGCGATCTTGGCGGTGGCGGTGTTGGTGATGGCGGGCACGCCGAAGAAGGGGAGGATGTCGGAGGATTTCGAGCGTTTGCCCTGGTCGGGGGCATACCAGATGACGTGCCCGGCGCGCAGCGCGCGCACGAGGCCGCGGAGGTCGTCGAAATGCACGGCGACGGACATGTGGCGCTCGCGCTGGCCCCGCATGAGGTGGGCGACGACGGGGTTGTTCGGATCGCGGTAAAGCCCGCCCATCGCGTAGGCCTCGACCATCATGCGGCCGCAGATCTCCAACGTGGTGAAATGCGCCGTGAGCAACAGGGCGCCGTGACCGCGTTCGAGCGCGCGCTCAAGGTGGTTGAGTCCCTCGACCCGGAACGGCGGCAAATCCTCCGGCTCGGCCCACCAGCCGGCCAGCGTCTCGAAGACGCCGAGCGCGAGCGATTGGAAGTGGGCGAGGGCGAGGGCGCGGCGCTCGGCGGCGGATTTCTCCGGGAAACAGAGGGCGAGGTTGACCTCGGTGACGTGGCGCCGGATGCGGACGAAGTGGA
>JAMPXH010000041.1 GCA_023701285.1 Candidatus Didemnitutus sp.
CGCTCGCTTCGTGCTGCGTGGCGTTCTTGTCGCCGCGGACGGAGATGGCGGGATAGGTGTCGGTGCGGCTGTTGGTGTTGATCAGCAGCGCGTCGCACTCGGTGTTGTTCTTGCAGCCTTTGAGGCGCTTCGGGATGTGGACCTGGCCGCGGTAGGTGGCGCGGCCCTGGCCGACGGAGATGGATTTCGAGATGACGTTGGACGTCGTGTTGTTGGCGGCGTGGATCATCTTCGCGCCGGTGTCCTGGTGTTGGCCGTCGTTGGCGAGGGCGATGGAGATGACTTCGCCGCGGGCGCCTTCGCCCTTCAGGACGACGCCGGGATACTTCATCGTGAGGCGGCTGCCGATGTTGCAGTCGATCCACTTGATCTCGGCATTTTCGTGGGCGACGCCGCGCTTGGTGACGAGGTTGTAGACGTTGGCGGCCCAGTTCTGGACGGTGATGTATTGGATTTTGGCGCCCTTGAGCGCGACGAGTTCGACGACCGCGCTGTGGAGCGTGGAGGTGGAGAACTTGGGCGCGGTGCAGCCTTCCATGTAGGTGAGCTCGGCGCCCTCGTCGGCGATGATGAGGGTGCGCTCGAACTGGCCGAAGTTCTCGGCGTTGATGCGGAAGTAGGCCTGGAGGGGATGCGCGACCTTCACACCGGGCGGGACGTAGATGAACGAACCGCCGGAGAACACGGCGCTGTTGAGCGCGGAGAATTTGTTGTCGCCGGTCGGGATGACCTTGCCGAAGAACTTGCGGAACAGCTCGGGGTGCTCGCGGAGCGCCTCGGTGGAGTTGCAGAAGATGACGCCCTGCTTGGCGACGATGTCCTTGATGTTCGAGTAGGCGGCCTCGGAGTCGAACTGGGCCTCGACGCCGGCGAGGAACTTGCGCTCCTGCTCGGGGATGCCGAGGCGCTCGAAGGTCTTCTTGATGTCGTCGGGGACCTCGTCCCAGGTGCGCTTGGGCTTCTGGCCTTGCGCGAGGTAATAGCGGATCTTGTCGAAATTGATGTTCTCGAGGTCCTTCGTCGCCCAGTGCGTGGGCATGGGTTTTTCGAGGAAGGTCTTGAGGGCCTTGAGGCGGAAATCGAGGATCCAGTCGGCCTCTTTCTTCACGGAAGAAATGTAGCGGACGGTCTGCTCGGTGAGGCCGGTGCCGGCGTCGAATTCGTAGGCGACGTCGTAGCTGAAATTGCCGGCGGATTGGTCGATGCCGGCGACGGGATTTTCGACGGGGACGTCGAGGGCATCGGTTTCACTCGGAGGTTTCATGAGCGGAAAGGGGAGTGGAGATTTTTTAGGATTGGGTCACAGAGGCGGAAGGAGGTCGCACAGAGGTCACGGAGAATGAAAAGCGGGCTTTGGTGCTCTGTGTCCTCTGGGAATCTCAGGTTTTCCTCTGTGACGAGATCGGTGTTCTGGCTCAGGCTTTGGCGAGTTCCTTCTTCACCCAGTCGTAGCCCTTTTCCTCGAGTTCGAGGGCGAGGGACTTGTCGCCGCTCTTCACGATGCGGCCGTCATACATGACGTGGACGTAATCGGGCACGATGTAGTTCAGGAGGCGCTGGTAGTGCGTGATGAGGAGGACGCCGAGGGTGGCGCCGCGGAGGGCGTTGACGCCTTCGGAGACGATGCGGAGGGCGTCGATGTCGAGGCCGGAGTCGGTCTCGTCCATGATGGAGAACTTCGGCTCGAGCATGGCCATCTGGAGGATCTCGCAGCGCTTCTTCTCGCCGCCGGAGAAACCTTCGTTGACGGAGCGGGAGGTGAACTTCCGGTCGATCTTCAGGAGGTCCATCTTGGCGTAGAGCTTCTTGTAATAGCCGGTGGCGTCGAGTTCCTCGCCTTCGGCCATGCGGGCTTGGACGGCGGCGCGGAGGAAGTTGGCGATGGAGACGCCCGGGACCTCGCTCGGGTATTGGAAGGCGAGGAAGAGGCCGGCGCGGGCGCGCTCATCGACTTCCATCGAGAGGATCGACTGGCCGTCGACCAGCACGTCGCCGCTCGTGATCGTGTAGTCCGGGTGGCCGGCGATGGCCTTGGCGAGCGTGGACTTGCCGGTGCCGTTCGGGCCCATAATGGCGTGAACTTCGCCCTGTTTGATCGTCAGGTTCATGCCTTTGACGATGGGCTTCTCGCCGATGCTGATGTGGAGGTCTTTGATTTCGAGTTGGCTCATTTTAGGAGGAGCGGAGTGCGGTTGAAAGGGTGGGAGAGTAGGGGCGGGCTTCAGTTGTGGCCGGGGAGCGGGGAGGCTTTGCCGCGGAAGCTGAGTTCGATCGCGGAGGCGTCGTAGCCCGCGGGCAGGAGGGCGCGGAGCTGGCTCAGGAGTTCGACGGGCACCTCGATGTCGTGGACTTCGCCGGTGACCTCGTCGTGAAAGTGGGCGTGCTCGTGGAGATTCGGGCAGTAACGGGTCGGGGCGCGGTCAAAGTTCACCTGCCGGACGAGGCCGTTTTGCACGAGCGTTTCGAGGCAGTTGTAGACCGTGGCGAGCGAGATGGTCGGCATTTGCGCCTTCACCATCGCGAAAATTTCGTCCGCGGTGGGGTGGGTGCGCTTTTCGAGGATCACCTTGAACACGACTTCGCGTTGCGGGGTGGGACGCAGGCCGGTGTCGGTCAGACGCTTGGTCAGCGTGTCGCGGTTTTCGGTGGGGGAGTGCATGGATGAACGCTCAAACAAGCCAATTGGGAATGAGTTTCAAGTAGGAATTGGAATAATTCTAATTCTTAATCAGGGGACCACGTTTGCCTCTTCCCTTCCGCTTGGGTGAGATGCTCAAGCATCTCAAATGCTTCTTGGTTAGATGGAAGCGCGCCCACCTTTTCACTATTTGCAAAGGACGTTCGTGAGCTTCGATACATTTCCCGAAGAGTCATAAAGTTCGAAATCTCGATTTAGCGGCCGCAACGCCGACATGTGGGCATGCAGGCCTTTACCTGCGCTGGAAGGCATCAACCCACCCGCTAGGCTAGCCGGCAGCATGCCTTGCGGAAGCAGGGCGCGACCTCGCGCCACCACGCGCCCGCGAGTTTGCGACGGCGTGTGGTCGAAGAGCCAGCCCAACCCGGCCCGCGCCCGGCTCTATCTCAGCCTCAATGCTTGTCAGCGGGCGGCACGATGATGATGCCGCAGCGCGCTTTCTTGATCACGCCGCTGGCGGTGCTGCCGACGAGGAAGTCGTAGAGTTTGCCGTGTCCGTGCGAGCCCATGATCACGTAGTCCGCGTGCACGCGCTCCGCCTCCTCGCGGATCATGGCCACCGGTGGTCCGTGGACCACCCGCGCTTCGCAGGCGATGCCGGCGCCGCGGAACAATTGCACGTAACTCTCCAGCTTCTTGCCCGCGGCCTTTTCGCCCGCGGCCAAGGCATCTTGCAGGACCTCAACGGGAAGCGCAAACTCGCTGGTCACGACCGGCGGTTGCACGACGTGGATGAGCGCGACCTTGCCCTGGAGGGCGCGGGCGAAGCTCACGGCGGTGTCGATCACCTCGTCGGTCACCGCGGAGAAGTCGACTGGGACGAGGAAGGTTTTCATGAGCCAATTATCTTCCGCCGGCGCGCATTTGGCACTGCATATTTTGCGATTTCGCACGGTGTGCGGCGCCTCGGTCCCGGCCTCGCCGCCGCTTCGGGTTTGCCACCGCTTGGGGTCAGGCAAGACTGCGCGCCACACACCATGGCTGCTGCAATCACACCTCATCGCTGGAAATTCTTCCGCACGGGCGGACTCGATCAAGTCGCCCTCGAAACCGCCCAGGATCTCCTCCAACTCGAAAATCTCGATCCCAAGCTCTGGGTTGCGCTGAGCTGTCCGGTCAAAGGCCTCGAACTCGACGAGAAGACCCTGGCCCTCATCGATGCCGATGGTGACGGTCGCATCCGCGTGCCCGAGCTCATCGCCGCCGTGAAGTGGGCCTCCGCCCGCCTGAAGGATCCGGGCGATCTGCTCAAGGGCGCGGAGACGCTTCCGCTCGCTGCGATCAACGACGCCACTCCCGAAGGCAAAGCCTTGCTTGCGTCCGCCCGCCAGATCCTCGTCCGGCTCGGCAAAAAGGATGCCGCCGGCGTCACCGTCGCCGAGACCGCCGACACCGCGAAGATCTTCGCCGCCAGCGCGCTGAACGGCGACGGCGTCATCACGCCCGACGCCACGGCCGACGCCGAGGTGCAAGCGCTGATCAAGGACATCCTCGCCACCGTCGGCGGCACCGCCGACCGCACCGGCGCCCTCGGGGCGACCGCGGCGCACGTGGACAAATTTTTCGCGGAGCTCGCGGCCTACGTCGCTTGGTCAGAGAAAGGCACGGGGCCGGACGTGCTCGTGCTCGGCGACGCCACTGCCGCCGCCCACGCCGCCCTCGCGGCCGTGCGGCCGAAGGTTGACGACTATTTCGCCCGCTGCCGCCTCGCTTCGTTCGACGGCCGCGCGCTGAGCGCCCTCAACCGCTCCGAGAGCGAGTATCTCGCCGTGGCGGCCCAGGACATGAAGATCACTTCCGAGGAAGTGTCCGGTTTCCCTCTCGCCAGCATCGCTGCCGGCAAGCCGCTGCCTTTGACCGAGGGCGTGAACCCCGCGTGGGCCGCGAAGCTTGCCGCGCTGCGCGATGCCGCCGTCGGTCCGGTCTTCGGTGCCGGCAAGAGCGTGTTGACGGAGTCCGAGTGGACCGCGCTCTGCGCCAAACTCGGCGCCTACGCCTGCTGGCTGGCCGGCAAGGCGGGCGCCGCCGTCGAGTCGCTTGGGCTCGCCCGCGCCAAGGCCATTCTCGCCGGCAACGGCCGCGTGCAACTCGCCGACCTCCTCGCCGAGGATCAGAAGCTCGCCCCGGAGTTCAAGGCGTTGGGCGAGGTTGAGCGACTCGCCCGGCTGCACCGCGACCTGCGCGCGCTGCTCCACAATTTCGTCAACTTCGCCGACTTCTACTCGCGCGACAAGTGGGCCGTCTTCCAGGCCGGCACGCTCTACCTCGACAGCCGCAGCACCGAGCTTTGCGTGCGCGTCGACGGGCCGAGCCCGCTCGCCGCCATGAGCAAGACCTACATCGCCTACTGCACGTGCACCCGCCCGGGCGGCAAATCCATGAACATCGCCGCGTGCTTCACCCAGGGTGACAGCGATTACCTCTTCGTCGGCCGCCATGGCGTGCTCTGGGACCGCGCCGGGAACGATTGGGATGCCGTCATCACCACCATCGTCGATAACCCGATCAGCATCGGCCAGGCCTTCTGGTCTCCCTACAAGAAGTTCATCCGCATGATCGAGGAGCAGGTGGCCAAGCGCGCCGCCGCCGCCGAGGCCGATTCCTCCACCAAGCTCTCCGCCGCCGCCGAGAAGACCGCCAACGCCGACAAAGCGGGCGCCGCCGCCGCGCCGAAGAAGATGGACATCGGCACCGTCGCCGCGTTGGGCGTCGCCGTGGGCGCCATCGGCGGTGCGCTCGGCGCCATCGCCACCGGCCTCGCCAAGCTCGCCATCTGGCAGCTCCCACTCGTCGTGGTCGGGTTGATGCTCATCATCTCGATCCCCTCGATGGCCATCGCCTGGCTCAAGCTTCGCCAACGCACCCTCGGACCGCTGCTCGAAGGCAACGGCTGGGCCGTCAACGGCCGCGTGAAGATCAACATCCCGTTCGGCTCCGCGTTGACCGAGATGGCGAAGAAGCCCGCCGGTTCGCAGCTCTCGCTCGAGGATCCCTACGAGGACAAGGCCGCTGCGCGCCGCAAGCGTCGCTTCATCTTCTGGACCCTCGTGCTGCTGCTCGTCGGCGGTGCGGTCTGGGAGCGGTGGGATGCAATGCAGCACGCCGACGCCACCGGCAAGGCGCACTACTTCTGGGATCGCTCCGTGCCGGCCGCGCCCGCCGCTCCAGTCGAAGCCGAGCCGGCGAAGTGAGCCGGCGTCGCCCGACGCGCTTTTGACTGACAAGGCCGGTCGCTGACCGGCCTTTTTCATGCCCCGCTCGCGGCGCGGTCGGACCGGCTCAGCCGGACTCAGGCCGTTGAACGCGATTCCCGACTGATGAGCTGCTGACCATGGGTGGTCGCCGCTGTCCCAGCGGCGACAGGCGTCGGTAGGGACACCGACGCCCACCTCCTGCGTGATCCCGGCTCAGCGCAGCACGCGCAACAAGCTCGCGTGGTCGTCGGTCCAGAGCACGAGTTCGGCCGTGGCGTCGGAGGGCTCGTCGGCTGCTTCCTGGATGGCCGGGATGGCGAGCCGCTCTTGTGCGCGGCTGAGCAGGATCCACGTGGTGCGGTAAAGCCACCAATCCTCCTCGGCGGGATTCTCGGAAATCGTGGCGAGGTGCAGGCCGAAATGGTGCGCGAGCGCCTCGACGACGGGCCGCAGGTCAAGGTAACGGTTGGAGATGTGCACCGCGATGATCCCATCGGGCTTGAGGTGACGCAGATAAGTCTCGAACGCCTCCACGGTCAGCAGGTGCACGGGGATGGCGTCGCTGCTGAACGCGTCGAGCGCCAGCACGTCGAACTCCTGCGGGGCGTGGCCCTTCAGCTCCTGCTCCATCGAGAGACGCGCATCGCCCATCACGATGCTCACGTCGGCGGGCGTTTGCGCGAGGTAAGCGAACCGGCTGCGCGCGAGGCGCAGCACCTCGGGATTGATTTCGTAGATCCGCAGCTTGTCGCCCGGCATGCCGTAGGCGGCGAGCGTGCCGACGCCGAGCCCGACCAAGCCGAGATGCCGGCCGCCGGTCGTCGGCTCGGTGTGGTCGATGGCCAGGCCGATGCCGCTGCCCGAGCCGTAATAGGTCGTGGGCCACGTCGTGTAGGTCGGGTGGAGCATCTGCAACCCGTGCGTCGTGACGCCGTGGGCCAGCAGGTAGTGGCGCGAGACCGAGCCGGGCTCGCCGTAGGCGCGCACCTTCAGCGTGCCGTAGAAATTGCGCGAGGCCTCGATCAGGTTTTCGCGGCCCTCGCGGGCTTGGATGAAGAGCGTGATGCCGAGCACGCCCGCCAGCAGCAGCGGCGGCAAGGCCAGCGCCGGCCGCCAGTCCGCCGCACCGGCGCGGCGACGGATCACGTAGGCATAGACCAGCGCCGCGACCACCAACAGCACCCACGTCCAGTTGGCTGCGTAGAAGTCGATCAGCGCGCTGCCGTAGGCCGAGGCCCACGCGCTCCAGCCTTCTTCCTCGGAGGTCGCGAGCCACGCGGGGATCAGCACCAGCGTCATGAGCACGCCGATCGCAGCGCCGTTCGCGATGCGGCGGCTGCGTTGAAGCAGGCAGAGCACCGCCAGCAGATACGCGAGCAACCAGAGGCCGAGCGGCAGCTCCAGATAATCGTCGAACAACGCCGGCGCCCCGACCGCGACGAACAGCCCGCCCAACGCGCCGCCGATTGAGAGATGCAGATAGAAGCCGGTCAGGTGGCGCGGGGCCGGGCGGAGGCGATGCAGTTCACCGTGGCACACCATGCAGGCGACGAAGAGCGTCGCCGTGTAGCCGCCGAGTTGCAGCGGCAGCGGCGCCGTGGAGCCCGCGCCGAAAAGATAGACGCACAGGCTCGCGCCGACGACGAGCAGGGCGCTGAACACGCCGCGCGCATACCAGCGCGGGTGATCGAAGCAGAGGATGAAGCTCAGCAGATACAACGCGAGCGGCACCACCCACAGGAACGGGATCACGGCCACGTCGATGCAGATCTTGTTCGTCATCGCCACGAGCAGCACCGAGGCGATCGCGGGCAGCGTGGTCCAGAGAAGCCGGTTGGCCCACGTGGGCGCTTGCTCCGCGCCGTCCTTGTCGGGCGTGGACGTCGGCGTCGGCGTGGCGGCCTCGCGGCGGACCTGCCAAGCGCACGCGCCGCACAGCACGACGAAGAGCGCGAGACCGATCGACCAGCCCCACGCCTGCATCGGTCGCGAGCTGATGGGCTCGATGAGGAACGGATAACCCAGCAGCGCGAGCAGCGAGCCGAGGTTGGAGAGCGCGTAGAGGCGGTAGGGCGATTGCTCCGGATGCGCGAGGTGGAACCAGCGTTGGAGCAACGGCCCCGTGGCCGAAAGCAACAGATACGGCAGGCCGAGAGTCGCGGTCAGCAGGAGCAGGATGCGCTTGGTCGGCTCCGCGCCGTCGGTCGGCACCCACGCGGCGTCCGGGATGATCGGCAGCCACAACAGCGCGACGCCGAGCAACACCAGGTGGACGCCGGCCTGCGCGCGCGGCGTCAGACGGGTCGAGGTGAAGTGGGCGTAGGCGTAGCCGCCGAGCAGCAGCGCTTGGAAGAAAAGCAGGCAGGTCGTCCACACGCCGGGACTGCCGCCGAACCAAGGCAGGATGTATTTGCCGATCAGCGGCTGGACGAGGAACAGCAGGAACGCGCCGGTGAAGATGGTGGCGGCGTAGAGACGCATGGGCGGGCGGAGGGAAGGCTTCGGGAACGTCGCCGACGAGGCGAACGGGACGTGGAAGCGGTGGAGCGTGCGGGCGGGTCCGCAAGGGCCGGCGGTGCGTGGTTCGCGCCGGCCTGGGCGCTCACTTGGTCACATAGAAGGGATTGGGCAGCTTGAAGGTGCGCTCGGCGTAGCCGCCGTCGAGGTCGCTGTGTTGGTCGCCGATGTTGGCGATGATGGTGTAGCCGTCGGCGGTGATTTTCTGGCGCATGGCGGTCTTGAACGCCTGCGTGGGGCCGCCGAAATCGTTCGGCTTGAAGTGCAGCCCGGCGTAGTCGGCGAGGCGCGCGTCGCGCAGGTTTTTTTCGGTGCCGGGGGCGTCGGTGGTCTTGCGGCCCGTGAGGTAGAAGATCGCGACGTCGTGCGTGCGCGCCGTCTCGTAAACCGTGCGCATCGACTCGATGGCGGGGCCGTCGGCGTCGGCGACCCATTGGTCCCACAGCGCGGGCACGTAGCCGAAATCCATCTCGCGCATGTGGCGGAGGTTCGAGAGCACCGTCTCGTCGATATCGAGCACGATCGCGAGTTTGCCGCCTTGGCGGGCGCGCTGTTCAATCCAAGCTTTGGCTTGGGTGGCGACGGAGGCGATGCCGGCGTCGTAGTCGCCGCGGTCGACGTAGGCTTTGAGTTCCTGTTTGAGGAGGAACAGATTCGGCGGCTCGGCGACGGTGACGCGTTCGGTCGCGGCGGCCGGGGGCGTGGGTTGGGGCGGCTGGATGCAGCCGGTGAGGAACAGCGCCAGCGCGAAGGGGGTCGCGAGCGCGAGCAAGCGTTTGAGCATCGCGCCACAGTGCGGGGCGGCGCGGAAAATTCAACCGGTTTAGGCGGGCCCGGGCCGGCTGCGGCCCGCGCCCGGTTCGCTCACCACCAGCCGGCGACGAAGCCCTGGGCGTATTTGATCGCGAAGACGCCGAGGTTCTTCGCCGCATGCGCGGCGATGCACGGCACGAGCGAGCGCGTGGGATTCCACGACCAGAAACGCACGGTGTAGAACCAAAGCGAGGAGGCAAAGACCACGGCGGTGCTGAACCACGCCTTCGGCCCGAAATCGAACTGCAGCGCGCCGTCCTGCCATTCCCAGAGGAAGGGATGCAGCAACGCGAACACGACGGAGGCGCCGACGATGCCGCCGATCAGCGCCGCGCGGCCGCGTTGCTCGATCACGATATAGCCGCGGAAGATGAGCTCTTCGGCAAACGCGGCGGCCAACGTATAGAGACCGAAAAGCGCGGTGATGCTGCTTTGCTCGCCGCTGATACCGAGCGCGTATTCGCCGGCGGTCTCCGCCGCCAGCAGCGCGAGCGCCCCGAGCACGGCGACGATGGTGGCGATGGGGCGGAGCGAGGGCACGGCACCGGGGAAGGCGCGGGGATCGGCCCGGCCGGCGCGCGCGGCGCGATAGTCGTCGAGCCAGAGTTTCCCGAAGTAACCCACGGCGGCGAGCATGACGATGAGGAGCAGCGGTTGATCCTGGCCCATGGGGCAGACCAAACCGGAATTGCCGCGGGTCAGGCAAGAACTGCGTGAGCTTTTTGTTAGCTTTTCGAGGTTCGCCACATAGCCTGTGCGCCTGATGTCCGGTCAGATTGCACCCTCCTTCTCCCCGTCGAAAGATCCCGCCGCCGTGTTCCAACGGCTGGGGCCGCAGATGACCGCGCTCGATCGCTTCATGCGGGAGCAGGTCGCGCAATTTGAGCCGGAAATTCGCGACATGGCCGCCTACTGCCTCGAGACCTCAGGCAAGCGATTGCGGCCGACGCTGGTGTTCATCGCTGGTTGGCAGGGCGAGAACGTGGTGAACGACCCGTTGGTGCGCGCGGCCGGCGTGGTGGAAATGGTGCATCTGGCGACGCTGGTGCACGACGACATCATGGATCGCGCCGAGTTGCGCCGCAGCCGGAGCACGGCGACGCGCGAATTCGGGCCCGACGCGGCGGTGTTGATCGGCGACGCGCTGTTTTCCCAAGCCCTGCATGTGGCGGCGCAGTTCCCGACCACGGACGTGTGCCGGATGGTGTCGGAAAGCACCCGCAAGGTGTGCTCGGGCGAGATCATGCAGACGCTGCATCGCCGCGACATGGGGGTGACGATGGCGGATTACTACCGCGTCATCGACCTGAAGACCGCGGAGCTTTTCCGCGTCTCGTGTCACCTCGGCGCGAAGCTTGCGGGTTACCCGGAGGAATTCGTTCGCGCGGCCAACGATTTCGGCCGGCACCTCGGCATCGCCTACCAGATCTACGACGACTTGGTGGATTTCCTCGGGGAGGAGAAAAACATCGGCAAGACACTCGGGACGGACCTCGCCAGCGGCAAGCTGACGCTGCCCCTCATGCGTTTGCTCGATAAATTGCCCGCGGAGGAGCGCGCCGAGATCGTGTCGGCCATGCAGCAGGGGCGGCCCCTGCCGCTCGGCGTCAACGTCGCCCGCATGCGCTCGCTGGGCATCGGGGTGGAAGTGGCCCAAGCGGTCGATGAGGAACTTCAGCGCGCAGCGGACGTCCTTAAGCCTCACGCCGGACTCGCTCCGGTGCCGCTGTTGTTGCAACTCAGCGATTTGCTGAAGAAGCAACTCGCCGGGCTGTCGGCTTCCGCGTCAGTTAACTAATTCGCCGTTGCCTGCCGGACGGCCCCTGACCACCATCACCTTGCGATGAATTTCTCGAAGGTCTTCGCCAAGACCCTCGTCACCTCTCCTGAGCGCCAGCAGGAGGCGGATACGGATTTTACCATCGTGAAGCGCGTCCAAGCCGGCGAAGTCGCGGCCTTCGATGCGCTGATCCGCAAATACCGGGAGCGCTTGTTCGGCGTGGTCTATAACCTTACCTCCAACCGCGAAGATACGGCCGATCTGGTGCAGGACGCCTTCATCAAGGCTTTCCAATCGATCAACCGCTTCCAGGGGCAGTCCTCGTTTTTTACCTGGTTGTATAAGATCGCGGTCAACACGACCTTAAGTCACCTGCGCAAGAACCGTCTGCGCACGTTTTTCAGCCTCGAAAAGATCCAGCAGGACGAGCCTTCCTCGGAAATTCTCGCGCAATTGACCGACAAGACCGGGGCCGACCGCGATACCTACCTGCACGAACTTCAGGAAAAATTGAACGAGGCACTGCAAAAACTGTCTATCAAGCATCGAACCGTCATTACCTTATTCGAGATTGATGGACTCAGCCACGGTGAGATTGCCGACATCATGGAGTGCTCCGAAGGCACCGTCCGTTCGCGACTTCACTACGCTAAGCAGTTCCTTCAAGGCGAATTAGGAAAATACCTCCGCTGAACCTCTGCATGTCTCACCCTTCCCAACGTCGCAAAGTCACCGTCGAGGACCTCCTCCAGCTCAAGCGAGCCGAGCGTCCGGACCAGGAATTTTGGTCGAAGTTTGAAGTCGAGCTGCGGCAGAAGCAATTGGCCGCCTTGGTCGAGCGCCGCCCGTGGTGGCAGCAACTGCCTTTGGTGCTCGGTCGCCGCGCCTATCTTCCGCTCGGCGCCACGGCCGTGATGGCGTTCACGCTCGTTTCCGTCCGTTACTATCAACCGGCCTCCTCTTTGGCGGCGGATGCCGAGCACATCGCCGCACCTTCGGCGGCAGTGGCTGCTGCGCCGGTGGTGCCCCGTCACGACATGGAGTTGCCAGCTGATGTTGCGAGCGGGCAGGGCGCTTCCGCCTTGGCGGTCGATGACCGCACTTCCGTCGCTTCCGTCCAACTTTCCGAGCGCCTGCCCGCGCGGGCCGGCGAACTCGTTCCGTGGAGCGCTCCGCGGATCGAGGAAACGCCCTCCGCTCGCTCCATCGCGGCCAACCTCGCGCGCTTGGAGGAGAACGATCCCGAACTCGTGAATCGCTTTCTCGCCGGCGGCTTCGGCCAAGTGGCGGACGCGGTGCCGGCGGCGACCCACGCCGTCGAAGTCGCGGCGGTCGCCGCTCTCTCCTCCCGTCAGAATCGCCTGCTCGCCCAGCTGGGTGAACGCCAATTCGCGCCCGATCCCTCCGCCCCCGAAGTCATGCGCGAGCGCCTTTCCCGCCGGCTCGGCGATACTGAGTTGTCCGGTGGCTGGACTCGCGTCGGGTTGAAAGGTGATCGGGTGTCGTTGAAATTCTGACGGACCTCCTGCATCGCTCCGATCGGGCCCGCCGCAAGCGGGCCTTTTTCATTTTTGCGCATCCCGTGTCCCTGCCTACGATGGCGGCATGAGAACCGAGCGCGATTCGATGGGCGAGATGGCGGTGCCGGACGATGCGCTCTACGGCGCCTCCACCCAGCGCGCCGTGCTGAACTTTCCCATCAGCGGCCATCCGCTGCCAGCTCCCTTCATCGCCGGCCTCGGCCTCGTGAAGTGGGCCTGCGCCCGCGCCAACGAAGACCTCGGCCTGCTCGCGCCCGCCAAGAGCCGGCTCATCCAACAGGTCGCGCTCGAGATCGCCGCCGGCCAACTCACGACCCATTTCCCGGTCGACGTCTTCCAGACCGGCTCCGCGACCTCGACAAACATGAATGCGAACGAGGTCATCGCCCGCCGCGCGCACCAGCTCGCCGGGACCGCTGCACCGGTGTTGCATCCGAACGACGACGTGAATCTCGGGCAGTCTTCCAACGACGTCATCCCCACCGTCCTGCATGTCAGCGTCGCCGTAGAGCTGGATCGACACCTGATCCCGGCCCTCGCCGCGCTCGCGGTCGAGCTCGAGCGCAAGGCCGGGGCTTGGCGCGACATCGTCAAGATCGGCCGCACGCACCTCATGGACGCGACGCCGTTGACGCTCGGACAGGAATTTTCCGGTTACGCGGCGCAGGTGCGCAAGGCGGGCGAGCGCGCGCAGCGCGCCGTATCCGTGCTCGGCGAACTGGCCATCGGCGGCACGGCGGTCGGCACCGGCATCAACACGCATCCGGAGTTCGGGGCGCGCGTCGCCGGCCTGTTGAGCGAGCGCACCGGGCTCACGTTCCGCGCGGCGGCGAATCACTTCGAGGCCCAGGGCGCGCGCGACGATTGCGTCGAGGTCGCCGGCCAGCTCGCCGCCATCGCCGCCGCGTTGACGAAGATCGCCCACGACATCCGCTGGCTCGGCTCCGGCCCGCGCGCCGGGTTGGCCGAGCTCCGGTTGCCCGCGACCCAGCCGGGCTCGTCCATCATGCCGGGCAAGGTCAACCCGGTGATGAGCGAGATGCTCGTGCAAGTCTGCCTCTACGTGCAGGGCCTCGCGCAGACCGTGCAACTGGCCGGGCGCGACGGACACTTCGAGTTGAACGTCACGTTGCCGCTCATGGCGCATTGCCTCCACGAATCGATCCGCTGTCTCGGCCAGGCCGTGCGCGTCTTTACGGAGCGCTGCGTGGCCGGGCTCGAAGCGGACGCGGAGCGCTGCCGCGAACAGGTCGAGCGCTCGTTGATGCTCGTCACGGCGCTCAACCCGCTCATCGGCTACGATGCCGCGGCGGCCGTCGCGAAGGAGGCCCACGCCACGGGCCGCACCCTGCGAGAGATCGTGCTTGAGCGGCGGCTGCTCGATGCCGCCACGCTCGACGCGGCGCTCGATCCGCGCGCGATGACGCGTCCGGGCACCCGTGCACCGGGCGCGGGTGCGGGCTGACGCGCCCTCCGCGCGGGACAGCGCGACGCGGCACGCAGCTCGTGCGCAGCCGCTTTCCATTCACGTTCGACGGACAGCTTCCTTTCCCATGCGACTCCATCAAACCACGCTCACGCTGCGCACCGCCGGCCAAGGCACCTACGAAATCACCGCCGAGATCGAGCGCGAGCTCGCTCGCAGCGGCCTGCGCCAAGGCGTCGTGACGGTGTTCTGCCGCCACACCAGCGCGAGCCTCGTCATCATGGAGAACGCGGACGACTCCGCCCGGCGCGACCTCGAGGCCTGGCTGCAGCGGCTCGTGCCGGAGAACGACCCGCATTTCGAGCACACGCTCGAAGGGCCGGACGACATGCCGAGCCACATCAAGATGGCTTTGACGCGCACGAGCGAGCAGGTCCCGTTCGCCGAGGGGCGTTTGTTGTTGGGCACATGGCAGGGCGTGTTCCTTTGGGAGCACCGGCGCGCCGGGCACACACGGAGCATTGTGCTCACGTTCACCGGCGTCTAGTGGTGTGGCATGCGTCACCTGTGGATCGGATTACTGGCTGGAACGACCGCGCTGGCTTTGGGTTTGGGCGCCGCCGAACCGGCACCCGGCGGAGAGCGCGGGCGCACCCGGCTCGTCACGGTGCAGGCCGATGGGCGCATCGCCTGCCAACCCTACACCGCGCGTGGCGACGTGCTGCCGGACTTCTCGCATTGCGGCTATCGGGGTGGCGGCATCGCGCTGCCGACCGTGCCCGTGCGCGAGGAGCTCTCGCCCGCTCCTGAGGCAGGCGATGACACGGCCCGCATCCAGGCCGCGCTTGATCGCGTCGGCGCGTTGCCACCCGATGCGGCCGGCTGGCGCGGCGCGGTGTTGCTGCGGACGGGAGTCTATCGACTCGCCGGGCAGTTGCACGTGCGGCACAGCGGAGTCGTATTGCGCGGCGCCGGCATGGGGCCGGAGGGCACGACCTTGGTTTCCACGACGCGGCAGCGCGAGCCGGTGATCGTGATCGGCGGAGCACGCGGGCCACAGGAATCCGCGCAGGCCAAGACGGAGATCGCGGATGATTATGTGCCGGTGGGCGCGACGAGTTTCCGCGTGCTCGACCCCGCCGGGTTCGAGCCCGGCCAAACGGTCTTCGTGGTGCGTCGGGGCAATGCGGCGTGGATCCACGAAATCGGCATGGACCGCATCCCGCAGCGGTCGCAAGGGCCGGAGTCGCAGCAGTGGAAGCCGTTCGACCTCAAATTCGACCGCGTGATCACCGCCGTGGAGGGCAACCTTGTGACGATTGATGCGCCCATCGCCTGTGCGATCGAGCGGCCGTGGGGCGGCGGGGCGCTGGTGCGCTACGACGATCCGGAGCGGATCGAGCACTGCGGGGTGGAGGATTTGCAGGCGGTCTCCGTGGTCGATCTGGAAAAACGATCCAAGCAAGGCGGCGAGACGATCTTGGTGGACGAAGACCATGCGACGCATCTGGTGAGTTTCGGCGCGGTGAAAAATGCCTGGGCGCGCCGGCTCGCGACCAAGCAATTCTACCATGGTCCGGCGATGGTCCAGCGGGAGGCGAAGTGGATCACGGTGGAGGGATGCGTGTCGCTCGAGCCCGTCTCGACCATCCAGGGGCAGCGGCGCTATGCGTATCACATCGAGGGGCAGCTCGTGCTGGTGCGCGATTGCCAATCGGATCGCTCGCGGCACGCGTTCGTCTTCGGGTCGCGCGTGCCCGGGCCCAATGTGTTCCTGGATTGCCGGTCCACGCGCGATTACTCGAGCAGCGAGCCGCATCACCGCTGGTCGGTGGGCGGGCTCTACGACAACGTCAGCGCCCGCATCGCGATCCAGGACCGGCTGTGGATGGGCAGCGGGCACGGGTGGTCGGGGGCGAACTACGTGGCGTGGAACTGCCGCGGCTCGCTCATCGTGCAAAAGCCGCCGACGGCGCAGAATTTCGCGATCGGCTTCGTCGGCCAACGCGGGAAGGAGGCGTTCCCGGGCCGCCAGCCGGGCTGGTGGGAAAGCGAGGGCGCCTTCGTGACGCCGCGCAGTCTCTACGAGGCGCAGCTCGCGGCGCGCTTGAAGAACGTGGAGTAACCCGCGCACCCACACGCGCGGCCGGCGGATGGAGCGACGGCTTGACGGCACGCTGAGTCGGCGGTGTGCTGTTCGTGGATGTTATTCACGGAGATTGCCTGATTGGCCCTTGGCCGAGCACCGGCCGCGTTTCGCGGCGGGGCGTTTCTCTTTTCCCGGCAGCCTGTGTTCAGTGAGGCCGAGCCGGTCCGGCCAAGGCGATGCGGCCCGCGTGACGCGCGGGATTTTCCTCCATCAGCCAATCCAGCCGGGATTTCGCATCCCATGTCAGACTCTTGCAGCTCCTCTCCGCCGCGCACCCGTCGTGCGGATAAATTATCCTATCTCAAATGCCGGCATTGCGGCGGCGAGTTCTCGCTCGACGCACCGGGCACGCGGCATCGCAACCACTGCCCGTGGTGCCTGTGGAGCGTGCATCTCGACGACACGCCGGGCGATCGCGCCGCCGATTGCGGCGGAGGCATGGAGCCGATCGCCATCCATGCTGCCGCTGACGGCGAGTGGCTCCTCGTGCACCAGTGCAAGACGTGCTTCGCCGTCCATGTGAACCGCATCGCCGGCGACGACAGCGAACGCGAGTTGCTCTCGCTCGCCCTGCGTCCGATCCGGAACACGCCGTTCCCGCTTTGACGGACCGGCCGTGGGCGGCGTGTTGCCGCTCACGGCCCGGTCACGGCTCAATGCGGCGCGCAGATGCCGCAGTTCTGGACGAAGAAGTCGTTGCCCTTGTCGTCGACGAGGATGAACGCCGGGAAGTCCTGCACTTCGATCTTCCACACCGCCTCCATGCCGAGCTCGGGATACTCGTGCACCTCGACCTTCTTGATCGAGTCTTGCGCGAGGATCGCCGCCGGGCCGCCGATGCTGCCGAGGTAGAAGCCGCCGTATTTCTTGCAGGCGTCGGTGACCTGTTTCGAGCGGTTGCCCTTGGCGAGCATCACCATCGAGCCGCCGAGCGATTGGAAGAGATCGACGTAGCTGTCCATGCGGCCGGCCGTCGTCGGACCGAAGGAGCCCGAGGCGTAACCAGCGGGCGTCTTGGCGGGACCGGCGTAGTAGACCGGATGATCCTTGAAATACTGCGGCAGCCCTTGGCCGGCATCGACGCGCTCCTTGAGTTTCGCGTGCGCGATGTCGCGGGCGACGATCATCGGGCCGTTGAGCAGCACGCGCGTCGTCACCGGGAGCTTCGAGAGCTCGGCGCGGATTTTTTCCATCGGCTGGTTCAGGTCGATGCGCACGGCGCTGTCGTCCTTGAAGGTCCGCATTTCGTCCGGGATGAAGCGGCCGGGATTGGTCTCCATCTGTTCGAGGAAGACGCCGTCCTTGGTGATCTTCGCCTTGATGTTGCGGTCGGCGCTGCAGGAGACGCCCATGCCGACGGGACAGCTGGCGCCGTGGCGCGGCAGGCGGATGATGCGGACATCGAGCGCGAAATATTTGCCGCCGAACTGCGCGCCGACGCCGCTCTGTTGCGCGAGCTTGAGGACCTTGGCCTCCATCGCGACGTCGCGAAACGCCCGGCCGTGCGCGTCGCCGGTCGTCGGCAGCGTGTCGTAGTATTTCGTCGAGGCGAGCTTGACCGTCTTCAGGCAGGTTTCGGCGCTGGTGCCGCCGATGACAAACACGAGGTGATACGGCGGGCACGCGGCGGTGCCGAGGAGCTGCATCTTCTCGCTGACGAACTTTTCGAGGCTCTTCGGGTTGAGCAGCGCCTTGGTCTCCTGGAAGAGGTAGGTCTTGTTCGCGGAGCCACCGCCCTTCGCGACGAAGAGCAGCTCGTATTTCGCGCCCTCGGTGGCGTAGAGGTCGATCTGCGCGGGGAGGTTGGTGCCGGTGTTGACCTCCTTGAACATGTCCAGCGCCGCGGTCTGCGAGTAGCGGAGATTCTCCTTCGTGTAGCACTCGTAGATGCCCTTGGAGAGCCACTCGGCGTCGTTCGCGCCGGTCCAGACTTGCTGTCCCTTCTTGCCGAAGACGATTGCGGTGCCCGTGTCCTGGCACATCGGAAGGATGCCGCGGGCGGCGATCTCGGCGTTCTTGAGCAGCGTCAGCGCGACGTAGCGGTCGTTATTGGACGCCTCGGGGTCCTGCAGGATCGCGGCGACCTGTTCGACGTGTTTGGGACGGAGAAAAAAGTTGGCGTCGTGCAACGCCTCGCGGGCGACGTAGGCCAGCGTCTCGGGCGTGACCTTGAGGATTTCCTTCCCTTCGAAGGTGGCGGTCGAGACGCCTTCCTTGGTGAGCAGGCGGTAGGCGGTGTCGTCGGCGCCGTGGGCGAAGGTATCTTGGTAGACAAACGGAGGCGTAGCCATGGGTCCTACCCTGACCAACCGCGGGACCGAAAACAAGGCGCGGTCCTACGTAGCGGCGCACGTATAACTGCCGCGCGTTATGACGACAGATAAACTACACGGCGCGGGCCACGGGCCGGCTTGGTCTCACTCGGCGAATCGGCCGGAGCAGGGTCTCAGAGCATCTTCAGCTTCGGCAGGTCCTGCACGTCGATGTAGCCCGCCGGGCGGCCTTCGGCGTCGAGTGCGAAGAGATCGGAGATCTTGAATTGCTGGAAGATCTTCAACGCCTCCACGGCGAGCGCGCCGACGCGCACGCTCTTGCCGCCGCGTGTCATGAACTGCGCCACGGGGTGCTGCAGGAAATCGCGCCCGCCGTTCAGCGCCGCGCGCCGGAAATCGCCGTCGGTGAAGATGCCGGTGATCCGGCCGGCCGGGTCGACCAGCGCCACGGCGCCGGCCTTGGCCTTGGTCATGGCGAAGATCGCCGCCTGCACGGTGGTGTCCGCCTCCGGCAGGATCGGGCAGGCTTCGCCGGTGCGCATGATGTCCTCGACGCGCAGCAGCAGGGTCATCCCGAGCGTGCCGGCCGGGTGATATTTGGCGAAATCCTCCCGTGTGAGCCCGCGGCTCTCGAGCAGCACCATCGCGACCGCGTCGCCGAGCGCGAGCGCCGCCGTGGTGCTCGCGGTGGGGGCGAGTTCGAGCGGGCAGGCCTCGCGCGGGGCGCGGTAGATGAGCCGGTGATCGGCGCCGCGGGCGAGCTCGCTGGCCGGCGAGCCGGTGAGCGCGACCGTCGTCAGGCCGAATTTCCCGAGCAAGGGCAGCAGTTTGAGCATCTCCTCGCTCGCTCCGCTGTTGCTGAGCAGGACCGCGAGGTCGCCGCTGGCGCAGAGCCCGAGATCGCCGTGGAGCGCATTGGTGGGATCGAGGAAGGTGGAGGGCACGCCGGTGCTGTTGAACGTGCCGGTGAGCTTCTGGGCGATGTGGGCAGACTTGCCGACGCCGGTGAAGATCACCTTCTTGCCCGCAGCCAAGGCGGACTCGAACGCGCGCACGACGGCCACGAAATCGCCGTTGAGCACGCCGGCCGTGGCTTCAAGCGCCTCGCGTTCGATGGCGAGGCAATGGCGGGCGCGGGCAAGAATCGTGTCGGCGTCGAGTGGCATCTAGCTTGATTGGCGGAGAGGGCGGCGCAAACCTACCGGACACGATACGTCGTTCAACCTGAATTCAACGTGCACCCGCCCGCGCGCCTCCTCCGCCACTGTCTCGCCGTGCTCGGCGTGGCCGTGCTGTTGGCGGGCGCCGGTTGCACCGAAGATTCCCGCCAGTCCTACGCCACCGAGACGGACGAGCCGTATTACCGTCAGGGCGAGCAGATGAAGCGCGCGAGCCGCCATCAGGAGGCGCTCTCCGCCTACCTGAAGGTGATCGAGAAACGCGGCGACGATGCGCCCGAGTCGCACCTCGAGGCCGGGCTCATCTACCTGCATCACATCCGCGATCCGATCGCGGCGATCTACCACTTCCGGAAGTTTCTCGCGCTGCGTCCCAACAGCGCGCAGGCCGCGCTCGTGCGCCAGCGGATCGATGCCGCCATGCGCGACTTCGCCCGCACCTTGCCCGCTCAGCCGGTCGAGTCGCAGTTGCAGCGCGTCGATCTCATGGCTGCGCTCGACAAGGCGAAGCTCGAGAACGACCTGCTCAAACGCCAGCTCGCCGAATACCAAGCGGGCCGCGAGCCCGCCGCGACCGCCGAGGAAGGCGAGGCCGGCTCCTCCACCGCGCAGTCCGCCCCGGGCGCGCCGGGTGCGGGCAACTTCGCGTTGAATCTCGATGCCTTGCCGACCGTGCGCACCCGCCCGCAGCAGACGAACCGGTCGCAACAAACGACCCGTCCTCCGGCGCCCACGCCGGCCGCGTCCACGAACCAGCAGACCGCACGCCCGCAGGACGCCCGCCCCGCCGCCCGCCGCCACACGGTCCGTCCCGGAGACACCCTTTCGAAGCTCGCGCAGCAGTATTACGGCAATCGCTCGCGCTGGCGGGAGATTTTCCAAGCCAACCGCAACGTCATGCGCAACGAGTCCGACCTGAAGGTCGGCGTCGAATTGGTCATCCCCTGAGTCGCGCGGCGGCGAGAGCCTTCAGTCTGCTGCGACCGGCAGCGGCAACGGACGTCCCGGGGCCGACGCGTGCGGTGCCGCGGCCCTCAGGCGCGCCGCAAACAGGATCGCGAGCGCGAATGCCGCCACGGACGCATAGCCCGCGTGCCGGTAGCCGAGCAGCCGTCCGCTCACCGGATCGGCGGTCACGAGCAGGCCCGCCACCATGTTGGCGCCGGCGCTGGCGGCCTGTTGCACGGCGGAGTTCACACTCATAAAGCCGCCGCGGTAGCGGGCCTCGACGGAGTTGGTGATGAGCGCCATCGCGGGAGGGAAGCGCCCCGACATGCCGATCATGAAGAACGTCGTCGCGAACAACGCGGCCCACACCGGCACCGCGGGCAAATGGGTCAGCACGAGCACGGCCACGCTGGCCACGCCGGAGATCACCATGAAGAGGTGCAGCTTCTCATGCCGGTCCGCCAGCCGGCCGAACCATGGCATCGTGAAGAACGTGAACGCCCCGCCGGCGAGGTAGATCAACGGCAGCTGGGCCTCCGACAAGCCGACATTGGCCACCATCGAGGGCGCCATGAACGGGATGATGCACCCGCCGCCGAACACCAGCACCGCCGAGAGCAGGAAACACCGTCCGTGCACGGGATGCGTGAGGATCGCGCGCATCTGTTGCCAGGCGCCGTGCGTTGTCGGGTGGGGCGGCAGCGGAGGCAGCGCCTTCCACGCGATTGCGCCGATGATGAGGCTCAGGCCGACCAGCAGATAGAACGGCGCGTGCCACTCGAACCAGCCCGCGAGCGCGAGTCCGGTCGGCACGCCCAGCACGGAGGCGATGGGGAAGGCGGTCATCACCACGCCCATCGCCGTGCCGCGGCGCTCGGGCGGCACGACATCGCCCACGGCCGCGGTCACGACCGAGCCCGCCATGCCGCCGAAGGCGCCGGCGGCCAGTCGTGCGATGAGCAGCAGCGCGTAGGTGTCGGCCAGGGCGCAGGCCAGCGTCGCGAGCGTGAACCCGCCGTAGAGGAAGAGCAGCGCGCGCCGCCGGTCGAAGCGGTCGATGAAAAACCCGCCGAGCAACCCGGTCGCGGCCGCCGCCAGGCTGTAGGCCGCGACGAGATGACTGAACTCCGCCGGCCCGATCGCGAACATCCGCATGAGGTGCGACCCCAGCGGCATCAGGATCATGAAATCCATGATGTGGGTGAACTGCACCGCGGCCAGGACGAAGAGCAGCAGACGTTCGTTGATGCGCGGTGCGGCGGACATGGAGCGGACAAGGTTCACAACTCCGCGTCCGGTGCAACCCGGCGCCGGCGGCGCTCCGTGGGCCGAAAGGGTGGGGTGGTCGCGGTCGGCACCTGCATCGGTCCCACCACGGCGTGCGCCGCCGCGACGAACAGCTCCGTGCCGCGCGTGGCGTGGCGGCGATAGTGGCTGACGAGGGCGATCTCGCGCACCGGCGTCGCGCCGCTGAATTTGCGGTAGACGAGCCCGGCGGGGTCGTTGGGGCTGCGGGCGCTGCGCGGCAGGATGCTGATGCCGAGCCCCAGCGCGGTGAGCGTCTTCAACGTCGCCAGCTGCGCGCAGCGGTGGACGATGCGCGGCTCGAAATCGTAGTCGCCGGTGATCCGGCGCACCTGCGCGGCGAGCGAGGAGGCGTCGCCGAGCGAGAGGAAGTTTTCCTCCCGCAGGTCGGGGAACGTGACCTGCTCCGCGGTGGCGAGCGGGTGATTCGCGCTCAGGGCGAGCAGCAGCGGCTCGGAGAAAAGCGGCTCGGCCACGATGCGCGGCTCGTGCAACGGCAGGGAGACGATGCCGACGTCGATCTCGCCCTCCAGCACCGCATGGAGGATCTGCGGGCGGAAGTTCTCCGCGGTGCTCAGGTTCAGCCGGATCTCGTTGGCGCGGCAGTGCGCGACCACGGCCGGGAAGAAGAAGTGCGCCACCGTGGGAATCGCGCCGACCGCCACCGGATAACCGCGCGAAGGATCCTCCTTCAACAGCCGCAGGGCGTTGTCGGCCTCGCTGATGATGCGGTAGGCGTGCTCGAGCAGCACCTTGCCGGCATCCGTCAGCGCCACGCTGCGGCCAAGGCGGTGAAAAAGCCCCTGTCCGACCTCGGTCTCTAGGTTGATTATTTGCTGACTGAGAGATGGTTGTGAAACAAAGCACCGCGCCGCTGCCTTGGTGAAATTGGCGGTCTCGGCGACGGCAACGAAGTAGCGGAGTTGGTATATCTCCATAGGATTTTCAGATGAAATAGATAGAATCTAAGTATTTCTCCTATTGCAAGACATCGGGTAATCTCTCCGCAGCAACCAACCACGCCATGAACAAGCAAATCATCCTTCAGTCCCTCGGCCTCGCGGCGCTCTTCTCTCTCTTCCTGACCGCGACCATGGAAATGAACATCAATCTCCCGCTCGTCGGTGTCGCGGTGGCTTTCGTCGGCGCGGGCCTGCTCTGGGCCCTGGCCGCGACCGAGCCGAGCAAGAGCAACAGCTGATTTTAGTCGAAAGCAATGTGTGCATGAGGCCCGGGTTAGGGGTAACCCGGGCCTCTTCTTTTTCCGGGAGCGTAGGCTCCGGATAATCCGGCCGGGCTCCGTCCCGGCCGGGGCGGCAGGCGGCGATTGCGGGGAAGCGCGGAGGCGATAGACAAAAGCGTGTCCGCATGACGCTTTTCAGGAAACGCCCGCATCCGACGCCCATGGAGGCCGCCCGTGAAAACCCATCCTGGAAAACCTGGTTCGAGACCTACGGACCCAAGCTGCTGCTCTGTGCGCGGCAGTGGACCCGCTCGCTCGCTGATGCGGAGGATGTGGTGCAGGAAGCCTTCGTGCGTTACTGGCGGCACCAACGGCAGCTACCCGGCGACCCGCAGGCGCTGCTCATCACGTCCGTGCGGCGCGCAGCGCTCGATCTCGCGCGCCGTGAGACTCGCCGCGCCGTGCGCGAAGAAAAAGCCGACGGCGGGCTGGAGGAGCGCGAGGCGATCTTCGAGCCCTTGCCCGGCGACGGTGACGAGCGCCGGCTGGAAATCGAGGCGGCCCTCCACGGCTTGCCGCCCGAGCAACGCGAAGTCCTCGTGCTCAAGATCTGGCAGGAACTCACTTTCGAACAGATCGGCGAGACCCTCGGCATCTCGCCCAACACCGCCGCCTCGCGCTACCGCTACGCGCTCGCGGCCCTCCGCAAGGAATTGAAACCGCTCAGTTATGGATGAATCCCTCCAACAACTGGAAAACGAGCTGAAGGCGCTGCGCCCGCGCCGGCCTTCCCCGCTGTTGCGCGCGCGGGTCGAGCATGCGCTCGCGTCCGATGTCTCCGTGGCGCCCGCTGCTCCGGCCGCCTACACGCCGGCGCCCGCCAAGCCCGCTCCGCGCTACACCAGCGCGACCACGCTGCGCTCGTGGAAATGGTTCAGCTGGCAAATGGCCGCGGCGGCCGCCGTGGCGCTCGTGGTTTCCCTCGGCGTTTGGCGCTACGGCGCGCGCTCCGGATCTGACGGCTCCGTCGCTCCGCTCGCGGCCGTTGCGCAGCCCGGGACTTCCGCTTCCACCGCGCCGGATATTTCCGCCACCGCGCCTTCCGCGGAGCGTATGCTGGCTGCGGCCGCGCCGGCCGCATCGGGCGCGTTTCGTCCGGTCAAGGCCGCCAATGTCCTCTACGATCTGCGCGACGAGGGCCCCGTGCTGCTCGAAGACAACAGCGCCGGGCGCCGCGTCCGGGCGCGCTACGTCGATACCTACACGTGGAGAAATCCCGCGACGAACGCCTCGCTCAAGTGGAGCGTGCCGCGCGACGAGGTCCGCGTGCTGCCGGCGAACTACCACTGAGTTTCCTCTCTCCCGGTGCGTCGCGGTCGCCGATCCGCGCCTGCTGACGCATCGCAACTCCCGAAAAATCACCATGAAAAACTCCCTCCGTCATTTGCTCCCGCTCGCCGCCGCCGGCGCGCTGTGCGTCTCGGCGTTTGCCGCCGAGCCGGTCCGAACCCAAGTGCGCGTCGTGCGTGTCGCCGATGCTCCGCCTGGAGAACCGGCCGAGCCCGCGCCGCAAGCTCCGCGCGAGAAGGTCGCCTTCCTCGGGGTCGAGACCGCTCCGGTGCCGCCGCCGCTGGCCGCGCACCTCGGGCTCGCCCGCGACATGGGCCTCGTCGTCGCCCGCGTGGCGCCCGACAGCCCGTCCACCGGCGTGCTCCAGGAACACGATGTGCTCACGAAGTTCGCCGATCAGCTGCTCGTCGACTCGCGCCAGCTCAGCGTGCTCGTGCGGGCGAAGAAACCCGGCGACGAGGTGTCGCTCACGCTCGTGCGCGCCGGCAAGGAGATGGTCGTGAAAGCGAAGCTCGGCGAACGCGAGCTCCCGCGCGGCTTCGGTCTCCGTCCCATGGAAGGCGGCAACGGCTTCCAGTTCGAGTTTGGCGACAAGATCGACATCGAGCGCTTGCGCGAGCTGCCCGGCATCGCCCGCGAGGAGTTGAAGGATGTCATCCGTGTCCTCGGCAACGAGCGTCCGCACTGGTTCGCCGGCCCGCGCGTGCATGTGCTGCGCCGGGAGGGCCACAGCGGATCGACCGTCCTGAATCTCGCGGAGGGAAATTTCGTGTTCTCCGATCCCGACGGCTCCGTCGAGGTCAACGCCAGCAACGGCAAGCGCCAGATCACCATGAAGGACGCGGCGGGCAAAGTGGTGTTCGACGGCCCGATCGACACCGACGAGCAGCGCGCGAACCTGCCGCCGGAAGTGAAGGCCCGCCTGCAGAAGCTCGAGGGCAGCACGATCGAGTTCGAGGCCTCCGAGGAGCTGCAGCAGGAAGGCGCCAAACTCTCGCCGCCGACTAAGACCAAGGTCCGCCGCGAGCTCGACGTCCGCGAGCGTGCTCCGCGCTGGATCGCGGCGCCGCCGCTCTGAGCCGATCCCGCTGAAAACAATTGCGGCGCGACCGCCCTGGTCGCGCCGATGGTGTTGCCTGACCGAGGCCGTCCGCGCGCGCGGGCGGCCTCGTTGCGTTTCAGCCGATACCGCCGATCACATCGGCGGCGGCACTTCGACGCCGGGAGGAAGCGGGCGCTTGAGGAAGGCGGCGATCACCAGCGACATCAGGATGCCCGCGATGCACACGCCGATGAGGGCGGAGATGGCGGACACCGTCGGGCCCATCATCATGCGCGTCATGGCTTCGGCCTGCTCGATTTGCGCGTCGCCCAAGCCGGCCTTGGCCCACTCGCCGCGCAGGAACTCGAGTTGGTAGTCCGCGAAGTTCGTGTTGATGAACTTGAGATGGATGAACGTGTAGACGGCGGAGGCCGCGCCCGAGATCACCGAGATCAGCGCGCCGGCGCCGACACCCTGGCCGTAGGTGAGCGCTTGGTGCGGCTTCTCGGCGCGCACGGCCCTCACGCCGAGCCAGAGGACGATGAACATGATGGGGAAGCTGAGCCATTGAAGGTATTGTCCCGTGGCGATCTTCTCCGTCTGGAAGCCGGCGAAATACATCAGGAGGCTGAACACCGCCATGATGCCCGACAGTGTGAGTGCGTAGGTGGTTTTTGTGCCCATGCCGGCAAGTTGCCACGCCGGGCCCACGGACTCAATCACGGTCACATGGACGGCTCGCGCCCGGGATGGACGGCTCTATCCGCCCGGGCGGGCTCCGTGTGCCGCGACGGAAGACGCGGACCTTGGCTCAGCGGTTGTCGCCGTCGAGCACGCGGCCGAGACCGCCAAGGAGGGAGCCTTCCTCGCGTCCGCCGCGGCCGGTCTGCGGCGCCGCGGCGACGATGCGCTGGGCGAGACGCGAGAACGGCAGCGATTGCAGCCACACTTTGCCGGGGCCGCGCAGGCGCGCGAAGAACAGGCCTTCGCCGCCGAAGAGCGCCGTCTTGATGCCGCCGACGAACTCGATGTCGTAGTCCACGCCCGGCTGCAGCGCGACGAGGCAGCCCGTGTCGACGCGCAGCGTCTCCCCCGGGGCCAGCGTGCGCTCGTAAAGCGTGCCGCCGGCATGCACGAAGGCGAGGCCGTCGCCGCGCAGGCGCTGCATGATGAAACCTTCGCCGCCGAAGAGGCCCGCGCCGAGTCGTTTCTGGAAGGCGATGCCGACGTTCACGCCCTTCGCCGCGCAGAGGAACGAGTCCTTCTGCGCGATGAGTTCGCCGCCCATCTCGCCGAGGTGCATCGGGAGGATCTTGCCCGGATACGGCGCGCCGAACGCCAGGCGCCGGCGCTGCATCGTGCGGTTGCCGTAGACGGTCATGAAGAGCGACTCGCCCGTGAGGATGCGCGTGCCGGCGCCGAGCAGCGAGCCGAGCAGGCCGCGGTTCTGCTGCGACCCGTCGCCAAAGATCGTCTCCATCTCGATGCCGTCATCCATGAACATCATCGCGCCGGCCTCGGCGACGACGGCTTCGTTGGGGTCCAGCGTGATTTCGACGAACTGCATGTCGTCTCCGTGGATTTGATAGTCGATAACGTGCATGGGATTCATGGCGGAAAGGACCCGCAGTCTGCCACGAAAGTCGCGCCCGCGCCCATTGAATTTCCGCACGCGATTGCAATGGCCGATCCTTACCGGGCCACACGCCTGGCCGCACGCGGCCGTAGTTTTTTCACAACCGTTGCATTATCGCATTTACAAATCCCCCAAGCGGATACATGGGTTGTTCACAACTTATCCACGACGAAATGGAATCCACCATAAGTGGGGTTTTCAGGCCGGGGTTCGCAGGCTCCGGGGTTCGGGTAAAAACTTACGTTCTCGATACGAACGTTCTGCTGCACGACCCGCAGTCGATCTTCAAGTTCGAGGAGAACAACCTCGCCATCCCCGTCGAGGTGCTTGAGGAGCTCGACGCGATCAAGAGCGAGCAGTCCACGGAGCGCGGCCGCAACGCCCGCCGCGTGCACCGCATCCTGCAGGAGCTGCTGCCCGACTCCCGCTCGCTGCACGAAGGCGTGAAGCTGCCCAACGGCGGCACGCTCTCCATCATCATCAACCGCTACCTCATCGAGAACAACTGGTCCACGCCGGCGATGCAGCGTCTGCGTGCCGTCGTCTCGGATTTCACGAAGAAGGACAACCGCATCATCGCCGCGGCGCTCTTCGTGCAGGAGACGAACCCGCCGCCGACCATCCTCGTCACGAAGGACGTCAACGTGCAGCTCAAGGCCCGCGCCGTCGGGCTCGAGGCCGAGGATTACCTCAACGACAAGGTCCCCGAGGCGCCCGAGACGGATTCCTACCAGACGCTCACGCTCGACGTGTATGAGCTGCAGCGCTTCTGCTCCGAGGGCGAGTTCGTGCTCGCCGACGACCTCGCGCCCAAGCTCTACCTCAACGAATACGTCCTCCTCAAAACGCATGAGGGCAAGACCATGCCCGGTCGCTATTACGGCCGCGGCGTCGTGCGCCGTCTGCGTTTCCCCGAATTCGTCAAGGCTCCCGGCGGCATCCCGATCCGCCCGCGCAACCTTGAGCAGCAATTCTTCATGGATGCGCTGATGGACGACTCCATCTCGCTCATCACCTGCTTCGGCAAGGCCGGCACCGGCAAGACGCTCCTCTCCACCGGTTGCGCGCTCCACCAGATCGTCGACGCCGAAAACTCCCGTTACGACGGTCTCTCGATCTCCCGCCCCGTCATCGCGCTCGGCAAGGACATCGGCTTTCTTCCCGGCTCGCTCGAGGAGAAGATGAAGCCCTGGCTCCAACCTTACCACGATGCGCTCGAGGTGCTCATGCCCTCGAAGCCGCCGAAGGAGCCGCAGTTCGCCTCGAAGAAGGTCGGGAAGAAAAAGAAGAAGCACGACGACGCGCTCGCGAGCATGACCTCGCCGCAGCCCTTCCATGCCAGCAGCGGTAACGGTAACGGCGTCCCGCCCATGAAGCCCTACGAGCGGCTCATCCGCAGCGGGCTCGTGGAGATCGAGGCGCTCTGCTTCATCCGCGGCCGCTCGATCGCCCGGCGTTTCTTCATCCTCGACGAGGCGCAGCAACTCACGCCGCACGAGGTGAAGACCGTCATCACCCGCATTTCCGAGGGTTCGAAAATCGTCCTCATCGGCGACCCCGCCCAGATCGACAACCCTTACGTCGACGCGCGCAGCAACGGCCTCGTCTTCTGCCACAATCGCATGAAGGGCCAGTCGCTCCACGCCCACGTGAAGCTCTCGAAGGGCGAACGTTCCCGCCTCGCCGAGCTCGCCGCCGACCTGCTCTGAGCCACAGCGGACTCCACCGCCTTCCACAGGCAGCGAGCTTGCGCGCGCCCTTGGCCCTCGCACACCGCGAAACACCCCGCACGGGTTAAGATTATGGGGACCGGGTAAACCCGGCCGCACTGCGTCCTATTTGCCGCGCCTCTTGCTCCCGGCGCGCGACGCACGCTGCCGCCGCCTCGTTCCTTTCGCTCCACGCTCCGCTCGTGGGTCGTGTAACCTTCCCTTTCGCGTCCGGGTTTCACGCTTCCCGTGAATCCCCGCCTTGCTTCCCGTCGGCGTGTCATAAAATATGACGCCATGTCCAATCTCTCCCCCGAAGAAGCCGCGCGCCTGCACCCTGAAACCCTGACGCTCAGCCACGGTTTCGATCCGTTCCTCAGCGAAGGTGCGGTGAAGCCTCCGATGTTCCTCACGTCGACCTTTGCGTTCCGAAAGTCCGAGGACGGCAAACGCTTCTTCGCGTGGATGCGCGGCGAGGGCGGCGCGCCGACGGGCAAGCATCAGGCCGGCCTGATCTATTCGCGCTTCAACAACCCCAACCTCGAAATCTTCGAGGATCGCATGGCGATGTGGGAAGGCATGAAGGGAGCCTGCAGTTTCTCGAGCGGCATGGCCGCGATCAGCACCGCCATCCTCGCCACCCATGCGCCGGGCGACGAGATGATCGTCTGCGCGCCGCTCTACGGCGGCACCGAGACCTTCATGCGCGGCTTCCTCGCGAAGTTCGGCATCAAGTGCCACTTCATCAACGCCGGCATCGGCGCGTCCGAGGCGGCCCGCGCGCTCCTCTCGCCGGTCACGCGCTCCATCTTCATCGAGAGCCCGGCCAATCCCAACAACCGCCTCACCGACATCGCGGCGATGAAGCAACTCGCCTCCGCCCATGCGCGGCGCGACGGCGGCGCCGTGCTCATCATGGTCGACAACACCATGGCCGGCCCCGTCTTCTCCAAGCCCGCCAAGTGCGGCGCGGACGTCGTGCTCTACTCGGCCACCAAGTTCATCGGCGGCCACTCCGACATCGTCGGCGGTGTCGCGCTCGCCGACGACATCAAGCTCCTCAAAGCCATCAACGGTCTCCGCAACAGCCTCGGCGGCATGCCCAATCCGCACACGGCCTGGCTGCTCACGCGCTCGCTCGAGACGCTCAAGATCCGCGCCGAGACGGCCGCGCAGAACGCGCAACGCTGCGCCGAGTTCCTCGCCGCGCACCCGCAGGTCCGCGCCGTGGGCTTCCTCGGCCTGCTCAAGGCCGGCGACCCCGATTTCGAGATCTACCGCAAGCAGCACTCCGGCCCCGGCTCGCTCATCTCCGTCAACATCCGCGGCGGCGAGCAGCAAGCCTTCGCCTTCCTCGACCACCTCAAGATCATCAAGCTGGCCGTCTCGCTCGGCTCCACCGAGTCGCTCGCGCAGCATCCCGCGGCCATGACGCACTCCGGCCTCACGCCGGAGGCGAAGCGCGCCTGCGGCGTCACCGACGATCTCGTCCGCATCTCCATCGGTATCGAGAACGCCGCCGACCTCCTCTGGGATCTCGGGCAGGCACTCGAGCACGTCTGAGCCGGCGCAGTTTCAGAAAGAGTGCAGCCGCCGTCAAAGGGAGCGGCCGCCGTCCCTGGCGGCCCCCTCCCTCATGGCGAGCGGACGCTCGCCG
>JAMPXH010000164.1 GCA_023701285.1 Candidatus Didemnitutus sp.
CCGGAACTGTTTTCGGCTGCGCCCGCGGTCAATCTGCGCCCATCACCGCGCAACCCGTGCGGAGCGGACGGCTGCATTTTCAGGCATATTCCCGACACTGACATCGTGTCTGCTGCTCAACCCCTCAACTGGAACCACCCCATGAAATCCATCACCAAGATCGCCCTCGCCGGCATCGCGCTGGCCTTCACCGCCGGCACGGCTTTCGCCGCCACCGCCGCCGAGAACTGGGAGAATTCCTGCGCCTCCTGCCACGGCGCCGACGGCAAGGCCCAGACCAAGCAGGGCAAAAAACTCAAGGTCCGCGACTACACCGACCCCGCAGTCCAGGCCGAGATGAAGGACGACACGATGCTCAAGGCCATTCTCGAAGGCTACGTGCAGAACGGGAAGACGACGATGAAGGGCTTCAAGGACGAGCTGTCCGAAGATGAAGCCAAGGACCTCGTCAAATTCATCCGCGAGCTGAAGCCCTGAACGAACAATTTGCTCTTAGTTACCCTCGGTTCATAGGTTCAGAAAAGATCGGCGCGGTCCGCAAGGGCCGCGCCGATTGTTTTCCCGCCTGTGGTTCCGTAGCTTGAGCCCCGGCGCGTCAGCCCGCGACGGAGATGCATCGGACTCGATCCCGGAGAGATGTCCTCTGCGCGGGCCTCTTTCGCTAATGGGCGGCAATAGCCGGGCTGAAAAGACCTGTGGCGGCGGGGAAAAATCCGCCGTTCGCCACACGGGCTCCGCGATTGGCCCCACTGGTATCGACTCAACCGACGGCCTTGTGGCGAAAGTAGGCTCACGGGAAACCCGTGGTAACAAGCCCGCCCACACCTCCACCGCCATGAAAATGTTGAACGCCCTGCTCCGATCCAACTCCGTCCTCCGTTCCGCCGTTCCGGGTAGCAGCCGCCTCGCGCTGTGCCTTGCCGGTGGGATGTTCGCCCTCACGCTTTCCGCCCAAGCCCAGATCTTCACGGCCAATGCCGCCGGCACGAACGGCATCGGCGCCTACGGCTTCGATGGCAGCACGATCAACGCCGCCTACATTCCCAACCTCAGCGCTCCGCAGGGGCTGGCGATCCTCGGCTCGACGATCTTCGTGGCCAATTCCGCCAGCTTCGCGCCGCTCGCCGGCTCGATCGGCGCCTACAACCTCGATGGCAGCACGGTCAACGCGTCGCTCGTCTCCAACCTCGATGCGGCCTATGGCCTCGCCGCTTCGAATAACACGCTGTTCGTCTCGAGCTTCAACATGAACACCGTGTCGGCCTACAACGCCACCACTGGCGCTCCGGTCGGCGGTTTCACGACCATCACCAGTCTCTCCAACCCGTCAGGCTTGGCCGCGACCGATTCCGTGCTCTACGTCTCCAGCGTGAGCGGCGGCACCGTGACGGCCTTCAACACTGCGGATGGTTCGATCCTCGGCAGCTTCTCCGGGATCAGCGGCCTGAGCGGCCCGATGGGTCTCGCCGTGGCGGGCTCCAGCCTGTTCGTCGCGAACCAAGGCGACGGCACGATCGGAAAATATGATTCGGCGACGGGTTCGGTGATCGATGCCGACTTCATCAGCGGCTTGGCCGCCGCCCAGCCCACCGGCCTCGCCACCTTCGGCAACAGTCTCTACATCACGAACCAGGATGGCACGGTGCGCGAATACGACCTCACCTCCGGCGCCGTGATCAACGCGTCCCTCTTCTCGGGTCTCAACCAAGGCTACGGCATCGCCGTCTCCGCGATCCCCGAACCCTCGACCTACGCGGCTCTCGCCGGAGCCTTGATGCTCGGTGTCGTGGCGTGGCGCCGCCGCACGGCGCGCGTCGCTGCCTGAGCTGCGCACGGACGCCTCGTTTCCTTCGACTTCGGCCCCGTCCAGCGACGGGGCCTTTTTGCGGCCGGTCTCGAAGCCCGCGAACCTGCTCTCGGCCGCATGCCTTGCCGCCTGCTCTGGTCCGGGGGCAGACTAGGGTGGCGGCGAGCGTCCCGCTCGCCATGCGGAGGTGGCCGCAGGAGAGGCGAGCCGCAAAATTTTCTGCGGCTGCGCTCAATATAATATGTGCAGCGGACGATGCCAGCTGCGCGCGTCGTCAAGGCTGCGGCCGGAGCCGGATCAGGCGCTGCTGCAATTCAGGCCACCGGTCGCGGCTGACCGCGACCGGCTCGGCGACACCGGCGACATGGAGCCGCGTGTGCTCCGCGCGGTCGCGCTCGTAGCGTTGCACGAGGGTGAGATTGACGATCTGCGTGCGGTGCACGCGCATGAATGGGTCGCCCGGCAGGGTGTCCTCCCACGCCTTCAGGCTCTTGCGCATCAGCACGGAGGAGCCGTCCGCGAGCTGCACATGGCAGTAATTGTCCTGCGCGACGATCACGGCGATCTGCGACACCGGCGCGAAGCGGGCGCGCAGCCCGTCGCGCAGGTAGACCGTGTCGCTGAACTGCAACACCCCGCCGGCCGGAGCCGCGGAGGCGCGCTCGTCGTGCTCCGGAGCCGGCTCCGCCAACCGCCGCATGGCCGTGGCGAGGCGGGTGGCGACGATCGGCTTGAGCAGGTAGTCGAGCGCGTTCACCTCGAAGGCGCGCACGGCGAAAGTGTCGTAGGCGGTCGTGAAGATGATGCGCGCCTGCGGCCGCACGTCCGGCACGAGGCTGAAGCCGTCGCCGCCGATGAGTTGCACGTCGAGGAAGACGAGGTCGTAATCCGCTCCCGCGAGCCGCTCGCGTGCCTGGCGGACCGTGGCGACCTCGCCCACGATCTGCACCCCCGGATGCGCGGCGAGCTTGGCGCGCAGGTCGGCGCGCGCGGCGATCTCATCCTCGATCAACAGGGCGTGGTGGGCGGCCATGAGGGCGGGCTCAGCGTGCGGGCAGGGGACCGAGGCGCAAGGTCACAGTGACCCATCCGGCCCCCGGCGTGATTTCGAGCGCGTGCGAGCCCGGGTAGTGTCGCGCCAGCCGTTCGCGCAGGTTGTCCAAACCGATGCCGAGCGAGGCGATCGAGCCCTTGGTCTCCGGTGCGACCCACTCGCCGGTGTTGGCGACTTCGAGCACGAGCCCTTGTTCCGGGGCCGAGCGGGCCGTGACGCGGACTTCGATGCGGTCGGGGCTGGTGGCGCGGCCATATTTCAACGCGTTTTCCACCAAGGGCAGGAGCAGGAAGTGAGGCAGGGGCGTCTCCTCGATCGCGGGCTCGCAGTCCAGCTGCGTGCGAAGCAGGTCGCCCCAGCGGGCTTGCTCGATCTCGAGGTAGACGCGGAGGAGCTTCATCTCCTCGCGCAGGTTGGTGAGCTCGCCGCCGCCGGAGCGATGCAGGGTCAGGCGGCAGAAGTCCGACAGACGCTCGACCATCCCCTGGGCCGTCGTGGCGTCGGCGGGCAGCGAGGCGCGGATCGACACCAGCGTGTTGAACAGGAAGTGCGGATTGAGCTGGTAGCGGAGCATCTCCAGCCGGGCCTTCTCCTCAGCCAGCCGGGCGGAAATCTTTTCGTCAAACTCCAGCCGGTGCAGGCGCACGAGCTCGGCGTTCTTGCGCGCCAGCTCCTCCGTGCGCTCGGCCACGATCCTTTCCAGATGCAGGGCGTGCCGCCGCAGCGAGCGCGTGCGCAGGTGCACGACGCCTCCGACGAGTGCCAGGGCGGCGACGCCATAGCCGAAATAGGCCCAGCCCGTCTGCCACCACGGCGCGAGCACCGAGAACGAAAGCGTCGCAGGTGCGCTGAGCACGCCGTCGGAATCGCGCGCGCGCACGTCGAACCGGTAGTTGCCGGGCGGGAGCGCGGCGAACGTGCGCTCGCGGTGCAGGGTCCAATCGCTCCAGTCCTTTTCTCGCCCGTGCAGGCGTGTTTGGTATTCGAGCCGGTGCGTCGGACGCTGGCGCACGGCGGCGAATTGAAAGGTGAGCAGTTCGTGCTCCCGCGGCAACGTGCCGCCCGCTGGCAGGCCGCGGCACTGCACTTGGGCTGCGAAGGGGACCGGCGCAGGCAGCGGTTGACGCAAGTCGATCCGCACGAGACCGCCGAGGCCGCCGACCCACAACACCGGCTCGCCTGCGACGGTTTCGCGATGCACGCGCGTGATTTCCACGAGTGTGGCGCGCACGAGATGCGGCAGCCCACGGATCCATTCGGCTTCCGGGCGCAGCGGTCGCTCAGGCGTGTCGGCCGGCAGGCGCTCGATCTTCCCGTCCGGGGCGATTCGCGCGACGTGCGTGCCTTGTGCGAGGGTGACCCAAAGGTTGCCCTTGGCATCCTCGTGGGCGTCGAGGCACGGCTCGGCGAGACCGGGCACGATGCCATCGTCGCGCCAGCCGTCGGGCGTCCGCCGCAGTGCGCGCAGGCCTTGCGCGGCTGCAACCCAAAGCCGGTCTGCCTGGTGTGTCGACACCGTCATCCTGCGGCTCCCCGCGGGCAGCCGCAGCAGCTGGCTCATGGCATGGGCTTCGACCTGATAAAGACCTTCCTGGCCGAGGGCGAACAACACGCCATCGGCGACCGCGAAGGAGAGCACCTCCTTGGCGCCCAGCCTGGTGAAGCGGGCCATGTGACCTTGCTCGTCGTCACCGGGTGCGAGGCGGAACAGACCTTCCGCGGTGCCGGCGTAGAGCACGCCCTCGTGGCGGACGAGGTCGGCGACGCCGCCGGAGCCGAGGCCATTGTTGGTGTCGAAAAGCGAGAGCGGCGACGGCCATTCGAGGCGGGCGCTGCCTTGTTCCATGGCCAGCCAGAGGCCGCCTTCGCGGTCGCGCTGGATGTCGCGGATCGTTTGCACGGCCAACCCGAGCGTGGTGTCGAGCGTCCCGGCGTAGCGGCCTGCGGGCGTGAAGCGCAGGCCGCCATCGCCGCTGGCGCCGGAGAAGCCCACCGCCCAGGCACCGTCGGGCAGCCGCAGCGCGGCGAACACGCGCTTGCCCGCCAGCCAGCGGTTCATGGGCGTCTCCCGCGGTTGCAGTTGTCCGTTCGCGCCGAGGGAAAAAAGCCCGGCTTCGGAGGTCAGCAGTGTCAGCGTGCCGTCGGATTCGGGATCGAGCGTGATGATGCGATTCGCGTGCAGCACGCGATCGTCGCACACGAGCTCCGGCCCGGCCTCCGTCCAGCTGAACAGGCCGCGGCCGAGTGCGCTGACGTAAAGCCGGTTGCCGGCACGGTGCAGACGCGCGCCTTGGGAGCCGGGCGGAGTAGGGAAGGGGAAAACGCGGAAAACGCCGTGGCGCCACTCCAGGATTTTCTCGTCGTCGGCAAAATACACGGCGTCGCCGACCGCGACGGTGCTGCGCATCTCGTCGATGTTTTCGGCTCCGGGTGGCAGTTGGGGGGCGAGCGAGACGAATTCCCAGTCCAGACCGGCCGTGCGCACGAAACCGATGACCCCGGCGCCGGCGACGAACACCGTGCCGTCGGCCGCCTGCGTGAATTGCCGGATGCCCGCGCTATGATACGTCGTGGGTTTCCACGTCCAGCGCACGCCGTCCCAGCGCAGCAGGTTGATGCCGTTCGCGAAATACATCTCGCCGGTGCTCGCTTGGATCGTGCGCTGGCTCTGTTGCGCGCGGAGGTGTTCCCCGGGAGGGAAATAGCGCATGAGCGGGCGGCCGGTTTCAGTCGGCGCGCCCGCCAGCCGGGCCGGGCCAGCCGACAGCGTCGCTGCGCACAGAATGAACAGCGCGCGCGCAGGGACGTGTAAGGGGCGCATCAAGCGATGCCGCGCGGCGGCAGGCCGGAGCGTCGCGGGATTCGCGCTTGGCGCAAGACTCGGTTTCTGGCGCAATGCCGCTCCACGCGTGACACGCCCGATCGCATTTTTCCTCCTGGTCGGGCTGATGGTCGGAATGGCGCCGGCCGCGGCGCAGACCGGGAGGCAATTGGATAACGCCTACGCCCAGCTCGAGCGGATGATTGAAAACGGGCGCTACATCCAGGCGCTGCGGTCGACCGAGCTGAGTTTGGAAGCATACCCGCACGACGAGCGGCTCCTTGGAATGCGCGACCATTTGCAAAGCTTGCTTAATGCCTCGGCCCCGGCCTTTGCGCCTGCCACGCGGGTTCGCCCGCCGCCGGCAGTGCCGTTGCTCACTACGCCGCAGGCTGGTCGTGACTTCGTGATCGATAACGCGCAGGTGACGATGTTGTGGGTCAATCCGGGCCGCGTGTTGCTCGCCGATCCGATCGGCAGCGACAACGATACGCTGGTGACGTTTTCGCAGGGATTTTGGCTGGCGAGCACGGAGCTCACGCAGGCGCAGTGGCACGCGTTGATGGAGCATGTGCCGGCGCCGAGTTTTTTCCGCGGCTCGGACCGGCCGGTGGAATCGGTGTCGTGGAACATGGCGATGGAGTTCTGCC
>JAMPXH010000042.1 GCA_023701285.1 Candidatus Didemnitutus sp.
TCGCTCGGCTACACCGGGAAATATTTCGCCGACGTGCTCGCTCACGCCGGCAAGACCCTGCCCGCGCGGGGTTGATCTCCTCCACGTTCCGCCGCGCGCGCGGCCGCTGCGTGTGCGCTTTCCTTTCCGCGTCTGCCCGGCCTCGGCCGGCGGGCCTCCGTCTGCGTTTCCCCAACCCCTGCCGCCCATGCCGCTCCGTCTCCTTCGCGCCCTGTTCGTTCTCTTGCTGCCCACCGTCGCCGCTTCGGCCGTCGAGCGCGCGGACCTCATCATCTACGGCGGCACGAGCGCCGGCGTCGTCGCCGCGGTGCAGGCCCGCCGGCTCGACCGCACCGTCATCCTGATCGAGCCCGGCCGCCACCTCGGCGGCATGACGACGAGCGGGCTGGGCGCGACCGATCTCGGGCGGCGCGAGGCGGTCGGCGGCATCGCCCGCGAGTTCTACGCGCGCATCTACGAGCACTATCTCCAACCCGACGCGTGGCGGCAGGAGACGCGCGAGCAATACCTGCCGCGGCACAAGGCTTCGCTGGCGGAGGCGGCGCGCCTGCAGTTTTTCTTCGAGCCGCATGTCGCGGAGCAGGTCTTCCACGCTTTCCTGCGCGAGCACGGCGTCACGGTGGTCTTCGGCGAGCGGCTCGACCGCAGCGGCGGCGGTGTGACGAAGGACGGCCGCCGCATCGTGTCGATCCGGATGGAGAGCGGCCGGGTGTTCGCGGGCGGCATGTTCATGGACACCACCTACGAGGGCGACCTCATGGCGGAGGCCGGCGTGAGCTACACCGTCGGCCGCGAGCCCAACGCGCAATACGGCGAGACTCTCAACGGCATCCGCTACGTCGAGCCCGAGAAAAACCTCCGCCATGTCGACGTGCACGTCGTGCCCGGCGATCCGAGCAGCGGGTTGCTGCCCGGCATTTTGCCCGCGGCGCCGGGCGTGGAAGGCGAGGGCGACCGCCGCCTGCAGGCCTTCACCTTCCGCGTCTGCCTGACCGACGACCCGGCGAACCGCGTGCCCATCGCGCGGCCCGACGACTACGATCCGCTGCGCTACGAAGTCTTCGCGCGGCACCTCGCGGTGAAGCCGCACCTGCGCCCGGGCGGCGAGACGCTCTTCAAGCTCACGCCGATGCCCAACCGGAAGACCGATTCGAACAACGCCAAGGGCATCTCGACCGACTACGTCGGCCGCAACCACGCGTGGGCCGAGGCCTCCTACGCCGAGCGCGAGCGGCTCTGGCAGGAACATCGCAGCTACGTGCAGGGGCTGTTCTGGTTCCTCGGGAACGATCCGCGCCTGCCGGAGGAACTGCGCGCCGACGTCGCGCGCTGGGGATTGCCGAAGGATGAATTTGCCGACACCGGCCACTGGCCGCGCCAGCTCTACGTGCGCGAGGCGCGCCGCATGGTGTCCGACTACGTGATCACGGAACACGACTGCGTGCGCACCCGCGAGGCGGAGGACTCCGTCGGCCTGGCGAGCTACCCGATGGATTCGCATCAGGTGACCTGGTATGCCGATGCCGACGGCAAGCTCGCGCTCGAGGGCGGCTTCTACAAGACGGTGAAGCCGTATCCGCTCAGCTACCGCGCGCTCGTGCCGCGCGAGGGCGAGTGCACCAACTTGTTCGTGCCCGTGTGCCTCTCGGCCACGCATGCCTCTTACGGTTCGATCCGCATGGAGCCGGTGTTCATGATCCTCGCGCAATCGGCCGCGACGGCGGCGCACCTCGCGCTGCAACACGGCGTGCCGGTGCAGCAGGTCCCGTATGCGGAGCTCTCCGCGCGCCTCCTCGCCGACGGTCAGGTGCTGCATTTCCCGGTGAAGACGAAGGCGAAGAAGTGAGCGATGCGGGCGCCGCGCGCTCCGCGGCCCGCGCGCTCCGCGGCCCGCGCGCCCTACGCATTTCTACGCAGGTGACTAATTGACGCTGGTCGTGCGGTGCGTTCGCACCTTGGCTCGCCACGCTCATGCGTCACATCCTCCTCGCGCTCGTTGCCGCTGCGCTCGCCACCTCCGCCGGTGCGCAAGCCTACACCATCACCAACTTCGGTCCGTTTGGCGCCGGCGCGCTTTCCGCCGCCACCGACGTCAACGCCTCCGGGGTCGTCATCGGCTACGCCGCGCAAACCGCATCGATGCGCCCCCTACGCTACAGCGCCGGCTCGCTGTCCTTCTTCGGCCCCAATCCTGGCTGGGGCTGGGGCATCAACGACTTCGGCGACGTGGCCGGCAGCAGCTTTGGCTCTGGAGGCAGCGTCGCTTTCGTCTATCACCGTAACAGGGCCACCACGACGCTGCCCACGCTCGGGGGCAACTCCGCCGGCGCCCGCGACATCAACAACGCCGGCTTCGTTACCGGTCAGGCCAATCTTGCCGACAACACGGGCCACGCCTTCCGCTACGATCTCAACACCGGCACGATGACCGACCTCGGCACGCTCGGCGGCCTCACCAGCACCGGCATGGCGATCAACGCCAACGGCTGGGTCGCCGGCACCTCGGATCTCGCGCTGGGCGTTTCCGCCACCCGCGCCTTCATCGCCCGGCCCGGCCAGGCGATGTTCGGCTTCGGTCTCGGCGGCGATTTTTCCTCCGCGCAGGACATCAACGACGCCGGCAAGGTCGTCGGCCAATCGTCCTTGCCCGGGAACAACGAGGTGAGCCACGCGTTCCTCTTCACCGGCGAGACCGTCCTCGACCTCGGCACGCTCGGCGGGCGCATCTCCACCGGCTACGGCATCAACGACGCGGACACGGTCGTCGGCGCCTCGCTCAAGGAGGATAACAACACGTTCTACGCCTTCATCTACCAGAATGGCGTGATGACCGACCTGAACACGCTGGTCGATCCCAGCAGCGGCTGGGTGCTCAACACCGCGCTCAAGATCAACAACGCCGGCGTGATCGTCGGCATGGGCACGTTTGCCGGCGTGCAGCGCGGCTTCATTCTCACGCCCACGGCGATCCCCGAGCCCGCCACCACCGCGGCCCTCGCCGGTCTCGCGGTGCTCGGTCTCGCGGTGCTCCGTCGCCGCCGCTGGTGAGCCGGCTGAGCAGCGCCTGCGGAGAGAAAATCGATTGATCGCGGGTAGGGCGAGTCGTCCTCGCCGAGCCGCTGATCAACCCCGGCTCATTCGGAGAATTCGCCCTACCTCCCGCGGCCGCAGCCGATCGCGGCGGGCCGGGCGGGTCACTGCTGCATCTCTCTTTCCATGGCCCCGAACTCACTCATTTTTTTGCCGAGGTAGTTTCGCGCCTCGATGGTCCAGTCTTTGTGCTCCTTCGACGCGTTCGGGAACCGGTAGCGAAAGTCATCCAGCTCTTTGTAGAGTTCCTTCACGCCCGCCATGCCGCTTTTTTTGGCGGCAAAGGCCTGCTGCTTGTAGGCCGTGGCCCGGTTCAGGTCCCCCTGATTGGCGGTGCGGCTGCTCCGCAGGATTTGCATCGACCTTTGCAGGTGCTGCGCCGCGATGGCGTCGGTGTGGGCGATGTGATCGCGGGCCTGAACGAACCGGCTGCTGAGCCGATTGTATTGCTCGACCATGTCCGTGATCGCTTTGGTCGCGGCGGCGCGCTCCGCCATGAAGGCTTTGACCCGCCGGTTGTATTGCTCAGCCGCGGGTTTGAAACGGTCGGTGGTGGGATCGATTTGGACAACCTTCTCCAGCCACTTGCCCGCTTCATCGTAGAGCCGGGCGCCCTCCTGGTTCGGCTGCGAGTCGCCTCTGGTTTGGAGGATTCTCGACACCTGGATCGCCGCGAGCACGCCGAAAACCTTGTCCTTGGCCGGGTCGAAATCGCGCACAATGCTGCGCATCGCCTGCTCGGCCTCCTGCCCGATGACGCCGGCGTGCACATGGTAGAGCAGGCGCAGGTTGCCGGGATTGGAACGAAGCAGGCTTTCCAAGTAGTCCTTGTTTCGGACGAACGCCGGGCCCGCCACCTTGACCGGGATGAAGTCGAAGACGGCTTCGAGGTGCCGGGCTTGGTCGGGATCGTAGTTGCTGCGCACGAAGGCGGCCTTGGCGTCGTCGAGGAGTTGGTAAACGCGGGCGGGATCGCGGCCCGGCTCGAACTGGGTGCGGCAGGTCTTCTTCAACGCCTGCCACACGCGGTTGTCGTCCGGCAGCTTGCGGTAGGCCTCGAAGTAACTGTCGAAGGCTCCGGCGGGGTTCTCCTCGAATTCGAGGCAATAACCGCGCAGGAGGAGCGCCTCCGGGTGGCCCGGGACGAGCTCGAGCGCGCGTTCGACGTCGGGTTTCATCGCCCCGAAGGTTTCCGCCTGCGTGTTGGGCGTCCAGAGCGAGTGGTGCAGCATGGCGCGGCGGATCAGCATCTCGGCGTCGTCGGGGATCAGATCGATGGCGTCGTTGAAATTCTCGAGCGCCCGGGGCGTCTGCTTCAGTTCGAAGAAAATCAGACCGCGGGTCCAGCGGAACGCGCCGTTCTCGGGCTCCAGTTCGATGGCGGCGTCGACGTCCTCCAAGGCTTCGGCGGGGCGCTTCAGCGTGCGCAGGATGCGGGCGCGGTTCATGAAGGCCTTCGCCAGCTTCGGATCGTGCTGCACCGCCGAGGTGAGGTCGGCGAGCGCAGCTTCCGGGTCCTTTTTGAACTCGAAGTTCAGCAGCGCGCGCAGGTTGAGCGCGGAGGCGTTGCGCGGATACTCGCCGAGAAGGGCGGTGACGGTTTTCCAGGCGTCCTCGTGGTTGCGCTCGAAGTAGAGCAGGCGCGCCTGCTCGAGCAGCGCGCCCTCGTTCCACGGCGAGCGCGCCAGCACCACGGCCAGATCCGCGCGGGCCTGCTCGAACTGGCGGCTGTCGTTGGCCCGGCGCGCGCGCTCGATCAGCGCGGCGTTGTCCTGCGCGTGGGCGAGCGGGACGAGGAGCGCGCCACCGGCGCAGACGAACGCCAGCAGCAAGGCGGGCCGGAATTTCCGGGGCAGGGGAAAACGCATGGGCGCGACGTTGGGAAGATTTCGCGCACGAATCAAGCGGCGGGCGATGGGCCGCGGGAGCGGGGATCGACCGCGCTCAGCCGAACAGGTTGGCGAAGCCGCGTCCGAGCCAGTAGGCGACGGTCGCGACGACAATATTGGACGCCGTCTGCAGGAGGAGGAAGCGGGTGATCTTCGGGCGGTCCTGCGCCCACACCTTCCGCACCTGCCGATAGCGCACCAGCAGGTAGGCGGTCTCGATCAGCGCGAAGCCCAGCAGAAAACCGGTGACCGGAGTGACGCGCAGATAGCCGAGCACGACGGATGCGACGAGCGCACCCAATTCAAGTATGCCGCTGACAGGCGAGAAAGGAGAAGAATTTCGGTCCATGGCGCTGAGGGTGGGGCAGGGAGTGGAAGGGATGGGCGTGAGGGTGGAGTCGGCCGCTTGCCGGAGGGGCGGCTCTGGGCGCGATCAGATCAGCTCGTCGTCGCGCTTGGGGCGCTGGGGCTTGCGGGACCGGGGTTTCGCGGTGGCGGCGGACTCGGCGGCGGCGCGCGAGAGGTTCAACGCGAGGAGGCGTTCGAGGATCTGCTCGTCGCTCAAGTCCGCGGGCCAGCCGTAGGCGGCGGCGACGGCGGCATCGAGTTTGCGGTGCGCGTGGCCGAGCCACGCGGGGCGCTCGTTGTAGAGGGCGGTGAGCGTGCGCTTCTTCAACTCGGCGGCGCAGGTGGCGTCGTGCGGTTCGAGGCGCGGGTAGCGGACGGTGCCGACGCCGGTCTGCGCGTTCACCGTCGCGGGATCGATGAAACGGCTCCACGGGCCGCCGACGGAGCCGGGGAATTCGAGCGTGACGGTGTGCGTCCACTCCGGCGGGTTGAGCCAGCGTTCGCGGAGGTCGTTCAACTCCTTCGCCGCGGCGGCGATGGCGGCGCGGTGCGCGGCCTCGGTGTAGGCCGTGGGCGGCTCGTGGGCCGTGAAGTGGTGGTGCGCGGCCTCGGCCTCCGATTGCGGCGTGCTCTCGCCCTGCGGCAACGGCGTCGGCTCCTTCAAAGCGAAGGGGAAGGGGAACGTTTCGAAACACTCGGTCGGGTTGTAGGTAGCGTCGTTGCCGATGCCGTGCCACGCGCAGTTGGCGAGCGTCCACACTTCGTGAATCTTCGAGTGGAGGACGCCGAAGAAGCAGTCGTCGGCGAACGCGATGGCGATGACCTTGGAGTCCGGCAAGACAGGCGAGTCCTGCCAGACGAACAAGCGATGTTTGGCCACGCGGGCGGTGCCGAGGTAACGGGGAAGCGCGGCAGTTGCGGTGCGGAAGTCCGGCAGGGTTCGTCCGAGCAACCACCAGTGATTCCGGCGCCACTTGTCGTTGTTCTTCACGCGCTCCGGTTTCACATGCTCGACCACATGTTTGAACGGTGCCTCGTAGAGTGCCGAGGCTTCTTCGCTCGTGCCGACGCCGAAGTCGACGATCCACCGCTGCGAGTCGTGTCGCACGAGGTCGCTCCCGTTGCGGAATGGTCGCAACACGTCGCTGTTGGGCTTTCCGTGGGGATTGACGCCGCGGAGCATTGCCAAAGCTGCCTCGTGAGAAATGTCGAAGTCGCCGACTTTCGTCGTGCCCATGAAACAGAGCCGCTCGTTGGCTTTGAGATAACTCTTCCCGGTGACGTCGGTGCCGCTGGTGAGGTCGGCGTGAATTTCCGTGACCATCTTGTCGTCGAGTATCGGCTGGTCGACGACATCAGGGCCGGCGAAGCCGACCATGCAGATGCGGATGGCGGTGCCGGCGTCGAACCAGTCGCGATCCGAGACGGCGAAGAAGATTTTGCCTGATTCCTTGATGCGCTCGAAGGCACGACGCGAAGAAACCTGCTTGGAGCCGGTAGTCGCGAGCAGGCCGGCGCGGCGGCATCGGCCTTTTGCGATGTGGTCGCGGGCTTTCTCGAACCAGTAGCAGCAGAAATCGGAGGTCGCCGGCAATCGGCTGCCAAAGGTTTGGAAGATTGCCGCGGTGTAGTCGTCGCCGAGTTCGGTGCGAAGGCGCTTGTTACCCAGAAACGGCGGGTTGCCGACGATGACGTCGCACTGCGGCCACGCGCGTTCGGTGTAGAACTTGAGGCTGGTGTCGGCGGTGTGTTCGTCGGCGCGGGCTTCCTTCAGGTTGCGCGCCTTGCGGCCGAAGTGGGGCTCGAGCAGGGCGTCCTCGTTGCGGAAGCCGTCGAGGTTTTGCAGGACGGGCGTGCGGTCGTTCTCGAAGCCGTTGTCGCGCCGCCATTGGAGGTAACCGATCTGCACGGAGACCTGTGCGAGCTCGTAGGCGTAGGGGTTGATCTCGATGGCGCGGAGCTGTTGCACGCCGACCTTGGGCGCGAGCTTGAAGCCGAGCTGCGTGGCGTAGGCGAGGACCTCCTTCTCGAGCGCGAGGAGAAGCTGGAGCGAGACGTAGAGGAAGTTGCCGCTGCCGCAGGCGGGATCGAGCACCGTGGTGGCGGCGAGTTGCTTCTGGAACGCGGCGAGCGCGTCGCGCTGCGCGGGCGTGCCCTTGCCCTTGGCGTAGGCGGGGGCGAGCGTGCGCTTGAGGGCGGACCACTCGCGGCGGAGCGGGGCCATGAGCACGGGCTCGACGAGGGTCTGGATGTCTTCCTCGCTGGTGTAGTGCGCGCCGAGTTGGGAGCGCTGCTCGGGCTCGAGCGCGCGCTCGAAGAGCGTGCCCATGATGCTGGGCTGGATGAACTGCCAGGAGTATTCCCCGGCCTCGGCGAGTTTCTTCAGCTCGTCCTCGGTGAGCTCGAAGACGGTGGCTTCCTCGAAGAGGTGGCCGTTGAAGTGGCGGATCTTGTCCTTCCCGAAGGTGCCGCCGGTGGCCATGACGGCGAAGAGGTTCTCCATCGCCTCGGCGAGGTGGTGCGGGTCGTCGAGGCCGAGCTTGAGGAGATCGGAGAAAAGGTTCGGCGGGAGCAGGCCGGTGTCCTCGGCGAAGAAGCAGAAGACGAGGCGGTTCAGGAAGCGGGCGATGCGGAGATTCTTGCGCTGGGCGAAGTTCATCTCGGCGCGGGTCTGCGCGTCGGCGAGTTCGACGGCTTCGCGCTTCTGGAGGGATTTGGCGATCTCGGCGATGTGGCGGGCGAGGGCCTCGGTGACCTCGGCGGTGGTGCGGACGGGGCGGAGCGACTCTGGATCGGTGAAGAGCGCGCGGAGGACGCGCCAGTTCTGCGGGTCGTCGAGACGGGTGAGGTGGAAGTCGTAAACCTCCTGCACCGTGCCGTTGAAATTGGTGCGGATGATGAAGCGCTCGAAATCGCAGACGACGAGGAGCGGCGGGTTGAGGAGCGACTCGCGGTAGCGCTGGAGCTGGCGGTAGGCGTCGTCGAGGTCGGCGTGCTTGCCCTTGTATTCCCAGGCGAAGGCGTCCTTGCGCCAGACGTCGGCGAAGCCGCGTTTCTCCTTGGGCGACTCGGCGCCGTCGGGCTCGACGGCAAGGAGTTCGAGGTCCTTGACGACGCGTTTCTGGAAGCAGAACCAATCGCTGCCGGAGGGATCGGCCTCGGCGGGGGTCGGCTGGCCGAGGAGGCGGCAGAGGTCGTTGAAGTGTTCCTGGTAGGCGGAGGTCTCCTTGCCTTGGTAGCGGAGCCACTTCTTTTTGAATTCGGCGACGGTCATGTCAGGGCGGAGCAGCGAAGCGGAGGACGGGAAGGGCGGCAAGCTCCCGCGGCGGATCGGGCGGGGGAGTGCACGCGCGGCGTGGCCCCGCCGCGGTGCGGAGGGGGTTGTCGCGGGCGGGCGCGGGGCTCGCAACGGGAAAGTGCGGCGGGGGTGTGCGGGGCGGGCTTCTTGCGGCTGGACTGAGGGGAAACGGCTCGCACTATCCGCGGCTGCCAACCTGCCCACGATCGGGTGGGGCGGCGTTACCCCCCATGAAACTTCGTCTTCTCGCCGCCGCGGCGTTCGTCCTCGCCGGGATTTTTTTGAGCTGGTCTTTCCGGGCCCAGCCGGAGGGCACGGTCGTCACCGTGCCGCCGCAGGGCGTGGCCACGGTGCCGGCACCGGCGGCGCCACCCTCGCCGGTCAAGGTGCGTCCTTTGCCCGCGGCGATCGCGGCGGCCGTGCCCGCGAGCACGGACGCGTGGCGGGTGATCGGCTCGGGCTGGGCGGGGGCGGAGCAGCCGGAGTTCGCGGCGTTCCGCGCGTGGACGGAGCGTTACCTGGCGGCGACGCCGGCGGAGCGCGCGGCGTTGCGGGCGGAAGGGCGCGCGCGGGCGGCGGAGCGGCGCGCCGTGCTGGCGCGGCTCATCAAGAGTGATCCGCGCGCGGCGCTGGCGGCGGCGGTGCCGATGGTGGTGCGGCAGGAGTTGCCGGCGGAGATCGTCGCGTTGCTCGAAGAACGGGTTTCCGGCCAGGGCCGGCTGGCGCTCAATGCTCTCACGCCCGCGCCGGGCGAGCCCGTGCCGGCGGAGACGATGTATCGCAGCGCCTCGATCGACGGCGTGAATTACCGCGCCCATGTCTATGGGCGGCGCGAGATGCAGGCAACCGTGCCGTCGGCTTCGCTCGTGGGCATCGCGCTCGACGGCCAGCTCGCGCTGGCCGAGTCGCCGGTCCGCGTCGTCGAGCCCGGCGAGCAGGTGGCGGCGCGCGGGCTCGCGGAGAGTCCCGTGCCGGTGCCCGCGCACGGCGCGCAGGAGGCGGCGCCGGCGCCGCTCGCGGTGGAATACAGCGGCGCGGTCTATGCGGTGTGTTGCGCGGGGCATGTCACGGCCATCGAGGCTTCGCTGCTCGAGACCGAGCGTGTGAACGAGGCCGACAGCGGCCCCGGCACCAGCACCGTGGTGGGCCGGCCGAGCCAGGCGTGGACGCACGGCACCAAGAAGGTGCTCATCATCCGCGTGGATTTCTCCGACCGCCCCGGCCTCTCCGTGCCCGACAACGGTCCGGCGATCACCGAGGATTTCGCCGTCGGGCTCATCAACCAGTCCGGCGGGCTGGCGGAATTCTACACCCAGAGCAGCTTCGGCAAGACCACGCTGCAGATCGCGCCGGCGGTGGCGGGCGATTCGCCCGACGTCACCGGGTTGTTGCGCATGCCGGCCACCGGCGCCAGCTACGCGGCCTCGGGCGACGACGACCAGTTGCACAGCGATGCGCGCGCCCTCGCGGTGGCGGCCGGCTTCGATCTCGCCGCCTATGACCGCATCGGCGTCGTGTTCCCCTACATCGGGCCGTCGACGACGTCCGGCCGCAACGGCTTCGCCGGCTCGCTCATCACCTACGGCGGCCTCGCCAATGTGACGGGGAAAAATTTCTGGGTGAACGGCTTCTACGACTTCCGCGTCGTCGGCCACGAGCTGGGCCACACCTACGGCCTCCGCCACGCCAACCTCTGGGTCGTCACCGACGGCAACCCCGTCTCCCCCACCGGCACCTCGCTCGAGTATGGCGATCCCTTCGACCTGATGGGCGACGGCGATTTCTTCGCCAACGATTTCAGCCACTGGAACAAGAGCCTCCTGCAGTGGATCCCCGACACCGCCGTCACGGTCGCGGCGGCCTCCGGCACGTATCGCATCTACCGGTTCGACGCCTCCGGCGCCAACCTCGCGCAGCCGCGCGCGCTGAAAGTCGTGCGCAACTCCACCACGGATTACTGGATCGGCTACCGCCGCGCGACGACCAACGCCTCGATGGACGGCGGCGCCTACGTGCTCTGGGGCTACAACAACGCCAACGAGAAGAGCAACCTGCTCGACCTCACCACGCCCGGCAGCAGCTCGAACGACGCCGGCCTCGCCATCGGCGCCACGTTCACCGACAGCGTCGCCGGCATCACCTTCGCCCCGCTCGCGCAGGGCGGCAGCGGCGCGGAGGAATACCTCGACGTGCAGGTCACCCTCCAGCCGCGCATCGCGTGGACGAGCGCGACTTATCTCGCCAGCGAGCAGGGCGGCAGCGTCGTGCTCACCGCGCGCCGCACCGCGAACGCCACCGGCGCGATCTCCGTGAACTTCGCCACCGCCAACGGCACCGCCACGAGCCCGGCCGACTACACCGCGCAGAGCGGCACGCTCACCTGGGCCAACGGCGACATGGCGGACAAGACCGTGACGCTTACGCTCGCGCCCGACGCCCTCGTGGAGGGAGTGGAGACCTTCACGGTGACGCTCAGCGGCATCACCGGCGGCGTGCTCGGCGACCTGAGTGTCGCGACCGTCTCGATCGCTGATCCCGGTGTGCGCGATGCGACCTTCACCGCGGACTTCATCAACAGCACCGTCACCAGCGTGCTGTCGCTGCCCGATGGCAGCGCGATCATCGCCGGCTGGTTCAGTTCGGTGCAGAACGATGCGTTCCAGAGCTTCTCCCGCGGCGGCATCACGCGCATCACGGCCAACGGCGACGTCGACCCGGACTTCGCGTCCGCCGGCGGTGCCAACTCGCTTCCCTTGCGCGGCCTTGCCCGGCAGCCTGACGGCAAGATCCTGGTGCTCGGCCCCTTCAGCACCTTCAACGGCGCCGCGCACAACCGCCTCGTGCGCCTGAACGCCGACGGGTCGACCGATTCCACGTTCGCCATCGGCACGGGCGCGAATGCGGCGATCAACGCGATGCTCGTCCAGCCGGACGGGAAAATCATCCTGGGTGGCAATTTCAACACCTTCAACGGCGTGGCGCGCGAGACGCTCGTGCGCCTGAACGCCGACGGCTCCGTGGACACCACGTGGGTGGGGCCGGATTTCGCAGGCAACGCCGCCGACGCCGCCGCTTGGGGTTGGGTGGATGCACTGGCGCTCCAAGCGGACGGCAAATTGCTCGTCGGAGGTGCGTTTTATTTCAACGGCGGACCCTTGAAGGGCGGACTCTGCCGCTTGAACGCGAGCGGCGCGCTGGACACGACATTCACGGGTATCTCCGATGGCTTCAAATCCGGGCAATTTATTGCCGGTCCTGACGAGATCACTGTGCAGCCCGACGGGAAGATTCTCTTGGCGGGCAACTTCACGCACTACAACGGCACCGCGCGCGCCGGCCTCGCCCGGCTGACGAACACCGGCGAGCTCGATGCCACCTTTGCGCCCGTGTCCAATGGAGCCGTGAATGCGCTGGTTTATCTTCCGGATGGGCGCGTGCTGCTCGGCGGTGCGTTCACGGACATCAACGGCACGGCGCTCAGTCGCATCGCGCTGCTCTCCGCCAGCGGGGCGGTGGACACGGCCTTCGCCGCGGCGGGCGGACATGGCAGCACGGTCGAAGACTTGGCCTTGACTGCCGATGGCCGCGTGTGGCTCGCGGGGAATTACGCTGCTTTCCAAGGCTACGGCGGGTCCAGCAACGGTTCGCCGCTCTGGCGTTTCTTCTCCGGCCTGAACGGCACGCCGGGCGAGGTGCAACTGGCCTCGCCGACCTACGCCGGCACCGAAGGCAACACCGTGCAGCTCTCCGTCACGCGCACCGGCAGCGGCATCGGCGCGTTGAGCGTCGGCTACGCCACGGTGGCGGGCACGGCGGGCGCGGCGGATTTCACCGGCGCGAGTGGCGTGCTCACCTGGGCGGCCGGCGACACGGCGGCCAAGACCATCAGCGTGCCGCTGGCGACCGACGCCAGCGCAGAGGGCGTGGAGTCCTTCACCGTCAACCTCGGCCAGCCGCTGCTCGGCGGCGTGGTGCTCGGCGCCAACCAGCAGGCCGTGGTCGACATCAACGACCCCGCGCTCACGGGCTACACGGCCTTCCGCTCGGCGCAGTTCACGGTGTCCGAGCAGGCCAACAACGCCATCAGCGGCCCGGCCGCCGACCCCGATGGCGACGGCTTGAACAACCTCCTCGAATACGCGCTCGGCCTCGCGCCGAAGAGCGCCGACGCCTCCGCGGCGCTGCCGGTCGTCACGACGACGGCGACCGACTGGGTGTTCACCTACACGCGCCCGGTCAACCGCAGCGATCTCGTCTATGCCGTGCACGCGTCGACCAACCTCACGACCTGGGGTCCGACGAACGTCACGCACAGCTTCGTGTCCTCGGATGGCACGCGCGAGACCTGGCGCGGCACTTACCCGCTCGCGCTGGGCTCGAACGTCTTCTTCCGGCTGCACGTGACGCTGCCGTAACCCGCCGCGGCGGCGCCAAGTGCGGTGGACGGCCACCGCACCGGGCGCGGACTTTGGGCTCGTCGCGTGCGGCGGCGGCGGTTGAGTGGGGCGCAGCGATGCTTTCCCCGGATTTCTGGCCGCTCTGGTTTCGTCAGCTCAGCGTGCACCAGGATTATTTCTGGTTCCTCGTGCTGCTCGGCTGGGGTTTCGCGCTGGTGTTCTGGTGGTGGCATCCGGCGCGGGACGGGGCGTGGCGGTGGGTGCCGTGGGTCGCGGGGGCCGGCGTGGCGGGGGCCGCGGTGCAGTTCGCGATCTTCAGCCCGCCTTTCGATTTTTTCCACGACCGGCTCGTGCCCGGCACGCTGGCGAATTTCCGGCCGGCGTTGATCGCGGTGGATCTGCTCGGCGACTGGTTGCTCGGGGCGGTGCTCGCGGTGATGGCGGGCGGCTGGTGGTGGTGCCTCGCCGACGGCGCGGCCCGGCCGGCGGGGCGCTGGTTCGGCGTCGGAGCGGCCGGGGCGGCGGCGGTGTTGCACGTGCGCACGCCGGAAGTGGGTGGCGCCGTGCTCACGGCGTTGGTGGCGGTGGCGGCCTGGCGCAACGCGCGCCTGACGGCCGGTGCGGGCGAGCGGCTGGCGCTGCTGGCCGCGGTCGCGGTGCCGTTGTTTTCCACGGTCGGGCCGGTGGCCGCGGCGGCAGGGTTGTTGCAACGCGCGGGTCCGCCGAGCCCGCTGGGTTTGCTCGCGGCGCTCACGCAGACGCTCGCGGCGGCCGGGGTGCTCGTCGCGCTGGTGCCGGGCGTGCTGGGCCGGCGCGCGGGCCTGGGCTGGGGCGCGCGCTGGCGCGAGGGCCGCTGGGCGGCGCTGCTGGCGCTCGTGTGGCTCGCAGGCGGGCTGGGCTTCGCGCATCTCACCGGGCGCGACAACCGGGCGGAGCTGCACCAGAACCGGCTGCGGGTGGCGGCGGCGCGCGCGGCGTTGCTCGATCCGGGGTTGTTGCAGTTGCTCGACCGGCCGGCGCCGCGCCTGGAGGCGCTGGAGTGGCACGGGGCGGGCGGCATCGCGCGCGTCACGGGCGAACCCGCCCGCGTGGCGCGCGAGGCGGCGCGCGTGCTGTTGCGCGAGCGGCGGGCGACGCCGTTCATCCGCGGTGCGCGGCTGGTCGTCGCGAGCGACGGCTGGCTTTTCGCGCTGGCCTCCAGCCACTCGCTGCCGGAGCCGGGCATGGTGGAGGTGCTCCGCCGGCTGACGCCGGCCGACGCGGCGGACTGGGCGGCGGCGCGCAACCTCGTGGAGGTGTCGCCCGTGCCGGAGATCGGGGCGCCGTATTACTGCCGCGCGGCGGTGCGCGCGCCCGACGGGCGCATGCTGGGCTGGCTCGAGTTCCAGCAGGAGGAATTTTTCCAGAGCATCGAGCGGAAGTGGCGCTCGGGGCCGCTGCTCGTCACGGCGCTCGGGCTGCTGCTCGGCGGCACGCTGCTGTTCCAGCGCCGGGCGGAGCGCGAGCGCGAGCAGGCGGTGCGCGCGGCGGCGGTGCAGGCGGAGGCGAGCAGGGTGAAGTCCGCCTTCCTCGCCACCGTGAGCCACGAACTGCGCACGCCGCTGCAAAGCCTGCTCGGCTACGGCGAACTGCTGCGCGGGCGCGTGGGCGGGGACGCGCAGGCGGAGGCCTGGCTCGCGGCGGTGCGGCAGCATGGCGAATTGATGACGCGCCTCGTCAACGACTTGATCGACCTCGGCGCGATCGAGGCCGGCACGTTCCGGCTCGCGCCGCGCGTCGTCGCGCCCGCCGCCGTGGTGCGCGCGGTCGTCGAGGGGTTGCGCGTGCGCGCGGAGGCGAAGGGGCTGGCCCTGACGTTCCATGCCGCGGACGCGGTGCCGGCGGCGGTGCGGCTCGACGGCGAGCGCCTGCGCCAGATCGTGTCCAACCTCGCCGGCAACGCGGTGAAGTTCACCGACCGCGGCCGGGTCGACGTGCGGCTGCGCGCCGAGCCGGCGGGCCCGGCGGCGGTGCGGCTGGTGCTCGCGGTGGAGGACACGGGGCCGGGCATCACCCCGGAAGGGCGGGCGCGGTTGTTCACGGCGTTTTCACGGCTCGAAGCCACGGCGCACAAGGAGGGCACGGGCCTCGGCCTCGCGCTCACGGCGGCGCTCGCGCGCGCGATGGGCGGCGACGTGGCGGTGGCGAGCGACGGCGTCAGCGGCTCGATCTTCACGGCGAGCGTCGTCGCGGAGCCGGCCGCCGCGGAGGAATTGCCCGCGCCGGAGGCGGCGGTGCCTGACTTGGCCGGTTGCCGCGTGCTGGTGGTCGACGACAACGCGCTGATCCGCGACCTGTTCGTGGCCATGTTGCAGGCTGCCGGCGCGACCTGCAGCGTGGCGGCCACGGCGGAATCCGCGCTCGCCACGGCGCGGCACGGCAACGTCGACGTGGCGATCCTCGACCTCGCGTTGCCGGGACTCGGCGGCATCGAGCTGGCGCCGCGGCTGCGCCAGCTGCTGCCGCGGGTGCGGCTCGTCGGGGCGAGCGCCCATGCGGGCGAACGCGAACGCGAGGCGGCGCTCGCGGCGGGCATGGACACCTTCCTCACGAAGCCGGTCGCGCAAGGCGACCTGTTGCGCGCCGTGACCGGGCCGCAGCGTCCGGGCGCCGTCCGGACGGCGCCGGCGGACGCGGCCGGTTGGCGGGAGCAACTGGCGGCGGGTTTTCGCGCGGAGGCGCTGCCGCAGCGCGACAAGCTGGCCACAGCCGTGGCGGCGGGCGATTGGCCGGCGGCGCGCGCGGCGGCGCATCACCTGGCCAACAGCGCGGCGGCGGTGGGCGATGCGGCTCTGTTGCAGGCCTGCGCGGACGTCGTGTCCGCCGCCGAGCGCGGCGATGCCGGTGCGGTGCAGGCCGGCTGGCGGCAGGTGCAAGCCGGGCTGGCGCGGCGGTGGTCCGGAGAATGAGCTTGTGGAAATGGCCCTGCTGGACTGATTGCGAAGCCGACGCCCATGACCGGACAGCCGACGCCCATCCGCCTCCTGCTGATCGACGACCACCCGCTCTTTCGTGCGGGGGTCGCGGCGGTGTTGCGCGCCGATGCGGCCTTCGTGGTCTGCGCGGAATCGGGTGACATCCGCAGCGCGCGCGAGCTCGCGGCGCAGCACCAGCCGGAGATCGCGGTGGTGGACCTGCTGCTGGGCGAGGACGACGGCTTGAAACTCGTGCGCGAGCTCCGGCGGGATTTCCCGCTGCTGCGCATCGTGGTGCTGTCGATGCTCGACGAGGCCACGTATCAGCCGCGCGCGTTGCAGGCGGGGGCGGATGCGTTTCTCTCGAAGCGTTCGGGGCCGGAGTCGATCGTGGCGGCGCTGAAGGTCGTGGCGGCCCGCGGTCGCGTGCCGCGGCCGGCGGTCGAGCCGCTCGACGAAATCGCCGCGCTCAGCGAGCGCGAGCTGCAGGTTTTCCGCGAGCTCGGGCTCGGACGCTCCACGCAGGAAATCGCCGCGCGGCTGGGCGTCAGCGTGAAGACCGTCGAGTCGCACCGCGAGGGCATCAAGCTGAAGCTCGGCCTGCCGCACGCGAACGCCCTCGTCGCCCGCGCGGCGGTTTGGGTGCGCGGGCAGGGGCTGAGCCCGTAGATTGCGGCCTTGGTCGCAGGTTCCTCGCGTCGGGCCGCCAGGGCCGAACGGCTTGACCATGACTGCACCGGAGCATCGTCCCTCCGGCGAAGATGCAGATTGGGGGATTCCCTGAGATTTGCCCGCTTGTGCCGGGGAGGGAGCGCAACACTGTGGCGGCATGCTTGAAATGCACCCGTTTTCCATGCGCGGGGTTGGCTGCGCCTTTTTTCGTATTGCAGCTGGCTGGCGCCTGCCGGTCTTGGCCGTCGCAGGACTGGTGCTCGGTGTTGCCGCGACACACGCGCAGCCGACGTCCGAGGCGGCCGTCGTCGGCATCAACGGTCTGACCTCCGTGCAACAGGCCTCGACCGGTTTGGCGCAGGATGCTTCAGGCACTTATTTCTGGTCCGATTCCTACAACGTCTACCGGTATGGAGCGACGGATAGCTTTCCGGTGAATTTCGCCCCGTTGAGCAATGGCAACAGCTTTGCCACGCAGCTGACCATCGCGCCGGGCGGGTTGATCTATTACGGGACCACGAGCCACACGATCCAGCGGCTGTTGCCGTCCGGGGCGTCGACGCAGCTCGCGGGCGTCACCGGCCAGTCGGGCTACCGGGACGGCCCGGGCGCGCAGGCGTTGTTCGCCGACCTGCAGGGGATCGTCGTCGATGCCACGGGGACGGTGTTCGTCGCCGACCGGTCCAACCACGTCATCCGCAAGATCACGCCCGACGGCATGGTCTCGACCTTGGCGGGACGCGGTGGCTTCGAGGGCTCGGCGGATGGGGTGGGGGACACCGCGCGCTTCCGCTGGCCCAGCCGCCTCGCGCTCGATGCGGCCGGCAACCTCTATGTGACGGAGCAGGGCAACTCGGCGATCCGCCGCGTCACGCCGCAGGGTGTGGTGACGACCTTCGCCGGCAGCAAGACGCAGGGCGGCGCGGTGGACGGGCCCGCCGCGGTCGCGCGTTTCTACTCGAGCGCCGTCAGCCTGATCGTGGCCGACGATGGATATCTTTACGTGATGGAATACACCCGCGCGCTCCGGCGCGTCGCGCCCGACGGCACGGTCGTGACCGTGGCCGGCCTGGCGAACTCGTCGGCGGGCTACGTCGACGGCGTCGGGAGCTTCGTGCGTTTTTCCCAGCCTTACAGTCTGGCGCGGGCGATCGACGGCACCGTGCTGGTCGGCGATGGCTTTCAGATCCGCCGCATCGTGCCGGCCGGTTTGCCGTTCGCGCCGCTCATCGCCGTGCCGCCGCAATCCCAGAGTGGCGCGCTCGGCGGCTCGGTCACTTTCACGGTCACCGCCTACGGTTTGCCGGCTCCCACCTATTCGTGGCGCAAGAACGGCACCGTGCTCCCCGGTGCCGGCGGTCCATCGCTCACGCTCGCCGGCCTCGCGGCGGCCGATGCGGCGGATTACAGCGTCGTCGTCACGAACAACCTCGGCTCCGCCACCTCCGCCACCGCCACGCTGACGCTTGTGCCTCCACCGGCCAACGACGCCTTCGCGACGCGCGCCACGCTCACCGGCACGACGCCGTCCGCCTCCGTTTCCTTCATCGGCGCCACGCGTGAGTCTGGCGAGCCCGCGCATCAGCCCGCCGGCACCGGCTCGCTGTGGTGGACCTGGACCGCGCCCGCGACCGGATTCGTCACGCTCGACGCCACGATGGCCGCGAGCGGCACCGGGTTGAAGGTTTACACGGGCACCGCGCTCGATGCGCTCGCGCCGGTCGCGCCGGCGCCGGCCTACGCGCACTCGAACGGAGTGGCGCGCGTCACCTTTGCTGCCACGGCTGGCACCGCTTATCAGATCGCGCTCGAGTCCGCCGGCACGCCGCCGTCCGGGCTCGCGAGCCTCAGCCTCGGCTACGCCTATGTCATCGCCCCCATCGCGGGCAACAGCACCGAATGGTATGGCGGCGGTGGCACGACCGACGGCACCGGCGCCGAGGCACGTTTCCAGAATGCCTTCGGCATCGTGCGCGACAGCAGCGGCAACTTCCTCATCTCCGACAGCCAGAATCACACTATCCGCAAGATGACTCCCGCCGGCGTCGTCACGACCTTCGCCGGCACCGCGGGCAACTACAACTACGCCAACGGCACCGGTGCGGCGGCCGCTTTCCGCCAGCCGCAGGGCATCGCCATCGACGCGAGCAACAACCTCTACGTCGCCGATTCGTGGAACCACTCCATCCGCAAGATCACTCCGGCTGGCGCCGTCTCGCTCCTCGCCGGCGGCGCGGGCGAGAGCAACAGCGGATTCACCAACGCCAGCGGCGCCTCCGCCCGTTTCAATTTCCCCACGGCCGTCGCCGTCGACACCTCGGGCAACGTCTATGTCACCGACACCGGCAACCACGTCATCCGCCGCGTCACCGCCGCGGGCGCGGTTTCCACTTACGCCGGCTCCGGCACGGCCGGTCTGCTCGACGGCACCGGCACGGCGGCGCAACTGAGTTCCCCCAGCTCGATCGCGATCCGCGGCACGACGCTCTATTTCACGCAATCCGGCAGCAGCTACGCGATCTTGCGCGCCATCAACCTGAGCAATGCCGCCGTCACCACCGTCGTCCCCGAGTCAGGCCGCCTGCCGTATTCCGCGCGCGTCGCCGCCATCGATGCGGCCGGCAACGCCTACCTCGCCGACCCGAACTACTACACCAGCATCTACCGCGTCTCGCCGCAGGGCGTGGTGAGCCGGATCGTGGGCAACCCTTACTCCAGCCAGACCTACGTCGACGGCGACGGCCTGCTCGCCAACTCCCCCGGTTCCTTCGGTCTGACCCTCGACCCGTCGGAGAACCTCTGGTTCACCGCCCAGCGCTCCGTGCGCCGCGCGCAGCCGACGAACCTCGCCATCGCGCCCATGCTCAACACCGCCCCGGCCGGCGCGGTCGTCGCCGAAGGCACGGCGCACACGCTCTCCGTGCGCGCCTACGGTGGCCCGACGATGGCCTACCAATGGAGCAAGGACGGCACGCCCATCCCCGGCGCGACGGAGCCCGATCTCGTTTTCTCGCCGGCGCAAATGGCCGACAGCGCCAGTTACAGCGTCACGGTCAGCAATGCCTCCGGCACGCTCACACCGCCCGCGGTGTCCGTGTTCGTGGTGCCGGTGCCGGCGAATGATGCTTTCGCCTCGGCCGACGAATTGACCGGTGCGAGCGCTTCTTCCGCGAGCTACAACTACGGCGCCACGCGCGAGAGCGGCGAGCCCGTCCTCCATGCCAGCGCGGGCGGCCGCACGCTGTGGTGGAAATGGACCGCGCCGCACGACGGCGTCATCGTCGCCGACACCGCCGGCAGCGAGATCCTCAATTTCCTCGGCGCTTACCAGGGCGCCTCGCCCGGCGCGTTGATCCCGCTCGGAGTCGCCTCGTCCGGCGCCTACCAGAATCCGTCGCTCGGTCTCATCGGCGACGCCGCGCGCCTCCACCTCAACGTGCTCGCCGGCGCGACTTATCATTTCGTCGTCGACGCCCAGCAGGCAGCGCAAGGCATCCTGCGCCTCAACGTCGCCTACGCGCTCACCGCCACCGATTTCGCCGGCACGACATCCGCGTCCGGCAGCACGGACGGCACCGGCGCCGCCGCGCGCTTCTCCGGCCCCGGCCCGCTGACACGCGACGCCGCGGGCAACCTCTACGTCTTCGACAACAACAACCGCACGATCCGCAAGATCACGCCCGCCGGCGTCGTCACCACGCTCGCCGGCGCGACCGGCCAGTTGGGCAGCACGGATGGCACGGGCTCCGACGCCCGCTTCACGTCCCTCGCCGGCTTCGCGGTCGATCCGAGCGGCAACCTTTACGCGGTCGACCAAAGCACTCACGTCATCCGCATGATCACGCCCGCGGGCGTCGTCACCACGCTCGCCGGCACGGCGGGCACGATCGGCTCGACCGACGGCACCGGCGCCGCCGCACTCTTCAACTCGCCGCGCGGCATCGCCTACGGCTCCGACGGACACCTCTACGTCGTGGATTCCGGCAACCACACCATCCGGCGCGTCACGCTGGCGGGCGTGGTCACGACGTTCGCCGGCACCGCCGGGCAGCCGGAGTATCTCGATGCGACCGGTGCGGCCGCGCGCTTCTCCAGCCCGCGCGCGCTGGCCGCGAGCGCCGACGGCAAACTCTACCTCTACGACACCAACGTCCGCCGCATCCGCTGCATCGACCTCGCCACCGCCGAGGTCACGACCTTCGCCGGCAGCCCCTATTACAGCGTGCCCGTCGACGGCATCGGCCAAGGGGTTGGCTACGGCGTCGTCAACGCGCTCGCCGCCGACGCGAACGGGAATGTCTTCTTCAGCGACGGCAACCGCGTCGTCCGCCGTCTCACGTCCGAAGGCCGCGCGACCACCCTCGTCGGCTTGGCGGGCAGCAGCGGTCTTGCGATCGGCACCGGGCCGGACGCGCGGTTCATCTCCCCGCAAGGCATCGCCCTCGCCTCCGACGGCACGCTCTACGTCGCCGACTCCGGCCTCCATGTCATCCGCCGCCTCGCGCCGAGCTACGAACCGCAGGCGCCGGTGATTCAGACCGTGCCGGCGAACCAGGTCGTGCTCGGAGGCACGGCCGTGACCTTCACGGTCGGTTACCTCGGCGCGCCGGCGCCGCAATTCGCCTGGCGCCGCGACGGCAATCTCGTCGCCACCACCAACACCGGCACGCTGACGATCCCGTCCGTCCAAGTCAGCGATGCCGGCACCTACACCGTCGAACTCACCAACTCCGCCGGCACCGCGCTCAGCTCCTCCTGGACCCTGGGCGTCACGCCGCAGGCGGTGAACAACGCCTTCGCCGACCGCATCGTGCTCACCGGTGAAAATGTCCAGACGACCGGCAACAACTTCTCCGCCACCAGCGAGGCCGGCGAGCCCGTGCACTTCGAAGCGGAGTCGAACCGCTCGGTGTGGTGGTCGTGGACGGCACCGAGCAGCGGCTACTTCATGGTCGATACGCTCGGCTCGTCCTTCGACGCCATGATCGCCGTCTACACCGGAAACACACTTGGTGCGCTCGTCTTGCAAGGCACGGGTTTTCCCAAGGCAACCTTCGCTGCAGTGGCGGGCACCACCTACCAAATCGCCATCGACGGTCGCGCGGGCACCACTGGCATCGTCGCGCTGCGCATCCAGCCTGCACTTCTCTCCACCGCGTTTGTCACGACCTCGGGCTTTTCGCCCAATGGTATCACTCAGGATTCCTCGGGCAATGTCTGGTTCACCAGCCTCGACCACACCATCCGGCGGATCTCTGCGTCGGGCGAGATGACGGTTGTCGCCGGCGCCGCCAACGTGTCCGGCAGCACGGATGGTGTCGGTGCCGCCGCGCGCTTCAACAACCCGCGCGGTATCGCCCGCGCCGCTGATGGCACGCTTTACGTCGTCGAGACCAGCAACCACACGATCCGCCGCATCGCCACGGACGGCACGGTGACGACGATTGCCGGCTCTGCCGGCTTGGCAGGAAATACCAACGGCATTGGTAGCGCCGCGCGCTTCAACGCCCCTTACGGCCTGACGCTCGATACCGCCGGCGAGAATCTCTTCATTGCCGACCTCGGTAGCCGCAAAATCCGCAAGCTTGCGCTCGCGACCGGTGAGGTCACCGATTTCTCCGGCAGCGGCGCGTCGGCCACCAGCAGCATTCACGACGGCTCTGCTCTCGGAGCCCGCTACAGTGCACCCTACGATATCACCCTGGGCTCCGATGGCTATTTCTACGTCGCGGATAGCGGTATGCGGGCTGTGCGGAAAGTTGCCCCTGACGGATCAGTAACGACATTAGCGGGCACACGTTTTAGCAGCGGCTCCACGGATGGCGCACTTGGAGTCGCGAAGTTCCAGCTCATGCAATTCATCGTCGCCGAGCCGGCTGGCTCGTTGTTGGTCACGGATGCCAACAGCGTGCGCCGCATTACCACCTCGGGTGAAGTGATCACGGTTCTGGGCAATACTGACAACGGTGGCTTGGCCGACGGCTTCCTTGACCAAGCGCGATTCTCGACCCCGCGCGGCATCGTATTCGGCCCCAATGGCGGCTATCTCGCCGACACCAACAACGCGCGGGTGGTGCGCCTTTATGCCGGCACCACCCCGCTCCCCCCGAAAATCACATCGGCTCCGGCTTCGCGCACCGCCTTCACCGGCGACAGCGTTACGCTCTCGGTCACAGCCCTCGGCATCCCGACTAGCTTCACCTACGCGTGGACGCGCAACAACGTCGCGATCTCGAACTCCAACACCCCGGCGCTCACCCTCACGAATCTCGTGACCACCGCGAGCGGCGACTACCGCGTGACGGTCACCAACAGCGCCGGCAGCGTCGAGTCCGATCCGGCCACGCTGACCGTCAACGAGCGTCCGGCCAACAACGCCTTCGCCAACGCGACCCAACTCTCCGGCGCCGCGCCTTCCTTCATCGGCACCAACGCTGGCGCCACGCGCGAATCCGGCGAACCGGTCATCAATTCCGTGACCGGCGGTGCCTCCGTCTGGTTCCGCTGGACCGCGCCGGCTTCCGGCGCGGTCATCGCGGACACGGCGGGCAGTTCCGTCAGCACGCTGCTTGGCATCTACACCGGCAGCAGCTTGCAGAATCTCGCTCTGGTGGCACAGGGGCAGACACCGGTGCCGACGGGAGCCACGATCCGCTCCAACGCGGTGATGTTCACCGCCGTCGAGGGCACGACCTACTGGCTCGCGGTCGATGGCGAGTATGGTGCCACCGGCGACATCGTGCTTCACCTGTCGTTCACCTACAACTTCAGCACCTTGGCCGGATTGGCGGGCACCTCAGGAAATACCAACGGCGTCGGCACCGCCGCGCGCTTCAACCGCCTCAACGCCTCCGCGCCCGACAACCTGGGCAACGTCTACGTGGCCGACCTGAACAACCACACCATCCGCAAGGTCGCTGCCGACGGCACCGTCACGACCTTTGCCGGTTCGCCGGGCTCCGCCGCTTACACCAACAGCACCGGCACCTCGGCCCGCTTCAACAACCCCGCCGGCATCGTCGTCGGTCCGGACGGCAACATCTACGTCGCCGACGCGAGCAACCACGCCATCCGGCGCATCACGCCGGCCGGTGCGGTCAGCACCTTCGCCGGTCCCACCAGCGCGGCTTCCGGCACGACCGACGCCACCGGCACGAGCGCCCGCTTCAACGGCCCCGTCGCCCTCGCGTTCGATGCGGCGGGCAATCTCTACGTCGCGGAATTCGGCAACCACGCCGTGCGCAAGATCACGCCGGGCGGCGCCGTCACCACCGTCGCCGGCCTGAAAGGCACTTCCGGCGCCGTGGACGCCACCGGCACCGCGGCCCGCTTCAACTCGCCCGAAGGCATTGCCGTGGACTCGGCCGGAAATCTTTACGTGGCCGATTTCAACAACTACGCGGTGCGCAAGATCGCGCCCGATGGGGCCGTGACCACGCTGGCCGGCCAGCTGGGCAGCGGCGGTTACATCGACGGCGCCGCGACCGCAGCCAGGTTCAACCGCCCCAACGGCGTCACCGCCTTGCCGGATGGCTCCATCCTCGTCGCGGATTATTACAACAGCGCCCTGCGGCAGATCACGCCGGCCGGCTACGTCCTCACGCTCGCCGGCGGCAACGGCAACGGGCACGTGAACGGCACCGGCCTCGGCTTGAAATTCAACGGACCCTCGCAGATCGCCTTCGATGCCAACGGCCGCCTCTACGTCGCCGACCAGGGTAATCACGTCCTCCGCCGCGGCATCATCACCAGCGCGCCCTCCGCCCCCGACATCACGCTCCAACCCCAGTCGGTCCGCATCATCGCCGGCAGCACCTTCACGCTCACCGCCGGCGCCATCGGCAATCCCTTCCCCACCTACCAGTGGCGCCGCAACGGCACGCCGATCGCCGGCGCCACCGCGGCGACGTTCACGCTCGCCGACGCGCAACCGGCCGACAGCGGCAGCTACACCGTCGTCGCCACCAACGCCAACGGCACCGCCACCAGCGAGGCCGCCACCGTCGAGATCCTCCCGCTCCCCGCCAACGATTCCTTCGGCACCCGCGCCCGCATCCTCGGCGGCGAGTTCACGCTCTCCACTTACAACTACGCCGCCACCGCGCAGACCGGCGAGCCCGCCCACGGCGGCGCTCCCGCCGCACGCTCCGTCTGGTTCACCTGGACCGCGCCCGCCAGCGGCGATGTTTACCTCGACACCATTGGCAGCACCTTCGACACGCGCCTCGCGCTCTACGACGGCGACACGCTCGGCACGCTCCGCCTCATCGGCGAAAACACGAGCGAGCCCGGCGCGAAGTTCAGCAAGCTCCGCTTCACCATCGCCGCCGGCAGCACCGTGCATATTGCCGTCGACGGCGTGGCCGGCGCCACGGGCGACTTCAAGCTCAGCCTCGGCTACAACTTCGCGTTCCAGCTCCACGCCGGCGCCAGCAACACCGCCGGCTCGACCAACGGCACGCTCACGCAGGCGCGCTTCAACGCGCCCATCGCCATGGCCTCCGACGCCGCCGGCAACCTCTACATCGCCGACTCGGAAAACCACGTCATCCGCCGCATCACTCCCGCCGGCGCCGTCACGACCTTCGCCGGCACCGCCGGCTCCTCCGGCAGCGCCAACGGCACCGGCGCCGCCGCGCGCTTCAACCGCCCCTTCGGCATCGTCGCCGACAAGCTCGGCAACCTCTTCGTGGCCGACACGAGCAACCACACGATCCGCAAGATCGTGATCTCCACCGCGGCTGTCTCCACACTCGCCGGCACCGCCGCCTCCACGGGCACGACCGACGGCACCGGCGCCGCCGCGCGTTTCAACACGCCGGTCAATCTCGCTGTCGACGCGGCGAACAACCTCTACGTCTCCGACTACAGCAACCGCACCATCCGCAAGATCACACAGGCCGGCGTCGTCACGACCTTCGCCGGCACGGCCAACACGGTCGGCAACCTCCCGCGCTACTTCAACACGCCCTGGGGCCTCGCCGTCGACGCCGCCGGCAACGTCTACGTCTCCGACAGCGCCGATATCCGCAAGATCACGCCGGAGGGCGTCGCCTCCTATTTTGTCGGCCACCAGAACGGCGACATCGGTTACGCCGACGGCGCCGGCAGCGCCGCGCGCTTCAACCGCCCGTCCCAGCTCACCATCGACCCGCAGGGCAACCTCTACGTCGCCGATCAGCTCAACCACGTCATCCGCCAGGTCACGCTCGCCGGCGAGGTCCGCACGCTCGGCGGCCACCCCGGTGAAGCCGCGCACCTCAACGGCACGGCCGGCGACGCCTACTTCGCGCACCCGACCGGCATCGTGATGGACGCCGGCGGCTACCTCTACATCGGCAGCGCCAGCATGCACATCGTCACCGTCGGCCTGCGTCAGGCCGGCCCCCGTGCGCCCTTCGTCAGCACGCAGCCCGCCGATCAATCCGTCGCCGCCGGCGGAACTGCCAGCTTTGTCGTCGTGGCCGCCGGCCAGCCCGCGCCCACCTACCAGTGGCGCAAGAACGGCACCAACCTCCCCGGCGCGACCAGCCCCTTGCTCTCGCTCGCCAACGTCTCCGCCGCCGACGTCGCCAACTACGACGTCGTCGTCACGAACGCCAACGGCACCGTCACCAGTCGCGCCGCCGCGCTCACGCTCGCCGCCGCGCCGGCTAACGACGCGTTCGCCGCCGCCGCCACGCTCATGGGCTTGAGCGCGAGCGCCACGGCGTTCCCCTCCGTCGCCTCCGCCGAGGCCGGCGAGCCCGCGCACGCCGGCGCCGCCGCCGCGCGCTCGCTCTGGTGGGCCTGGACTGCGCCCGCCAACGGCACCGTCATCGTCGAGACCACCGGCTCCACCGTCGACACGCGTCTCGCTGCCTACACCGGCGGCGCCCTCGGCTCCCTCGCACTCGTGGCGGAGAACGACGACACCACCGCGGGCGGTGGCAGCCGCGTGCAGTTCGTTGCCGTCGCGGGCACCACTTACCGGTTTGCGGTCGACGTCAACGGCGCGGGCAACGGCGCCGTGCGCCTCGCGCTCGATTACGCCTACGTCGTCTCGACCTTCGCCGGCACCTCCGGCCTCAGCGGCACGGCGAACGGCACCGGCACCGCCGCGAGCTTCAACCTGCCTTATCGCGTGGCCGCTGACTCGCTTGGCAATCTCTACGTTGCCGACACCGGCAACCACGTCATCCGCAAGATCACGCCCGCCGGCGCCGTCACGACCTTCGCCGGCTCGCCCGGCCAGGCCGGCACCGCCGATGGCAACGCCGCCACCGCGCGGTTCAACTCGCCTGCGGGCATCGCCCTCGACGCGCTCGACACGCTCTACGTCGCCGATGCGGGCAACCACACCATCCGCAAGATCACCTCCGCCGGCGTCGTCACGACCATCGCCGGTCTCGCCGGCACGGCTGGCAGTGCGGACGGCAGCGGCACGACGGCGCGGTTCAGCACGCCCGTCGATCTGGCCGTCGATCCGGTGACGAACGGAGGCAGCACGCTTCTCGTCGCCGATTTCGGCAATCACACGATCCGCCGCGTCACCAACACCGGCACCGTCACCACACTCGCCGGCTCCGCCGGCCAGACCGGTTTCGCCGATGGCACGGGGAGCGCCGCGCGCTTCAACGCCCCGCGCGGCGTCGCCGTCGACAGCTCCGCCGTCATCTACGTGGCCGATACCGACAATCACACCCTGCGCCGCATCACCTCCGCCGGTGTCGTCACCACGCTCGCCGGTTTCCCCGGCAGCGCGGGCATCCTCGACGGCGACAGCGCCACGGCGCGCTTCTCCAGTCCGATGGATCTCGCGGTCGATGCCTCCGGCCGGTTGCTCATCACCCAGATCGGCGGTGGCGCGATCCGTCGCCGCGCGGCCGACGGCACCGTGACGACCGTCGCCGGCGGCATTACGGGCGGCGCCGATGGCACGAGCTTCGCCGCGCGGTTCAGCACGCCGTTCGGTGTCGCATTGAAGTCCGACGGCACCGCCTTCGTCGCCGACGTCAACAATCACCTCGTCCGCCAGCTCACGCCGGCTCACCTCACCGCTGCGCCGCAGACGATCACGTTCGCCGCGCTCCCCGACGTCCCGTTCGGCGCCGCGCCGATCACGCTCAACGCCACGAGCAGCTCCGGGCTCGCCGTCGTGTTCGAAGTCGTGGCCGGCGAGGCGAGTGTGAGTGGCAACCAGCTCACGCTCCTCGGCACGGGCACGGTCACAATCCGCGCCACGCAGCCCGGCAACGCTTCGTGGCTCCCCGCCGAGCCCGTGCTGCGCAGCTTCACCGTCACCGCGGGCTTCGCCGCGTGGCTGGTGGAGAACTTCACGCCCGCAGAGATCGAGAATCTCACGCTCACCGGCCCGAACGCCGACTTTGACCGCGATGGCTTCAGCAACCTCGTGGAATACGCGCTCGGCCTCGATCCGCGCGTCGCGAGCAACGCAAACGTCCCCACCGTGGCCGCGAGCGCCAGCGAGTGGACCTTCACCTACACGCGCCCGGCGGACCGCAGCGACGTGACCTACACGGTGCAGGCGTCGGCCAACCTCACGACGTGGACGGATGTCCCCGCCACGCGCACCGCCAACGGCCCGACCGAGACCTGGCGCGCCACGGTCCCCGTCACCGGCAACCCGAACCTCATCTTCCGGTTGAAGATCGTCCAGTCATCGCCGCAATGAGGTTGCCGACCGGCGATGCGCCGGTGCGGGCGCATCGCTTCCGGTAATGCCATGCGCGCCCTCCTGAAGGGCGCCACCTGCGTGACATGATCATACCGGCTGCTTCGGCTCCATCCGCCGCGGCCTCATTCCCGCGCAACTTGGGAGCCCCGCCGCGGAGGCGATTTGTCAAGAGTCAAGCCATGGCCCCTTTGGGCCGCCCCAGCAGTCAGCCACGCGCGAAGCGCGTTGCGCTGTGATGCGCTGGATCGGTTTTCTTCATAGTTTGACAGCGCCTCGCGGTTTGAGCGCCAATGCGATCTCATTCGGGATCACCATAAATTCAAAGGAAACAATCATGCCGTTTCGCCTTGTGGAAAAAGCGACCACCAATTCGCCAGCGCCGCGCTGAATCAAAGTCTCTTTCTTTTGGTATGTGAAGAGAGCAATTTCATCGTAGAATTTTCGCACAGCGAAACCTCCCGGACCACTCCATATTCTCTTTTTAGAGTCTTCGACAGAGAGCTCGATTTGTGCATTCTCGTAATACCAGTAGCTTTCGTCTTCCCACGTAAATTCGAAGAACGCTGCCGGCAGGTTTACGCTCCGTAAGACGCCAACATAGCGCACTTGCGTGTTTACGGTCGAGACGAGCTCAAATCCCGCCGGCCGGCTCTGTCGTGTTATCTTTGTCGCGCAACCCGTCAGAAAGACCACGGCGAACGCGAACATGAGTTTGGTTAGCAAGTTCATCTTCTTCTGCCGATTGTCACCGATGAGACACGCTCGGGCGAGCGTGGAGTGGGCCCATTTGAACTACGGGAGATGCTGAGCGGAGAAGGCGCTGACCTGCCCCCCTGAAACTGGAGTGGCTTGAGTGAGAGAGCCGGGTGAAATACCAAACCACCCGGACCATGAAGAAGCATCACACCGAGGAGCAAATCCTCGGGATCTTGAAGGAAGCGGAGCTGGGCAAACCGTTGCCCGAACTCCTGCGCCAGCACGGCATCGCCAGCGGCACGTTCTACCGCTGGAAGAGTCGCTACGGCGGGCTTGAGCCGAGCCAGCTGGCGCGGCTGCGCCAGCTCGAGCGTGAGAACAACGAGCTGAAAAGAATCGTCGCCGACCAGGCGCTCGACATCCGGATGCTCAAGGACGTGAACTCAAAAAACTGGTAGAGCCCGCCGCCCGTCGCGCCGCCACGGATTACCTCACCGAAGCGTATCCCGTCGGCGTCGCGCGAGTGTGCGGGCTGCTGCACTTGGCCGTGAGCAGCTACTACTACCAGTCCCACGGCCGA
>JAMPXH010000165.1 GCA_023701285.1 Candidatus Didemnitutus sp.
GCCCGCCCCAAAACCAAGATCACCGTCCGCGGCCAGAGCGCCACGATCGAGAACCGCTCCGTCCTCATCCGCGCCAACGAGGAAGAGCTGAAGAAACTCGCCGAAGGCGGCGCCTGCCCACTCGGCGCGCAGACCCTCGTCGAGGCCCTCGACAGCGCCCCCGCCGACGCCGACACGCTCGTCGCCGACTACTTCCCCGACCTGCTCGAGCACATGGAGCTCATCACCCGCCTCGGCGACCTGAAGCTCCGCCGCATCATCTTCCGCAAGGCCTCGCGCACGCACGGCTATTTTCTCTCCTCCAACGCCCACGCCCGCCTCGATACCTTCAACTCCCTCGGCATCCCCGTCTACTGGCACGACGACCAGACCAACGACCTCTACCTCCACACCTACAAGAAGGGCCACGGCTTCTTCGTGCGTGAGGAGATGGCGAAGAAATTCCAGGAGAGCCCCATCCTCGCCTTCTACGGCTCCGCCGTGAGCCTCAACACCGACGACACCAGCCGCATCTCCTCGCTCGTCGAGCAGCTCAGCGCCTTCGTCGGCCCCAACATCGGCGTGCTCACCGGCGGCGGCGGCGGCGTCATGCGCCTCGCCACCGAGACCGCCCGCTCCAAGGGCGCGCTCACCGGCGCCTGCTTCCTCGAACTCGAAGCCCAGCCGCCCGAGCTCGGCGTGGATTTCTTCAACACCTTCCAAGAGACCTCGCGCCACTTCCGCCAAAAATGGTTCGAAGTCGCCGATTTCTGCATCTTCAACGTCGGCGGCGTCGGCACGCTCGAGGAGATCGGCATCGAGCTCTGCAACCTCAAGCTCGGCATCCGCCCGCGCACGCCCTACGTCTTCTACGGCTCCGGTTTCTGGCACGACCTCAAGCGCCAGCTCGACCTCATGATCGCCGAGAAACGCGCCCCCGCGTGGATGAAGGACTACGTGCTCTTCACCGAGAACCCCGACGACGTCGTCAAATTCTACCGCAAGACGCTGCAAGTGCTCTGAGGCCCGCCTGACGATGGGTCATCGGCAATAGGTCATAGGTTTGGGTTTGGATAAAAAACCCTTCCTCCCTGGACCCATCACCCCTAACCCATCACCCCTGACCATGTCTTCCCTGCCGTCCTCCGTCCTCGTCGTCGGTTCCGGCGGGCGCGAGCATACGCTCGTCCGCTCGCTGCTCCGCTCCCCGGCGTCGCCGCGCGTGCTCTGCGCCCCGGGCAACGCCGGCATCGCCCTCGACGTGCCGTGCTTTCCGGTCGCCGCGGACGACATCGCCGGCCTCGTGGAGCTCGCGCAGCGCGAGCAGGTGCAGTTCGTCGTGGTCGGCCCGGAGGTGCCGCTCTCGCTCGGCCTCGTCGACGCGCTGCAAAAGGCCGGCATCCCTGCCTACGGCCCCAAGGCCGACGGCGCCCGCCTCGAAGCCTCCAAGGTTTTCACCAAGCAGATCCTGCTGAAGTATCACATCCCGACCGCCGCCGCCGGCATCTTCACGGCGGTCGCGCCGGCCCTCGATTACATCCGCCACCGTGGCGCGCCGATCGTCATCAAGGCCGACGGCCTCGCCGCGGGCAAAGGCGTGGTCGTCGCCCAGACGCTCGCCGAAGCCGAGGCCGCCGTGCACGACATGCTCGCGGGCAACAAATTCGGCTCCGCCGGCAGCCAGATCCTCGTCGAGGACTGCATGGTCGGCGACGAGACTTCGCTGCTCGTCGTCGTGTCCGGCCGCGACTACGTCATCCTGCCCGTTTCGCAGGATCACAAACGCATCGGCGACGGCGACACCGGCCCCAACACCGGCGGCATGGGCACCTACTCGCCCGCGGAGGTCGTGACGCCGGAGCTGCTCGCGCGCATCGACCGTGAGATCGTCAAACCCTCCGTCGACGCCATCGCGAGCGAAGGCATCGATTTCCGCGGCACGCTCTTCATCGGCATCATGCTCACGCCCTCCGGTCCGAGCGTGCTCGAATACAACACGCGTTTTGGCGACCCGGAGACGCAGGTCGTGCTGCCGCGTCTGCGCAGCGACGTGCTCGAACTGCTCTGGCGCGCCGCCCAAGGCACCCTCGCGGGTTTCCTGCTCGATGTGCGGCCGGAGGCTGCGATGTGCGTCGTCGTCGCCGCGCGCGGCTATCCGGGAAAATTCCCGAAGGGCGACGTCATCACCTTCCCTGCCGCGCTGCCGCCGCAAACGTTCATCTACCACGCCGGCACGGCGCGCAACGCCGCCGGCGACATCGTCACCAACGGCGGACGCGTGCTCGGCGTGACGGCCCTCGCGCCCACGCTCCGCGAGGCCGCGGACCGCGCCTACGCGGCGTGCGACGCGCTCCAGTGCACCGCGAAATACTTCCGCCGCGACATCGGGGCGCGCCAACTCCGCCGCCCATGAACTCCCTCCGCGCGGTCCTCGTTTTTTGCTGCCTGACGGTCTCCGTTTTCGGGTTCGAACTCGCGGAGCTCGGCTCGGGGCTCGCTTACGCCCGCATCGCGCAGGCCGCCGATCTCGGCGATGCCGCACTGGCGGCACGCACGGGCCAGCCGCTCGTGCTCGATCTGCGCTACACCGCCGCCGCCGATCCAGCCGCGGCCGAAGAACTGCGCGCGTTGCTGGCCGCCCGCGCCGCCAAGGTGCCTTTCTTTGTCCTGCTCAGCCCGCAGACGCCCGCCGCGTTCACCGAGCCCCTGGAACGGCTGCCCGCAGGCGCCGTGACGCTCGGCGTCGCCGGCTCCGTGCCTGCGCCCGGCGTGGTGGTGGCGCAGACGGCCGAGACGGACCGCCGCGCTTACGCGGCGCTTTCGCCGGAGATCCCGCTCGCCGCGCTGCTCTCGGGGAAGTTCGAGAAGGAGCGTTTCGACGAAGCCGCGCTGGTGAAGGAATTCCGCAACGGCAACCCCAACGCCGCCCCGCCGCCCGCGCCCGATCCCGCCGCGCCCAAGACGACCGAGCCCGCGCCCGTGCTCACGGACCGCGTGCTGCAACGGGCCGTGCACCTGCACCGCGCCTTGCTCGCCCTGAAACGGCGCTGAGCCGCGCCGCGGCCGGCCGCACGGGCCGCCCTTTGGCTTGCAGCGCGCCGCCGAGTGCTTACCGCTCTGAGGATGCCCGCGCCCGGCCACATCCTTCTCGTTTGCACGGCGAACATCTGCCGCAGCCCGATGGCCGAAGGCCTGCTCGCCCACGCGCTGGCCGCCCAGACCGGACCGTTGCAGGGTTTGAAAGTCCTCTCCGCCGGCCTGGCCGCCCGGCCGGGCGAGCGCGTGTCGGAGAACTCCGTCACCGCGCTGAAGAAAGTCGGCATCGACATCTCCGGCCACCGCGCCCAGCCGCTCACGCAAACGCTGCTCGATGACGCGCTCGCGGTGTTCTGCATGACGCATTCGCACATCCGCCTGATCGAGATGCAGGCCGTGCCCGTGCCGCCGCGGCTGCACCTCGTGCGCGACTTCATGCCCGCCGGCGCCCACCGCGAGATCGCCGACCCTTTCGGCGGCTCGCTCAAGCACTACGAACAAAGCCGCGACGAGATGGTGGAGGCGATTCCCAGCCTGCTCGCCTACCTGAAGGACATCGTAGCCCGGCCCGCATGACGCTTATTCCGCGCACGGCGCTGGAAATCCCTCTCCCAACACCCAAGCTCGTCTCCGCAATGTCGCTCAACTCCGCTCCCCTCGCCTCCTCCGATCCCGCCCTGCACGCCGCCATCGCCGGCGAGCTCGCCCGCCAGCAGCATCACATCGAGCTGATCGCGTCCGAAAACTTCACCTACCCGGCCGTCCTCGAGGCGCAGGGCAGCGTGCTGACGAACAAATACGCGGAGGGCTACCCGGCCAAGCGCTGGTATGGTGGCTGCGAGTATGTCGACCAGGTCGAGACGCTCGCCATCGAGCGCGCGAAGCAGCTCTTCGGCGCCGAGCACGCCAACGTCCAGCCGCACTCCGGCGCGCAGGCCAACACCGCCGTCTACGCCGCCGTCCTCCAGCCCGGCGACAAGCTCCTCGGCATGAACCTCAGCCACGGCGGCCACCTCACGCACGGCAACCCCGCCAATTTCTCCGGCAAACTCTACAACTTCTGCCAATACGGCGTCCGCGAGGACAACGGCCTGATCGACTACGACGAGCTCGCCGCCGTCGCCCTGCGCGAAAAGCCCAAGATGATCACGGTCGGCGCCTCCGCCTACTCGCGCGTCATCGACTTCGCCCGCATGGGCGAGATCGCCCGCAGCGTCGGCGCATATCTTTTCGCCGACATCGCGCACATCGCCGGCCTCGTCGCTTCGGGCGTGCATCCCTCGCCCGTGCCGCACGCCGATTTCGTCACCACCACGACGCACAAGACCCTCCGCGGCCCGCGCGGCGGCCTCATTCTCTGCAAGGCGGCCCACGCGAAGGCGATCGACTCCGCCGTGTTCCCCGGCACGCAGGGCGGCCCGCTCATGCACGTCATCGCGGCGAAGGCCGTGTGCTTCGGCGAGGCCCTGAAGCCCGAGTTCAAAACCTATTCGCAGCAGGTCGTGAAAAACGCCGCCGCTCTCGCCGACGCGATGGTCGCACGCGGGTATAAGATCGTCTCCGGCGGCACCGACAATCACCTCATGCTCGTCGACCTCCGCGCCAAGTTGCCGAACCTCACCGGCAAGGTCGCGCAGGAGACGCTCGATAAGGCCAACATCACCTGCAACAAGAACACCGTCCCGTTCGAGACGCGCTCGCCGTTCCAAGCCTCGGGCATCCGCCTCGGCTCGCCGGCCATGACGACCCGCGGCTTCAAGGAGGCCGAGATGCAGGAGATCGCCACGTTGATCGACACCGTGCTCACCGCCATCGGCACCGAGGGCGAGGCGGCGGCGCTCGCCGACGTGAAGGCCAAGGTCGTGGCGCTCACCAGCCGCTTCCCGCTGCCCTACCGGGCCTGAATTCGTCCGGGCGCGCCCTGAACATGTCCCGCTTCCCCGCCGGAATGCGCCGCGCTGCGCGCATTTCGGCGTTTCCCGGCTGGCCACCGCCCGGGCAGGGAGTCATCCTGCCCGTGTTTCAGCCGAAGAAATGACCGCCTCTTTCCTCGCTCATCGCCGGATTCTGCTCGCGGCGGTGGCGTTTCTCGGAGTCGCGCTGACGGTCTTTTCGTGGTTCCTCATCTGGGATGCGGAAGAGGAACGTCTGCTCGCCACCTTCCGCCGTCGGGCGGAATCCCAAGCCAGCTTCGTCCGCGAGCGTGTGCGCCTCTACGAGGAAATGGTGCACAGCCTGCAGAACCTCTTCGTCAGCTCGAATCAGGTCACGCGTCAGGAGTTCGAGCGCGCTGTCTCCAGCCTGCGCCAGCGCCACCCGGGCGTGCAGGCTCTGCAATGGGTCGCCTACGTCACCCCGGAGACGCGCGCGGAGTTCGAAGCGCAGGCCCGCACCGAATACGAAGGGTTCATGCTCACCGAAATGGCGCCCGACGGCACGCTGACCCACGTCGCCGAGCGTCCGTTCTACACCGCGATCCGCCTCGTTTCGCCGCTCGCCGGCAACGAGCGCGCCCTCGGCTACGACAATTCCTCCTCCCCGGTCGGCAGCGAACTCGCCATCGCCCGGCGCGAACGCCGGTTGATCGTGACCCACCCGTTCCAGCTCATCCAGGCGACTTCGCCCGACGATGAGCACGGCGTCGTGTTCGCCCTGCCGGTGTTTGCCGCCGAGCCGCCCGAGGACAACGGCGCCCTGCGTGGCTACGTGCAGGGCGTCTTCCGCGTCGAGACCATGCTCGGACAACCGCACCGCGCCCATCCGGACGAGGCGCTGCTCCTCCGCTACACCGACCTCGACGCCTCCCCGACCACCGCCCTGCTCTATGTCAACCTGGGCGGCCGGGAGATCCGGCGCCCCGAGAGCCACGCGCTGACCCGCGATGCCAGCCTGCCCTCCTACACCGAGGTGTTCCATCTCGGCGGCCGCCGGTGGGAGATGTTCGTGCAGATGAATCCCGCTTGGAGCGAGCGCCAGCGCACGCTCACCCCTTCGCTGTTCTTCCTCGGCGGCCTGCTCACCACGACCATCGCCGTCCTCGCCTTGAACGGCATGCTCCGACGCACCCAGGAGATCGAGAACCAGGTCGCACTGCGCACCGCCGAGTTGGAGAATGCCCAGCGCGAACTGCAGGAGGACAACCGCCGGCGCCGGGAGGCCGA
>JAMPXH010000166.1 GCA_023701285.1 Candidatus Didemnitutus sp.
CGTGTCAGCCATGGGCGCCGTTTTGCGAACGCGGGGGGACGCGGTTCTTCGCCGCCGGTGTGGGCGGGAGCGTCCCGGGCAAATCAACTCTCCCCCCGCGTGAGCAGGAAGTCCGCGTAGGCGAGGTCGGCGGGCGTGGTGAGCTTCGGGTTCGGATGCGGATTTTCCAGCAGGGCGACCGGATGCTTGAGGAGCTCGACGGCGGCGGCGTCGTCGGTGAGGCGCTTTTTCCGGGCGGTGGCCTTGGCGTAGGCCCGGCAAATGAGGTCGCGGGCGAAGACCTGCGGGGTCTCCATGGCCCAGAGCGCATCGCGGTCGAGCGTGCGCAGCATGCCTTCGCCGCGGTGTTCCTTGATGGTGTCGGTGACGCGGTGGGCGAGCACGACGGCGTTCTCGCGGCGGACGATCTTGTGCAGGCCGACGAGTTGCTCGGGCTGCACGAGCGGGCGGGCGCAGTCGTGGATGAAGACGTATTTCACGTCGTCGGGCAGCTCGGCGAGAGCGGCGGCGACGGAATCCTGACGCTCGGCACCGCCGGGCACGAAGAGCGTGGGCGTGGGCGCGTAGGCGGAAAGTTCGACGAGCTGGCGCTGGTCACGGTAGGTGACGACGAAGAAATCCACCACGCCGCTGCGGTAGAAGGCCGCGGCCGAGTGGGCGAAGACGGGTTTGCCGGCGAGCGGAGCGAGGATCTTGTCCGGCACGGCGCCCGCCATGCGGCGGCTGCTTCCGGCGGCGAGGAGGATGGCGGCGGTGCGGCTCATGAAGTGGGGAAAACTGGGAAAGGAAAGCGAACGCTCGCCGGGGTGAGACCGGTCAGGCGCTGTTTAGTTCGGCGAGAATGCCGCGGGCGGCGGCAACGGGGTCGGCGGCCTTGAGGATGGGGCGGCCGACGACGATGTAGCTGGAGCCGGCGCGGGCGGCGTCGGCGGGCGTCATGACGCGTTTCTGGTCGTCGGAGCCGGCCTCGCTCGCGGGGCGGATGCCGGGCGTGACGAGTTGCATGCCGGGTGGCAGTTGCGCGCGGAGGAGCGAGACTTCGAGCGGGGAACAGACGAGCCCGCGCAGGCCGGCGTCGGCGGCGAGGCGACCGAGGCGGGCGACCTGCTGGTCGGGCGCGGCGTTGACGCCGATCTCGGCGAGGCCGGCGCCGTCCATCGACGTGAGCACGGTGACCCCGAGGAGGAGGAGGTCGGGATTGGTCTTCTGCTGGGCGGCGGCGGCGGCGCGCATCATCTCGGCGCCGCCGGCGGTGTGCAGCGTGAGCATGCCGATGGGCAGCGGGCCGAGCGATTCGACGGCCTTGCCGACGGTGTTCGGGATGTCGTGGAGCTTGAGGTCGAGAAAAACCTGGAAGCCCATGCCGGCGACTTCACGGACATAGTTCGGCCCGTAGGCGGTGAACATCTGGAGGCCGATCTTCACCCAGCGCAGGTGACCGCGCAGTTGGCGGAGCAGGGGAGCGGCGTCTTCGCGCGTGGGAACGTCGAGGGCAAGGATCAGGTCGCAGGACATGCGGGGAAATCACTAATGACGACTAATCGGTCCGAATCAAAGAGAGAATTCTACGTGGATTTTCGGCTCGGGTCGGGCGGGCGGACTGTGTTTGAGTGACGGTAAATCGCATGCCGGTCACGCTCTTCTGCCCCGCGAAGCTCAATCTTTACCTCGCCGTCACCGGGCGGCGGGCGGATGGCTTTCACGATTTGGTGTCGGTGGTGGCGCCGCTGGCCTTCGGGGACGAGCTCGAGGCGGAGCGGCGCGCGGGTGGCGGCGCGGAGGCCCGTTTCACGCTCGCGTGCGATGCGCCGGGCGTGCCGCTGGACGGCACGAATCTCGTGCTGAAGGCCGCGCAGGCGTTCGCGGCGGCGACGGGTTGGGACGGCGCGGTGCATTTCCGTTTGCAGAAACGCATCCCCACCGGCGCGGGTCTGGGCGGCGGCAGCAGCAACGCGGTCGCGGCGCTGCGTGCGCTGGATCGTTTGGCCGGCACGGCGTTGTCCGCGGAGCGATTGGAAGCACTGGCGGCCGGGCTCGGTTCGGATTGCGCGCTGTTTTTGCGGTCGGGGCCCGTGGTCATGCGCGGGCGCGGCGAGCGGGTGGAGGATCTGCCCGCGAGTGCTGCGGCGCGGTTGCGCGGGCGCCGGGTGATCGTGTTCAAGCCCAGCTTCGGCATCGCGACGCCGTGGGCCTACGGCCGCATGGTGACGCGTGGCGCGGACTACGTCGCCCGCGACGAGGCCGAGGCGGCGCTGGCGCGCTGGCGGGCGGACGCCACGGCGCCGGTGGCGGCGCTGCTCGCGAACAACATGCAGCCGGCGGCGTTCGAGAAATACGTCGCCCTGCCCCTGCTGCTGGCGCGACTGCGCCGGGAGTTCGGCGTGGCCGCCTTGATGAGCGGCAGCGGCAGCGCGTGCTTCGCCGTGATTGACGACCCCGCGCCGGAGCCCGCGATCGTCGCGTGCATCCGCGAATGTTGGGGCGAGCAGGCGATCGTGGCGGCGACGGCGCTCGCCTAGTTCCGCATTGACCGGGGTTGCCGCTAGCCGGTTTACTGACGCAACACCATGGAGCAACGCGGCAAAACCGAGACCGTCATCCGCGGTATCGCTGCGTCCCGCGGCATCGCTTACGGCCAGGTTTTCCTCTACCTGCAAAACGAGCTCGAGATCCCCCGCTACGTGGTGGAGCCGGGCAAGCGCATCGGGGAGATCGCCCGCTTCGAGCAGGCCCTCGTCTCCACGCGCCAGGAAATCGCCAAGATCCAGGGCGAGGTGCGCAAGAATCTCAGCGAGGAGGAGGCTCTCATCTTCGATGCGCACCAGATGGTGCTCGAGGATCAGGCGTTGATCGGCGAGACCATCCGCGAATTCGAGGCGACCGGGCTCAACATCGAGACGTGCTTCAACGCGATCGCCCAGCGCTACATCGCCGCCTTCGCGGAGATCGACGACGAATACCTCCGCGAGCGCGCGGCCGACATCAAGGACGTCACCGGACGCGTGCTGCGCTCCCTGCTGGGCCAGACGGTGGCCAACCTGACGCAACTCGTCGACAAGCGCATCATCGTCGCAAAGGACATCTCGCCCTCCGAGGCCGCGGGCATCGACCGCAGCGCCGCGCTGGGCATCGTCACCGAGGGCGGCAGCCGCACGAGTCACGCCGTGATCGTCGCGCGCTCCATGAAGGTCCCGGCGGTCGTGGGCGCGCGCGAACTCACCGCGCGCGTGCGCGACGGCGACTGGATCATCATCGACGGCTACGAGGGCGTCGTGGTCCTCAACCCGACGCAGGCGACGCTCTTCCGCTACGGCAAGATCCAGAAGCAGAAGAGCAGCTTCGAGTCCCGTCTGCTGGCGGCCAACGAGCTGCCGGCCGAGACGCTCGATGGCGTCCACGTCACCCTGCGTGCCAACGTCGAGAAGGCGGACGAGTTCGCGCTCGTGCAGCAATACCACGCCGAGGGCGTCGGCCTTTACCGGACCGAGTATCTTTACCTCAGCTCGCTGCACATGCCGAGCGAGGACGAGCAGTATGCGAATTACCGCAAGATCGTCGAGAACCTCGCCCCGGCGATGGTGACGATCCGCACGCTCGACCTCGGCGGCGACAAGCCGATGCCGAGCAACCCGCACCTGATCGGGCCGGAGGCGAATCCCTTCCTCGGTTTCCGCGCCATCCGGCTCTGCTTGGAGAACCCGGAAATGTTCAAGGCGCAGTTGCGCGCCATCCTGCGCGCCAGCGCGCACGGCAAGGTGGAGGTGATGTATCCGATGATCGGCTGCGCCGAGGAGCTCGCGCGCGCCAACGCCCTGCTCGAGGAGGCCAAGGGCGAACTCCAGGCCCGCGGCCAGGCCTTCGATGCGAAGATCCGCGTCGGCACGATGATCGAGATCCCGAGCGCGGCGCTGTGCGCCGACCTGCTCGCCCCGCTGTGCCAGTTCTTCAGCATCGGCACCAACGACCTCATCCAATACCTGCTCGCCATCGACCGCGGCAACGAGCGCATCGCGCACCTCTACGACCCGGCCAACCCGGCCGTTCTCCGCGTGCTCAAACAGGTGATCGACGCCGCCCGCCGCCACCGCGTGAAGGTCAGCGTCTGCGGCGAGATGGCCGGCGACCCGATTTATGCGCCGCTTTTGATCGGGCTCGGCGTCGATGAGCTCAGCATGACGCCGCCCCTGCTGCCCGCGGTGAAGTTCCTCGTGCGCGCCATGAAGTTCAGCGAAGCCGAGAAGCTTGCCGCCGAGGCGCTCGCGCAGACCGATCCGGGCCGGACGCACGAGCTGCTTCGGGCCTTCTACCAGCGCCACGTCGGCGAGGAGTGAGCCACCGGTCCGGCCTGCGTGCCGGACGGTGCTGGATGTGTTCTCTGGCCGCGCCGCGCCAGTCGGGCTTTCGCGGCATTGCCCCGCGGCCTGCGACGTGGTAGCAAGACCGCTGTTTTCCGAGGGACTTTATCAGGCGAGGGAGGAATTTCGCTATGAGTCACATCAAATCCAAAGGAACGATCGGCATCCTCACGGGCGGCGGCGATGTCCCGGGGCTCAACCCCGCGATCCGCGCCGTCACCATCCGCGCGCTGCGCGAAGGCTACAAGGTGATCGGCATCCGCAAGGGCTGGAGCGGGCTGGTCTCGATGGTCCGCAACAAGGATCACGACAACAGCGAGAACTACCTGCATCTCACGGAGGAGATCGTGAACCGGGCCGGCCGCACGGGCGGCACGTTCCTGCACAGCTCGCGCACGCGGCCGAGCCACGTGCCGCGCGCCAGCGTGCCCGAGTTCCTGCGCGAGACCTACAACCAGGACATCAACGACCTCACGCCCGAGGTGTTGAAGAACCTCGAGTGGCTCGGCATTGACTTCATGATCCCGATCGGCGGCGACGACACGCTGAGCTACGGCGTCCACCTGTTTCAGAAGGGCGTCAAGGTCATCGCCATCCCCAAGACGATGGACAACGACGTGCCCGGCACGGATTACTGCATCGGCTTCAGCACCTGCGTCTCACGCACCATCAGCCTGGTGAACACGCTGCGCACCTCGGCCGGATCGCATGAGCGGTTCCTCGTGGTCGAGGTGTTCGGCCGCTACGCCGGCTTCACCGCGATGCTGCCCACGATGGCCGGCGCGGCGAACCGCTGCGTCATCCCCGAGTGGAAATTCAACATCGAGCGCCTCACCGAGCTGCTCGTGGCCGACCGGAAGAACAACCCGAGCAAATACTCCATCGTGCTCGTCTCCGAGGGCGCGTCCTTCGAGGGCGAGGAGATGGTCTACGAGAGCGCGGAGAAGGACATGTTCGGCCACGCGAAGCTCGGCGGCATCGGCGACATGGTGGCCTCGAAGCTCAAGGATCTCTCCCCGAAGTTCAACCGCGGCCGCAAGATCGACTGCATCAACCAGCGGCTCGGCTACCTTGTGCGCGGTGGCGATCCCGACGCGGTGGACTCGATCGTGCCGATGGCCTACGGCAACCTCGCGCTCGACCTCATCATGCAGGGCATCCACGGCCGGCTCGTGGTGCTGAAGAACGGCCGCTACGACAACCTGCCCATCGAGGTCGTCACCTCCACCAAGAAGCTCGTGAACGTGGAGAAATACTACAACACCGAGCGCCTGCGCCCGCACTACCACAGCTTCGAGATGCGCCCGCAGTTCATCATGACCAGCGAGTAGGGAGAGCAGTCCAGTTGGAAGGTTTTCGGAGCCGGCCGGCGCAGCCTTCAGTCAAGGGTTCGAGACATGACCGCCACCGGCCCTCCCGCCTGCCGCCCTCGCGCGCCCAACACAAAGTGCATAGCGGCGAACCTCGCCGCGGCCTTCACTCGTTCCCGGGCTTGTTCAACCCGCGTCCCGCTGCGCGCTCCGGCGCAGCTGAACGCTCAGAGATGACATGGGCGATTCAGGTGAGATCAAGGGCTTTGCTGCTGTGTCGGCTGGGCTCTTCATGGATTGCCCCACGCAGTCACGGTCCACTTCGTGTCCTCCTCCTGCCGCCCGAACCGGAGTCGCTGGATC
>JAMPXH010000167.1 GCA_023701285.1 Candidatus Didemnitutus sp.
CGCTGGGACAGCGGCGACCACCCCATGGTCAGGAGCTCATCAGTCGGGAATCGCGTCCAACGGCATGAGTCCGGCTGAGCGCTCAGGTGACCGGCGGCACGACGTAGCCGAAGATCGCCGCCCAGTGGCACACGCTGCCGCCGAGCACCCAAAGGTGCCAGATTGCGTGGTTGAAAGGCAGCTTCTCCCAGAGATAAAAGATCGTGCCGAGCGAGTAGCAAAGGCCCCCGGCGACCAGCAGCCAGATGCCGCCGGAGGGCAGCGCCGCGAAGAGCGGCTTGGCCGCGATCAACACGAGCCAGCCCATGATCAGGTAGACGATCGTGGAGAGGACGTCGAAACGGCCCGCGAACCGGAATTTCAGAATCACGCCGACAATCGCCAGTCCCCAGATGACACCAAACAGGCTCCAGCCCCAAGGGCCGCGCAACGGCCCGAGCACGAAGGGCGTGTAGGTGCCGGCGATGAGGAGGAAGATCGCCGCGTGGTCGAACTTTTGCAGCAACACGCGCAAACGTGCGCTCGTCACGCTGTGGTAGGCGGTCGACGCCGAGTAGAGCAACACCAGCGTCGCGCCGTAGACGGCGGTGCTGACGACGTGCCAGACCGTGCCGTGCAACGCCGAATAGACCACCATCAGCACGAGCCCGGCGACGCTCAGCAACGCGCCGGCACCGTGAGTGAGACGGTTGGCGAGTTCCTCGCCGGGCGGATATGCGGTGCTCGCGGACATGAAGGCGAATGAGCACACGCGAAGCGGGAAAGGCAAAGCCGATTTTCTCCGCGCGACGGGAAGAAAAAAGGCCGTCCTCGCGGACGGCCTTGGATAAGGGAGAATCGGCGCGCTTACTTGAGCGCCTGCAGCTGCTCGACCGTGAAGGGGCCGCGGGCGCCGAGTTCGGCGCGGATGGCGGCGACCTGTTCCGGCGTGATGGCGGGCGCGTTGTTGCCCCACTCCGAGCGGATGTAGGTGAGGACGTTCGCGATCTGGTCGTCGCGCAGGATGCCACCGAAGGGCGTCATGGCGTTGTTGTAGGTGTTGCCCTTGACCGTGATCGGGCCGTTCAAGCCGTGCAGCACGATGGCGATGATGTGCTTCTCATGCTGCGACTCGAGAACCCACTCGGAACCGGCGAGCGGCGGATAGACTCCGGCGACACCCGAGCCCGTGGCTTGGTGGCAGGTCATGCAGTTGGCAGTATAGACGCGTTTACCGAGCATCGCGGGCGTGATCGTGGGACCGCCGGCGACCTGCGGGACGGGCTTCTGATTCTCGTTGTAGATGAGCGGATCGAAGCGCGAGGAATAGTGCGCAAGATAGACCGAGCCGAAGAAAATGGCCGCGCACATGATGCCGAGGAGCACCAGCGGGAAGCGCGGGTTGCCCTCCTTCTTCTCGGGCTTCTGCGCCTGCAGGCGGGCGTGGACCTGCTGGAGGCTCTCGTCGGACGCGCCGGATTGCTCGAGGTGGGAGTGATTGTCGGAGCTCATCTTAGTGGCCTCCCTCCGTCTTCGTGGCGGGAACGTAGGGCTTGGCCTCGGGATATTCGTAGGCGTCGTTCAGGCTGCGCAGGTAGGCGACGAGTTCGCGGGCGCGGTAGCTCGGCACGATCTCGTGGCCGGCGGGAGCGGCGTGCTTGCCCGTCAGCTTGAGCGCGTGGGGCGAAGCCTGGCCCGGGCGAACGGGGCGGACTTCGAAGAGGAAGGCGTAGGACGGCATGTTCGTGCCGGGCGCGACGGATTCCGGCGCGTAGAGGAGCTTGTAGAAATACTCCTCATCCGCATAGGGACGGGCGCCGACGTTGCGCAGATCCGGACCGAGACGCAGGTGGCCGAGGTGAACCGACTTCTCGCGGATGTAGTCGCGGGCGACGCTCTGGCGCACGCCCCACTGGCGGACGATATCGCCGCCGACGCCCTCGCGCCGGACCTGCTGCGTGTGGCAGGAGGCGCAGCCGAGGTCCTGATAGACCATGCGACCGCGGTCCGCCAAACCGGGGAGCGGCGCCGGGTGGAGCGTCTCCTCGATCGGGTCCTTGTATTGCTTCAAGGACGCGAGCTGGTTGTGGGCCGCGAAGAGCACCGCACCGGTGGAAAGAGCCAGCGCCGCGAAGGCGCCGAAGAAAAGGACGAGTCCGTTTTTCATGCGTGCTGCCCCTCCGAGGCGGGAGCGCTCATGGCGGGAGGATTGGCGATGACCGCCGGGACGCCCGTCTGGCTGAGGGCGTTCCAGGAGGTCCAGAGGAAGTTGATCAGGAAGGCGACGTGGCCGGTGAGCAGGAGCATCAACGCCAGCGAGCGGAACATCAGCCAGGGCTTCAGCGCCGCGGTGATGTCGGCAAACGGCACGGTGCTGTTGAGCAGGCGACCCTGCTCGGAGCCGGCATAACCGACGCCCACCACCAGCAGGACGATGCCGACGGCGGTGAGGTAGAAGTGAATGCTGACGAGCGCGGAGGAATGCCAGGCCCGGCCGGCGAGGCGCGGGACGATGAAGTAGGCGGCACCGAACATCGCGGTGGTGAAGAACGCGTAGGAGGTCACCCAGTCACGCAGCTCCGGGATGAAGGTGAACTGCGTCTCGACGGCGAAACCGCGGTTCGAAAGGACGAGGTTGAGAACCGAGACGAAGAAGAAAGCCACGAGGCTCAGGAACATGAACTTGAACGTCACACTGCCCTTGGCCGGGCCGAAGCCGTCGCGGAGCGCGCCGAAGAAATTCGTCAGGATGATGATCACGGCCGGCACCGCGAGGTAGTTGGCCACGACGCCGAGCGTCGGCACCCAGGACGGAACCGGGCCGCCAATGAGGCGCGCGCCGCCCGCGAGGGCCAGCGTGGTGAGGAGCCACCAGAAGCCGAGGCTGGCGAGGTAGTAGTTGGGGATCGGGCGGCCGGTGACCTTCGGGACGAAGTAATACGCGGCGGCGAGGGCCAGCGGCGTGAACCAGAGGCCGTGGATGCCGTTCACATACCACGCGCCCACGATGGCCTGCACGACGCCGCGGGTGGGAGTGGTGAAGAGCATCGTCTGCGCGACGGCGAACATCCAGGGGAAGAACAGGATCGCGGCGAAGACATACCACTGCGACGCGAAGACGTTCTCGGTGTTGCGGACGCTGAAGGTCGTGATGGCCCACACGCCCATCGCGGCGTAGGCGACGAGCATCATGAGCGAGACCCAGCGCGGCATCTCCAGCATCTCGAAGGAGGTCGTGCCACCGAGGAGGATGCCGAGCAGGCCGAGGCCGAGCGTGATGTTCCAAGCCTTGCAGGCCACGACGAGCCAGCCGCCGTGGCGCAGCGCGGCGGCGGAGAGGCGCGCCATCAGCCAGAGGGCGACGCCGAGACCGGCGTTGAAGCCCCAGCCGTAGGTGAGGATGAACGAGGCGGCCGCACTGATGCGTCCGTAGGTGAACCAAGCGCAGCTGCCGAGGAAGTCCGGCGTGTGGAGCTGGATGGCGGCGATCAGCTGGAGCGCACCGCCGATCACCAGCCAAGCGAGCGCCTGGCTGAAGAACACGAGCACCGGCCACCGGGCGGAGGCGTCGATCTCCTGTTGCTCGACCCGAGCGTTGTTGTCGGAGGAATTCATCGGCGAAGTTACTTCTTGGCGTGGTCGCGCACCGTGAGTTCCACGGCGCGGTCGAGCGGGAGGCGGGCGATGCCCTTGGACTGGTCGACCCAACCGTAGGTCATGGCCTGGGCCTGCTCCTTCTGACGCAGCTCGGCGAGCGCCTGGGCGCGTCCTTCAGCGGTGAACTTCCAACGGGCGGACTCCTCGAAGTCGGCCGGGTTGGCGGTGCCGCGGTTGTCGAAGGCCGGAGCCGGACGATAGGAGCGGTTGACCAGCCAACCGCAAAAGATCGCGGCCAGGATGACCACGACGGCGGTGAAGACCGGCGTGCGCTGGGGGAAAGCGTAGGCTTGCGGGTTGTCGCTCATGTTAGTGCGAAGCCGGTTGCGCGGCGCCGGCCGGCGAGGCGCTCATTTCGTGATGCGTGAGGGATTCGCCGATGCGCGGGTCGCGGATCGGGATGAGCTTCGCCTTGGGGAAGCTGCGGAGGTAGGACCAGAAGAAGATGCCGCCGATGCCGACGACCGCCGTGAGCGTCCAGATCAGACCGCTCTGAAGGAACGGAGCCGGATCGCCGAGGGCGTTCTTCTTCGCCGGCATGACGTTGTAGCAGAGGTCGACGAGGAACACGAAGGCGATGAACACGCCCACCCACGGGATGATGTTTTTCGAGACCTTGAAGCGATACGACAGCAGGAGGAAGAACGGGAAGAAGAAGTGGCCGAAGAGCAGGAACATGCCGACCCACTTCCATTGGTTGGGCTGGCCGTCGCTGTTGTTCATCTCGCGGACGTTATACCAGAAGGTCTCCTCGGGGATGTTGGCGTTCCAGATGAGGAAGTATTGGGAGAACGTCACGTAGGCCCAGAACACCGTGAACGCCAGCATCAGCTGACCGATGCTGTGGAGGTGGTTGTTGTTGAGGATGCCCTTGTAGTCGCCGCGGGCGTAGAGCCAGACCATCAGCACGACGCCGAGCGAGAGCGCGGCGCGCATGCAGCCGGCGAAGAACCACACGCCATACATCGTGGAGAACCAGTGATACTCCATCGATTTCACCCAAAGGATGATGCAGAGAGTGAGGGTGATCGCGACCAGCGGGATGCCGGCGGCGGACCATTTGCGCGAGGAGGTGGTCCACTTCAAATCGCCGTCCGCGTCCTGCGAGAACGAATTCCGGCGGAAGCGCGAGCCAAGGAACCACCAGGCGAGGAACGAGAAGATCGTGGCGCCGGTGAAGAAATCGCGGTTCAGGAACGCGGCCTTCTTCACCCAGAGCGGGTCTTCGCCCACGGTGCCGTGGCCGCCGACTTGCGCGAGGTTGAAGGCCGGATCCATCCACTTCCAGAGCAACGTAGGCTCGGTCCAAGCGACGACCAGCAACGGCACGAAGAGCAGGCCGAGCCAGGGGAACACGGCAATGACGTGCTCGAACTGGCGGCGGATCACGGTGGACCAGCCGGCGTCGAAGATGTGGTGGATCATGACGAGGAGCAGCACGCCGAGCGAGATGCCGATCCAGAAGGTCAGACCGATGAGCCACGAGGAGGCGATGGTGGCCGGCTTGTCGACGAAGAGTCCGACGGCCGTGAGCACGATGCCCGCCACGCCCAGACCGAGGGCGGTGGACGCCCGGGTGGGAACGGAGGAGGAAGAGTGGGAATGCGAGGCCATGTTACTTCAGCTCCCCCCGATGTTCGAGCGGGACGTCGTTGATGGATGCATGCTGCGCACGCTGGAGGGCGCGCACGTAGGAAATGACGGCCCAGCGCTCGTCCGGCGTGAGCTTGTCGCCGTAGGGCATCATGGTGTTCTTGCCGTGGGTGATCGTGTTGAAGATCTCGCCTTCGGGCATCTGGCGGATGCGGTCGTCGTGGAACGTCGGCGTGGCCACCATGCCGTAACGCTTGGTGATGCCCTGCCCGTCGCCCAAGGCGCCGTGGCACGGGGCACAGTAGATCTGGTAGCGATCGCGGCCGCGGTTGATGAGGGCGTGGTTCACCTCCACGGGGAAGCCGCGCACGAACGCGCCGTCGGCGGCCTTGCCCTGGAAGCGCGCGTCATCGGCGCGGAGGTAGGTCTCGTCGGCGGCGCCGGTCTCGCTGCGGCCGCGCGGCACGGTGCCGGCGGGCGTCGGGCGGTCGGTGCGGCCGTCGGCGAAGAACTTGGATTCGGCCTGCGGCTTGTAGCGCGCCTGGCGGTCCATGTCCGGGAAGACTTCGATGGGCGGCTGCGTGGAGCGCAGGCCGCGGAAGCCCATGACCGAGACGGTCAGGACCACCACGAAGAGCAGAGTGTAGTAGGCGTAACGCATCGGGTTAGTCCTCCAGCTCCGCGATGTCCTTGCCGCCGATCGACGCGAGCAGGTCGCGCGTGGCGGTGGCGTTGAATTTCGGGTCGTTGGCCTCGATCACGATGAAGAAGCGGTCGTC
>JAMPXH010000168.1 GCA_023701285.1 Candidatus Didemnitutus sp.
CCACCACCTGCATGATCCCGGCTGAGCCGGCCGGCCCGTCCGGGTCCGCAGGATTCCCACTTTCGCCCCGGCAGAAACGCCGGGGCGCTTTTTTTGCGGGGTTGCAATGCGGGCCCGCCACGGCGATAAGCCCCGCTTCGATTACATGCTCCGCAAGCTCATCACCAAGATTAAGCAGACTTTCAAAGGCGACAAGAAGAGCGCTGAAACGAAGTCCACGACCGCTCACCGCCACCCGAAATCCACCGGCAAGCACGAACCCCGCGGCCAGCGCCCTGCGCCCGGGCCCCGCGGACACAAGCCCGCCGGCACGGGCGGGCACGCTCCCGCCGGTGGCGAGCGCCGGGGGCACTCGGCTCCCCGCAGCGCCGCTCCCGCGTCCGCCGGCGCCCCGGCCCATCGCGCCGCGCCCAAGCCCCTGCCCGAGGTGCCCAAGATGGACACCGCTTTCACCGCTCTCGGCCTGAACGACCGCCTCGCCTACGCCGTCCAGCAGATGGGTTACGAGGCCCCGACTCCGATCCAGGCGCAGGCCATCCCGCAGGTGCTCGCCGGCAAGGATGTTATCGGCTCCGCGCAGACCGGCACGGGCAAGACGGCGGCCTTCGCCTTGCCGATCCTGCAGAAACTTGAGCGGCGCGGCGCCCTCCGCTGCCTCATCCTAGAACCCACGCGCGAGCTCGCCGTGCAGGTCGAGGAAGCCTTCAAGAATTTCTCCAAGTTCACCGACCTGCGCGTGACCGTCGTCTACGGCGGCGTCGGCTACGGCAAGCAGCGCGAGGACCTCGCGCGCGGCATCGACGTGCTCGCCGCCACGCCGGGCCGCCTGCTCGATTACATGGAGCAGGGCGAAATCCGCCTCGATCAGGTCGACATCCTCGTGCTCGACGAGGTCGACCGCATGCTCGACATGGGTTTCCTGCCCGACGTGAAGCGCATCGTGGCGAAGGTGCCGAAGAATCGTCAGACGCTGTTCTTCACCGCCACCCTGCCGCCCGAAATCGAGCAGCTCGCCTCCTGGGCGCTGCGCGATCCGTTCAAGATCTCCGTCAGCCGCGAGCGCTCCACCGCCGAGACGATCACGCACGCCTTCTATCCCGTCGTGCAGGCGCAGAAATTTGACCTGCTCGCGCACCTGCTCGAACAGACGCAGTATCACAGCGTCATCATCTTCTCCCGAACCAAGAGCGGCGCCGACTACGTCGCCAACCGCCTGAAGCACGCCGGCCACACCTGCGCTGTGATGCACGCCGACCGCAGCCAGCAGGAGCGCATGGAGGCGCTCAAGGGTTTCAAGTCCGGCAAATACGAGGTGCTCGTGGCGACGGATCTTGTCGCGCGCGGCCTCGACATCGCCGACGTGTCGCACGTGATCAATTTCGACGTGCCGGAGAACCCCGAGGATTACGTCCACCGCATCGGCCGCACCGGCCGCGCGCAGAAGACCGGCGACGCCTTCACGCTCGTGACCGAGGAAACCTGGCGCGATGCGCGCAGCATCGAGCGTTTCATCGGCCAGAGCATCGAGTGGAAGAAGGTCGAGGGCTTCAACTACACCTACTCGGGCATCTTCGACGGCGGCGGCATGCCGCAAGTCGCCCCCGAGAAGCCGAAGAGCCGCCTCACGCGCGGCGGACGGCGCTGACGCTGCCGAGGCCCCGCTGACGCGGGGCCTTTTTTGTGGATGCGCGCAGCCTGCGGGTGGGTTGCGCGTGCGACGCGCTCAGCAGGAATAGACGCCGCCGTTGATGTCGAGCGTGGCGCCGGTGATGAACCCGTCGTATTCGCTCGCCAGATAGACGGCGGCGCGGGCGACGTCCTCAGCCTGGCCGGCGCGGCCGAGCGGGATGCCGGCGATGGTGGCACGGGCGGATTCCTCCGTCGTGTGCGTGTTGTGGAAGCTCGTGCCGAGAATCAGGCCGGGGGCGAGGGCGTTGACGCGGATGCCCTGCGGGCCGAGTTCGCCGGCGAGGGAGCGGGTGAAGGTGAGGACGGCGCCTTTGGCGGTGGAGTAGGCGAGGGAGCCGGCGTGCCCGCCCTTGCGGCCGGCGAGCGAAGAGAGGTTGACGATGCTGGCACCGCCGTTGACGCGGGCGGAGGCGGCGAGATGCGGCGCGGCGGCGCGGGTGACGCGCCGCAGGGAATCGACGTTGAGGGCCATGACCTCGGTCCAGAACGCGTCGTCGGCTTCCGCGAGACTGCGGCGTGCGACAAGGGAACCGGCGTTGTTGATGAGCACATCGAGCCCGCCGAGGCACTGCACCGCGGCGGCGACGAGTCCGGCGGCGCCGTCGGGGGTGGTGAGATCCGCGGCCGCGGCGCCGGCTCGACGACCGAGGTTTTGAGCCTCGGCGGCGAAGGCCCGCGCGCCGTCGGCGCTGGAGCGGTAGTGCACGAAGACGTCGCAGCCGGCGGCCGCCAGCTGGCGGGAGATGGCGAGGCCGATGCCTTGGGCGCCGGCGGTGACGAGTGCGCGTTTGCCGAGGAGTTTGCTCATGATTATTAAATGCGGGGGCCGGCGCGGCGGGTCAATGCCGGTGTCGGTGCGGCCGCCGGGCGAGGGCGATGCCGGAGATTGCGGTTGCCGGGACGGTGGGTGCTGGTTCGCTGGCCGTTTCGCATGCAACTCGACATTCCCGCGGGGCCGTTCGCCGGCTACATCTTCGACTGCGACGGCACGCTGGTGGACACGATGCCGTTGCACTACCGGGCTTGGAACGTGGCGATGCAGCGGGCCGGGATGCCGGGGGAACTGAGCGAGGAGCTGTTCTACTCGCTGGGTGGGGTGCCGACGCGGCGCGTGGCGGAGCTGCTGGGGCAGCACTACGGCTTGGCGGTCGATGCGGATCGGATGTTCGTGGAGAAGGAGGAGATTTTCCTCGAGATGGAGGGTGAGTTGCGCGTCATCCCGGCGGTGGTGGATTTTGCGCGGGAGATTGCGCGGCGCGCCCCGGTGAGCGTCGCCTCGGGCGGGCCGAAGCCGATCGTGCGCCGGACGCTCGAGCGCGTGGGGTTGGCGGAGCTTTTCCCCGTGGTGGTGACGCCGGAGGATGTGCGGCACGGCAAGCCGGCGCCGGATATGTTCCTGTTGGCGGCGGCGAAGATGGGCGTGCCGCCGGCGGAGTGTCTCGTGTTCGAGGATGCCGATCCCGGCTTCCGGGCGGCGGAGGCGGCGGGCATGCGCTGGGTCCGCGTGCCGAGCCGCGGCTGGCAGCGCTGAAGCGACGGGCGGGTTTTGATTTGCGACCTCGCGCGCGGAAGCGTGGGATGCCGCATCATGACTTACGCGGAGCTGGCGAACCAAGGCATCCTCACGCAGCCGGTGTATGAGGCCGGCAAGCCGATCGATCAGGTGGCGCGCGAGCTGGGGCTGGACCCGGCGGGTATCGTCAAGCTGGCGTCGAACGAAAATCCGCTCGGGCCGTCGCCCAAGGCGCTCGCGGCCGCCAAGCGGGCGCTGGATGAGGCGCAGCTTTACCCGGATGGCGGCTATTACGTGTTGCGCGAGCGGCTGGCGCGCAAGTGGGGGTTGGGGATGGATCAGTTCATCATCGGGGATGGCTCGAACGAGATCCTCGAATTGCTGGGGCATGCGTTTCTGGCGCCGGGCGTCGAGTGCGTGATGCACCGGTCGTCCTTCATCGTCTACAAACTCGTCACGCTGATGTTCGGCGCCACGCCGGTGGAGGTGCCGCTCGGGCCGGGCTTGCGGCAGGATCTGCAGGCGTTGGCGGCGGCGGTCACGCCGCGCACGCGGTTGGTGTTCCTCGCGAGTCCGGCCAATCCGGTGGGTGTGGCCAACACGGAGGAGGAGATCGCGGCCTTGGTGCGGGCTTTGCCGCCGCAGGTGATTCTGGTCTTCGACGAGGCTTACGCGGAATATCTGGAACGGGCGCCGGATATGCGGCCGTTGATCGCGGAAGGGCGCAAGGTCATCGCGCTGCGCACATTTTCGAAGATCTACGGGCTGGCGTCGCTGCGTGTGGGCTACGGCTACGCGGCGCGGGAGTTGATCGCCGTGGTGCAGCGGGCGCGGCAGCCATTCAACGTCAATGGCGTGGCGGCGGCGGCGGCGACGGCGGCGTTGGACGACGAGGAGTTCGTGACGCGTTGCCGGGCGGCCAACCGCGCGGGCATGGCGCAGCTGGAGGAAGGCTTGGCGCGGCTGGGCCTGGAGTTTGTGCCGGGTCAGGGCAATTTCATCCTCACCAAGGTCGGTGACGGAGTGGCGGTGTTCGATGCCTTGCAGCGGCTGGGGCTGATCACGCGGCCGGTGAAGGGCTACGGCTTGCCCGAGTGGTTGCGCATCAGCGTGGGCACACCGGAGCAGAATGCGCGGCTGCTGGCGGCGCTGGCGCAGGTGTTGCGGCGCTGATGGGGTTCAGTCCGTGGCGCGTTGAGCCAAGCGGGCGTGGCGGATCGCGGCGAGCAGGGAGGTTTGCTCGGGATGCAGGAGGTGGAGGTCGCTCCCGAGCAGGCTGGCGACCTGAGTCAGGGCGTGCGCGGAGGGTTTGCGCATGGTCAGCAAGCGACGGACGTGGGCCGGCAGGGTATCGAGTTGGCCTTGGGCGGACTCGAGTTCCACCAGTTGGGTGAGCGCGGCTTGGTTGAGCGGGTCGATTTGGACGGCGCGGGTGAGGATGGTCCGGGCTTGCGGGCTTTTCTGGAGCCCGATGAGGCGGGTGGCCACGGCTTGGAGATTGTCGGCGCGGAGATTGGCCCGGCCAAGGAGGTGGTCGAGGTGGAGCTGGGCTTCGTCGGCCCGGCCCAACCCGAAGAGGGCGATGGCGCGCAGGCTGTCGAGCACAGGGGCGGCGGAGCGGGAGTTGGCGTCCGGTTGCCGGGCAAGCGCCTCCAAGACGGTCAGACCCTGCTGGTATTCGCCGGCGGCCAAGTGCGCCTCCGCCAGCATGAGTTCCGCGGGCTCGGGCGGCCATTTTTGGCGCAAAAAGCGGTCGCGGATGAGGCGTGAAAGGTCGGGTAGCCCGGCATTGGCGGCGAAGTCGCCCAAGGCGAGCAGGGCAGCTTGATTCTCGCCGAAGTGCGTGAGGTAGGAATCGATCTCCCTTTTCAGGGCCGTTTGGTCGGCGCGCTCGTGGTGCAAGCGAAGAAAGTCCAACCGTGGGAGCGGGGAGAGCGGATCGGCGGCCAGGCGCAGGGTGGCCGTGCGCTCTATCTCTTGGGCGCGTCCGAGTTTCTGGCGCAAATCGCGCAGCAGCGGATAGCATTCATCCAAGGGAGCGCCTTGATTCACGAGCGCTTCGACGCTGGTGAGCGCGAGTTCGGGGAACCCGCGCTCGGCTTCGATACGGGCGAGGAGCAGGATGCCCTCGGGAAGTTGGGCCAGCTTGTGCTGGCGCAGGAGTGATTCCGCCCGATCGTAGTTGCCCCTCAGGTAGGCAATCCGGGCGGCGAAGTAGGCCGGAAGGGCATGGTCCGGCGTCCCGAGCGCGAGCAGTTCGTCGCAAGTTTTGGCCAGTTCGGTGTCGTAATGAAAATCGAGGAGGAATTGCAGCGTCGCCCGGAGATATTCGGGATCGCGGGCAAAAAGCTCCGGTCGTTCGAGCAGCAGGTGTTGCGCGAGATCCGGTCGGCGGTTGGCCAGGTAAAGGGCCCCCAGATCCAAACGCGCCCGGGGGTGCAACGGGGATCGCGCCAATCCTGTGCGCAACTGGACAAAAGCGGCGCGGTAATCGCCCCGGCGTAGGGCCGCTTGGCCCTCGGCAACGTAATGGTCGCCGATCGCGCGACGCACCTCAGGCCAACGGGGTGGCAACAGCAAATCGACGTAACTCACCCCGCTCACCCCCCGGACATGCCGGAGAAAGACCCATGCGCTCGCAGCGAACAGGGACCCGCTCAGCAGGCAGAGCGCAGCGAGCGTAGTTGCAATCCGCCCCCACCGAAGGCGGAGCACGGTGGCGCCGTTCCGAGCCGAGCGCTCGGCAAAAAACGATGACAGGAG
>JAMPXH010000043.1 GCA_023701285.1 Candidatus Didemnitutus sp.
GCGACCTCGCGCTCGATCTCTCCCCGCTCGACCGCGAGCTCGGCCTCACGCCCGAGAGCCTCGCGGAGGCGGTGCGCGGGCTCACGCGCCCGCGTTGGGCGGAAAAGCTGGTGTTGTAGTGCGGTCGCGCCTTGCCGCGGCGGCGAGGCTCGCTTCGCTGGTGGACCGATGCACCTGCACGTCCTGCCTGTCCGCACCGCCGGCGCCGCCGATAACATGGCGACCGATTTCCTGCTGTTGCAGCGTTACCCGGAGCCGGCCGACGCGCGCTTCCGGCACTACGACTGGCGCGGGCCGGCGTTCACCTTCGGGTTCGGCCAGAAAATCGCCTTCGTGCGCGAGAAACTCTCCGCCGATTTGCCCGCCGATCTCTGCCGCCGGCCGACGGGCGGCGGCATCGTCGACCACCGGAACGACTGGACCTACGCGCTCGTCATCCCGCGCGGCCATCCACTGGAGGAGGCCCGCGCCACGCAATCCTACCGCGTCGTGCACGAGTGCCTCGCGGAGGCGTTGCGCGCGCTCGGTCAACCCGTGGAGGTGAAGGCCGTCTGCGAACCGCCGGAAAACGGCGGCGAGTGCGCCCCGGGCCCGGGCGTCTGCTTCCAGCGTGCGGAATTGTTCGACGTGGTGAACCCGCAGACCGGCGCGAAGATCGCCGGCGCCGCCCAGAAGCGCAACAAGCACGGCCTGCTCTTCCAGGGTTCCATCGAGAAAAACGCCGTCGGCGCGGTCGATTGGGAGGCCTTCGGCGCCGGCTTCACCGCCGCGCTCGGCCGCGCGCTCGGGGCCGGAGCCGTCGAGACGCCCTGGCCGGAATTCGCCGAGCACGAGCTCGAGGGCCTCGTCGAGCAATACTCCGCGCCGGAGTGGAACGACTATCGCTGACCCCGCGCGGCTGCGCCGGTGGCCGCGGGCGGCATCCCGGTCCGCGGCCGCGCCGCGCGGGTCGCCGCATTTTTCCGCCGCGGCTTTGACTCGCGCGCGCCGGTGGCTTGGATGACCGGCCTATGAACCCCCGTTGCGTCGTCGCGTTGCTTCTCGCGCTGGCGTTGTCCGTGGCCGGATTCGCCGCCGACAAACGCCCGCTCACCCCGCAGGATCTCTGGGCCATCAAGCGCCTCGGCAGTCCCGCCCTCTCCCCCGACGGCCGCACCGCCGTCTTCACCGTGCAGGAATGGTCCGTGGAAAAGAACAAGGCCACGACCAACCTCTGGCTCGTCGAGGTCGCCAGCGGCGCCGTGCGCCGCCTGACCACGGCACCGACCAGCGACAGCGCGCCGGTCTGGAGCCCCGACGGCTCGCGCCTCGCCTTCCTTTCCAAGCGCGGCGAGGACGAGCAGACCTCCCTCTACGTCATCCCCCTCGCCGGCGGCGAGGCGGAGAAAATCCTCGAGCTGCCCTACGCGCTCGCCAACCCCAAGTGGATGCCCGACGGCCAGGGCCTCGTCGTCTCGACCTCCGTCATCCCCGAACTCGCCGGCAAGATGGAAGCCTCCGACCTCGCCGCGATGAAGAAGGAGATCAAGCGCCGCAAGGAATCCAAGATGACCGCCAAGGTCACCGCGGACCGCCAGTATCGCTTCTTCGACCAGTGGCTGACCGACAACCTCGCCCACCGCCTGCTGCTCGTCGACGTCGCCGCCAAGACCTTCAAGGACCTCACGCCGGGTTACCGCGAGTTGTTCCAGACCAGCGGCTCCGTGAACTACGACATCTCGCCTGACGGCCGCTTCATTGCCCTCGCACTCAACATCACGCCGCGCCCCTACGCCACGTTCCACAACGTCGACCTCCACCTGCTGCCCACCGACGGCTCCGGCACGCTCAAGAACCTCACCACCGACAACCCGGCCGGTGACGACTCCCCGAAGTTTTCGCCCGACGGCCAGTCCATCTACTACAGCCGCCTCGACGTCCCGTATTACTGCGGCGAGTTCGAGAAACTCTGGCGCCACGACCTCGCGACCGGCCGCAACACTCCCGTCAGCGAGACGCTCGACTACGCGTTGAGCGACCCGGAATTCTCCGCCGACGGCCGCACGCTCTGGCTCACCGCCGAGGACCGCGGCGTCGTGCCCGTCTTCAAGCTCAACGCCGACGGCACCGGCCTCACCGCCGTGCACCGCGAGGGCACCTCGAGCAGCCTCACCGTGGCGGGCGACACCGTCGTGTTCCTCAACGACTCCACCACGCGCCCGAACGAGCTCTTCGCCCTCGACGCCGCCACCGGCACCGTGCGCCAGCTCACGCACTTCAACGACGCCTTCATGGCCGGCCTCAAGCTCGGCCAGGTCGAGAGCTACTGGTTCAAGGGCGCCAACGGCGCCGATATCCACGGCTGGCTCGTGCTCCCGCCCGACTACGATCCCGCCAAGACTTACCCGCTCGTCCAACTGCTTCACGGCGGCCCGCACACGATGAACCGCGACAGCTGGAGCTACCGCTGGAACACCCAGGTCTTCGCCGCCGCCGGCTGGATCGTCACTTGGGTCAACCGCCACGGCTCGACCGGCTTCGGCGAGCAGTTTGCCCAGAGCATCATCAACGAGTGGGGCGACAAGCCCTTCGACGACATCATGCGCTCGACCGATCACCTCCTCGCGCGCTTCCCCAACATCGACCGCGAGCGCCTCGCCGCCGCCGGCGCCAGCTACGGCGGCTACATGGCCACCTGGATCCTCGGTCACACCGACCGCTTCAAGGCCATCATCAACCACGCCGGCGTGAACGACTTCGTCACCCAATACGGCGCCGACGTCACCCAATACGGCTTCAGCCAGGTCCTCGGCGGCACGCCGTGGAGCAACCCCGAGGGCATGCAGCGCAACAACCCCACCGCCTACGCCAGGAACTTCAAGACCCCCATGCTCGTCATCCACGGCCAGCTCGATTACCGCGTGCCCTACGCCAACGGCACCGCCCTCTACGCCATCCTGCAGGCGATGGGCGTGCCCTCGCGCCTCGTCATCTTCCCCGACGAGAACCACTGGGTCCTCAAGCCGCAGAACGCCATCTACTGGCACTGGGAAATGCAGACCTGGCTCGCCCACTACATCGGCGGCCAACCCACCCTCGCCAAACCCGACTTCGAAAACTGGGGCAAGGCCGACGCGGCCAAGACGGACGCCAAGACCGAGACCAAAAAATAGGCGACCCTCCCGGCGGCGCACCTCCACCCGCCCGATCGCTTCCAGCCGCGGCCCTGCGCCGCGGCTTTTTTGCGCATGGATTGGGGTCTTTCGCTCATCGCCACCTGCAGGCTCGCGCCCCCGGCGGGATTCGTTTCGTTCTCCTTTTCATGCCGACTCCGGTCCTGCTTTCTCTCCGCCCGCTGCGCCTCGTCGCACTCTGTCTCGCGCTCGCCGTTTCCCTCGCCGCCGTCGAGCGCGCACAAGTCACCGTGCTCGCCACCACCGACGTCCACGGCCGCCTGCTGCACCACGATTACGGCACCGACCAGCCCGCCGAACTCGGCCTCTCCAAACTCGCCACCCTCATCAAGCAGGCGCGGCGCGACACGCCCGACCTGCTGCTCATCGACTGCGGCGACAATATCCAGGGCACGCCCCTCGCCTATTATTTCAACCGCAAGAACAACACGCCCCCGCACCCCATGATGGTGGCGATGAACGCGCTCGGCTACCTCAGCCTCACGCCCGGCAACCACGAGTTCAACTTCGGCCTCACCGTCCTCGAGAAGGCGCGCCGCGAATCGTCGTTCCCCTGGATCTCCGCCAACACCTACCGCACCGGCACCGACGAGCCCGCGTTCACGCCCTACATTATCAAGGAAGTCTCCGGCGTCCGCGTCGGCATCCTCGGCCTCACCACGCCCGCGATCCCCAACTGGGAAAATCCCGAGAACTACGCCGGTCTCGAGTTCCGCCCGCTCGTCAGCGAGGCGAAGAAATGGGTCGCACACCTGCGCGGACAGGAACGCGTCGACGCCGTCGTCATCGCCGCGCACTTCGGCGTGGAGGAAAACCTCGCCACCGGTCGCATGACGCCCGGCGATTTTCCCGGCGAGAACGCCGCCCTCGCGCTCGCCCGCGAGGTGCCCGGCATCGACCTGATCTTCCTCGGCCACACGCATCGCGACATCCCCGCACTCGTCGTCAACGGCGTGCTCCTCGCCCAAGCCGGCCGCTGGAGCGACCGCCTCGCGCGCGCCGACCTCACCTTCACGCGCGAAAACGCCGGTGCGCCCTGGACGCTGCTCGCCAAGACCTCGCGCACCATCCCCGTCACCGCGGCGGTCGCGCCCGACCCCGAAATCGTCGCGCTGGCCGAGCCCTATCACCGCGAGGCGCAAACCTGGCTTTCGCGCCAGATCGGACGCAGCACGCGTCCGCTCGACGCCGCCGATGCGCACCTCGCCGACAACGCCCTGCTCGATCTCATCCATCGCGTGCAACTCGACGCGTTCGGCGCCGACGTCTCGCTCGCCGCCAGCTTCAACCCCCGCGCCCGCGTGCCCGCCGGAGCCATCACCGTCCGCGACGTCGCCGGGCTCTACCCCTACGAGAACACGCTCTACGTCATCGAAGTCACCGGCGCCCAGCTCAAGGCCGCGCTCGAGCACTCCGCCCGCTATTTCCTGCCCCACGAGGAAGGCAAGTCGCCCGCCCAACTCATCAACCGCTCCATCCCCGGCTACAATTTCGACATCGCCGAGGGCGTCTCCTACACGCTCGACCTGCGGCAGCCGCTCGGCGAGCGCATCCGCGACCTGAGCTTCCAGGGCGCCCCGCTCGCGCCCGACCGCCTGCTTCGCGTCGCGATCAACAACTACCGCTACAACGGCGGCGGCGGCTACACCATGTTCAAGGACGCCAAGGTGCTCGCCCGCTCCAGCACCGAGATTCGCGACCTGATCATCGACTGGGTCGAGCGCCACGGCGAAGTGCCCTCCGCACCGACGGGCAACTGGAAGATCGTGCCCTGACGGGTGACACGCCCCGCGCGCCGCCCGCGCGGCGTCGCCGAAAACGAAGCGGCACCGGTGCGTTTCACCGATGCCTTTCTTCAGTGGCCGACGACCTCCGTAGGTCGGGGCCTGAGCGCATAGTTGCGTTGTTGTTGGCGCGGCGCCACCCGAGGGTGGTGAGCAGCGCGAAGGTATTATCGCACAACTCCCGCGCCGCGCTCCGCACCGGTTGGGAAATCGTGCGGAGCGGCAAGCTCCTGTTATCGGCGCACGGCGATTAGAGGCGGTTAACTCAAACCGTAATCGCGGGACCCAAATGATAGCGGCGAGCGTCCCGCTCGCCACGAGTGCGTTGGCCGCCGGGGACGACGCACGCCCCTTGCACGATGGCCATCCTTTTTCTGAAACGGCGCGAGCCGGACTTCGCGCCTCCGCGTCGGCCCCGCGCCTACTGTCCGCGTCGCAGCGTGATCACGCACTCAAGATGCCGCGTCTGCGGGAAGAGATCGAAGGGCTGCACCGCCGTGAGTGTGTAGCCAGCGGTGAGGAAGTGCCGCAGGTCGCGCATCTGCGTCGCCGGATCGCACGAGACATAGACCACGGCCCGCGGCCCGAAGCCGAACAACTGCTGCAGGAACGACTCGTCGCATCCCTTGCGCGGCGGATCGATGATCACGACCGTCTCCGCCGGCACGAAACCCGCATCGAGCCCGGCGAAGATCGTCGCCGCGTCGCCGGCCGAGAAGGTGGCGTTGGCAATGCCGTTGGCCGCCGCGTTCTCGCGCGCGAAGCGGATGGAGGATTCGCTCACCTCCACGCCTGCCACCCGCGCGAACGCCGGCGCGCAACTCAACGCGAACAGCCCGCTCCCGCAGTAGGCGTCGACGAGGAAGCGCGCCCCCGTCGTCGCCGCCTGCCTCCGCACGTAACCGGTGAACGCCGGCAGGATGAACGGGTTGTTCTGAAAGAAATCCCGCGCCAGAAAATGCAGCCGCAGCGGCACCAGCGGCCCCTCCTCCATCCTCCCGGTTTCAGTCCCCGCCGCGCCAGCCTGGTAACCTATTGGGTTACCAAAGGTGGAAACCCCCGCCCGGTTCCCCTGGGGCGGCTCCGGAGTCTGGTAACCTAATAGGTTACCAATGTCGCCGGCACCGTTGGCGTCCCGCGCGGGGCTGTTTTCCGGTGCGATGACCTCGTGGATCACGGCGTCGTAGTCGGTGATGACGCCTTCCTGCGCGTGGCGGAGGAGGAGCGTCGCGTCGCGCTTGAACTCGCCGGCGGCGAGGCGCGCGCGGGTGCGGGCCCGCACGGCGGGCAGCGCGGCGTTGATCTCGGGCGTCGCGATCGGGCACTGCGGCACGTCGAGCAACTCAAAGCGCGCCCCCTGCTTGAGGAAACCGATCGGCGTCTGGTCCGCAGGCGGCGTGCGCGGATCGCCGGGCCGGCCGACGGCGAAGTGCGGCGTGATCTTCGAGCGATAGCCGAACTCGCGCGGCGAGGCGATCGTGGGCGCGACGGCGAACGAGATGCCCGCCATGTGCTGGAGCAGCTCCTCGACCTGACGGCGCTTCCAGGCCAGTTGCTCCGCGTAGGCGAAGTGCTGGTATTGGCAACCGCCGCAACGCCCGAAGAGTTCGCACCGCGGCGCGATCCGGTGCGACGAAGGAGTCAGCACCTCGAGCAGGTCGGCTTCGGAAAAATTCCTGTGGTTGCGATAGACGCGGGCCCGCACGCGTTCACCAGGGAGCGTGAACGGCACCATCACGACCCAGCCGCGGGAGCTTTCTGCGGGGGATTCCGGCGGATCGATTTTCGGATCGGTTGCCGCAGGCTCAGCGGCCTGTTCGCCCGGCAACGCCATGCGCCCGAGGCCAACACCGAGGTTCGTGAGCGTGGCAATCTCCAGCTCGATCTCGGTGCGATACGGGAAGGGATGGTCTTTGAACTTCTTTTTTCGTCCCACGGCATCCACGAAAGACACGAAACCGGCGGACGGAAGCTCATTCGGAGTCGCCCGCACATCACGCGGATCGTTGCGCCCGCGGCCGGTGGCGACCGGGATTGGCGTCCCTTCGCGCCGATTCGCCGCGGCAAAGTTTGGTTTGGCTCTTTCGCGTCTTTCGTGTGTTTCGTGGTCTCTCCCCGTGACCGAACGCATCACCAGCCTCCAGAATCCCCGCGTGAAACAGCTCGTGCGCCTGCGCGAGCGGCGGGAGCGCGACGAGGCGGGGCTTTTCCTGATCGAAGGCTACCGCGAGGTGCGCCGCGCACTCGAGAAAGGCGTGGCGCCGAAGGAGCTCTATTTCTCACCCGACTGGTTCCTCGGCGAAAACGAGCCTGCGCTGATCGAACAGGCTCGGCAGGCCGGCGCCCAGCTGTTCGAATTGTCGAAGGATGCCTTTGCCAAGGTCGCCTACCGCGAACGCCCCGACGGCCTGCTCGCCGTCGCGACGCAGTGGAAGCGCACGCTGGACGAGCTGACGCTCGGCCCGGCGCCCTTCCTGCTCGTCTGCGAATCGATCGAGAAGCCCGGCAACCTCGGCACCATCCTCCGCAGCGCCGACGCGGCCGGGTGCGACGCCGTGATCCTCTGCGACGCAGTGACCGACATTTTCAACCCCAACGTCGTGCGCGCCTCCACCGGCGTGCTCTTCTCCGTGCCCGTCGTGGTCGCCGAGTCCGCCACCGTGCACGCCTGGTTGAAGGCGAAGGGCATCCGCACCGCCGCGACGACGCCACACACGGACAATCTCTACACGCGCACCGACCTGCGCGGCCCGCTCGCGATCGTGATGGGCAGCGAGCAATACGGCTTGAGCGAATTCTGGATGAAGGGCGCCGACGTGCTCGTGCGCATCCCGATGGCCGGCCAGGCCGACTCGCTCAACGTCGCCATGGCGACGATCATCACGCTCTTCGAGGCCGTGCGCCAGCGCAGCGGGTGAGCCCGGGCGCTTGCTCAGAACGCGTGGCCCGCGCGGTAGTGCGCGACCAGCTCCGCCGTGCCCTGCGCCATGCTCACGCGCGGGACGTAGCCGAGATCGCGGCGGGCGGCGTCGATCTTGAACCAGTGGTCGGTCGCGAGTTCCTTCGCCACGAAACGCGTCATCGGCGGATCGCCCTTGAGCGGCAGCACGCGCCACACCGTCTCGAGGACTGCGCCCGCGCGATACGCCGTCGCGAGCGAAACGCGCCGGGTGATCTCCGGCGCACCGACGCCGCGCAACAACTCGTTGATCCAATCCCACAGCACCACCGGCTCGCCGTTGGTGATGAAATAGGCCCGCCCGCGCGGATCTCCGCCCGGCATCTGGTAACCCATTAGGTTACCATTCCCTCCTCGGGTCGCTCCGTTTTCACTCGGGGTGGCGGTGGTTTGGTAACCTAATAGGTTACCAGGCAGCAGGGCTGCCTCGGCGAGGATGTGGGCGTCGACGACGTTGGTGATGTGCGTGCAATCGACGAGGTTGCGGCCGGCGCCGACGATCTTGAGGCGGCCCTTGCGGGCGAGCGCGAGGACGCGCGGCACGACGTTGCGGTCGCCGGGACCCCACACGAGATGCGGGCGGAGCGAGACGGTCGCGAGCGCAGAAGAATTCGCGGCACGGACGAGGCGTTCGGCGGCGGCCTTGCTGGTCGGATAGGCGCAGGGCGCCTGCGTGCAGAGCGGCGCAGACTCGTCCACGCCGGCGAGGTCGCCGCCGTTGAACACGACGCTGGGCGAGCTGGTGTGGACGAGACGGGGCACGCCCGCCGCCTGGCAGGCGGCGATAACGTGTGCGGTGCCTTCGACGTTCACGCGGTGAAAGTCGGACTCCGGCCCCCAGACGCCGACGCGGCCGGCAACGTGGAAGACTGTGCCGACGCCTGCGCAGGCACGGCGCAGCACGGCGGCCTCGTGCAAGTCGCCGCGCACAACTTCGGCGCCGAGTTTTTCCAACTCGGGCAGCGGCCGACGCGCGAGCACGCGCACGGGGCGACCTTCCGCGAGCAGGCGCTCGGCAAGCTTGCCGCCGATGAAGCCGCTGGCACCGGTGATGAAGACGGGATCGCGCGGGGACATGACGGAAAAGGACGACAGCAAACGCGGTCAGCGGCGGAGCGACTCCACGGAGACATCGCGCTTGTCGAGCTCGTAGCCCGAGTGGTGCGAGGCCCACTTGGCGAGCTGGAGGCGGTGGATCTTGGCGTTGTGGCGCACGTCGACCGGGAAGCCCGGATGCAGGAAGGCGAAACGGATGCGGTCGGTGTGCGGGTGCTGCACGCCCAGCGCGCGAAGCTCGCGCACGAGTTTGCGGCGCAGCGAAGGCGTTGCGACGACCTCACGGCTCAGCGGCTCGGCGACGATGGCGGGACGCTGATGCGGTCGCGGACCAATACCGACAAGGGCCGTGCGGCGCACCTCCGGGTGCGCGTTGAAGATCGCCTCGACCTGATCAGGATAGAGCGTGCCCTGGCGGGTCTCGACGCGCTCGGCCTTGCGACCGCAGAACCAGAGCCGGCCTTGCGCGTCGAGGTAGCCGGCATCGCCCATGCGGTGCCAATGCGCGCCATCGGGACCGGTGATTTTGGCGGCTACGGTCGCCTCGGGCAACGCATCGTAGAGTTTAGTCACCACGGGGCCGCGCACGATGATCTCGCCGATCTCGCCGGCGGGGAGTTCGCGCGTGTCGGCCAACGTGGCGAGCGGTCCGTCGGTGAGCGTGACGATGCGCAGTTCGATTCCTGGGACGGGACGGCCCACGCAGGTGCCGGCACCGCGCGCCGTGGCGCCGGCAGTCTCGGCGGAGACCTCGGCAGCGGTGATGCTACAGAGCGGCAGCGCCTCGGTGGCTCCATAGGGACTGTGAGCCGCGCCATTGGGCAGCAGATCCTGCACGGCGGCGAAGAGCGCCGGCGGCACGGGCGCACCGGCCATGAGCACACGCCGGAGCGTGGGCAACCGGACTTCCGACTCTGCGCAATGCGCCGCAATCTTGCGCCACAGAGTCGGTGAACCGAAGGAATTGGTCACGCGTTCCTGCCGGATGGCCTGGACGATCTTGGCGGGATCGACCGTCGCGGGTTTCGACGGATCGATCTCGGGCACGATGGTGGTCATGCCCAGCGCGGGATTGAAGAGCGCGAAGATCGGCAGCAACGGCAGATCCACCTCGCCGGGTTGGATGCCATAGGTGTCGCGCACCAAACGCACCTGCGCATCGAACATGCCATGCTCGTAGCAGACGCCCTTGGGCGCGCCGGTGGAGCCGGAGGTGAAGAGCACGGCGGCGAGGTCCGTCGCGGCGCTGTCGACCAACGTGGCCGGCGCGAGGCGGGACTTCGCCGCGGGACAGCGCGCGGTGGCGGAGCCGGAAACCCAGACGCGCACCGCGACGGAGGCGAAGGCCGCGCGGTGCAGGTAACTGAAGAGCTGGGCGAGCGGGATGCCGAGCAGCACGCGCGGGCGCGAGCGGGCGACGCAGGCGAGGAAGCTCTCCTTGCCCATGCCGGGATCGATGATCACCGGCACGGCGCCGAGCTTGAAGAGGGCGAAGGCTGCGGCGATGAGCGGCAGGCCCTGGCGCACCATGACGAGCACGCGGTCGTCGCGGCGCACGCCCCGGCGTTGGAGATGCGCGACCCAGGCATCGACCTCGGCATCGAGTTCGCGGAATGACAGCGCGAGGTAGTCGATGCGGTCACCGCGGCGGCCGCGCGGGATCTTGATCGCCGGGAAGTCCGGCTGCCGGGCCGCCATCAGCGGCAGATGGCGGGCGATGTTCGCGGAGGCGGACACGGGCTCAGGCCTGGAGGGCGGGCGTGCCCCGGAGCAGCTCGGCCTGCCACGGCAGGAGCACCTCGGCGATGCTCGCGGGGTTGCGCGTGATCAGCACGAGCTGGGAACGCGTCGCGATGATCGTGGGGTCGAGATTGAGAGACTGGGCGAGGCGGTCGCGGTCGTTCTTGATGCGGTCCTGCCGGGCGAGTTCCTCCGGGGTGAGCGGGGCGAATTCGCGGCGGCGCTCGCGGCGCGGGAGCGAGCGCGGGTCCATCGAGAACCCGCGGCCGACGGCCTCGGTGAGGCTGGCGAAGAGCCGGTCGTGGCGGCGGCCGAGGTGGACGTGAAGGACATCCTGCAACGGCAGGCCGTCATCCGCGGCGCGGGCGATGCGCATGAGCATCTCGTTGCCGGTGACCTTGAAGGGCGGGGTGTCGAGTTTCTCGGCCCAGCGTTCGCGCCAGTGCCAGAGGTGGTAGAGCACGGCGAGGCCGCGACCACCGAGTTTTTCGGAGCCGCCGATGCGCCAGGAATTCTCGTCGGGGCCGGCAAAACCGTCGCGGGCGACGTCGATCTGCCACTGGCATTTCTGTTTCAGCCAGTCGAGGCGGCCGAGGCGTTCGAGCTCGGCGGTGAGCTTGTCGCGCAGGGCGGGCAGGTGGTGCACGTCGAGCGCGGCGTAGTCGAGCATGTCGCGGTCGAGCGGGCGCTGCGACCAGTTGGCCTTCTGGTGATCCTTGTCGAGCTTGATGCCGAAGTTCTGCTCGAGGAGGGCGGCGAGGCCGAAGCGCGGGATGTTGAGCAGCTGGGCGGCGAACATCGTGTCGAAGAGGCTGCGCGGGCGGAACTCACAGAGCCCGTGGAGCAGGCGCAGGTCGTAATCGCTGCCGTGCATCACGAGGTGCTTCTGCGCGAGGCGCGGCCAGAGTTCGCCGAGGGGCAGGTCGGCGAGCAGGTCGACAAGGAATATCTCCGTGCCGGCGCGGATCTGCAGGAGGCAGACGGCGGTGCGGTAGCGGAAGAGGTTGTCGGCCTCGGTATCGAGCGCGATTTCGTCGACGCGATCGAGCGCCGCGAAGAGCGGCGGCAGTTGCGCGGGGGTGGTGACGAGTTCGTAGGATGGAGCGGAGTTCAAGCGACGGAACGGTTTACTTTTCCCAGGCGGAAAGGAAGGAGTCGAGCAGTTGGGGCAGCTCGTCGCTGTAGCCGCCCTCGAGGGCGGCGGCGACGGGCAGGCCGCTCTGGCGGAGCCAGCGGCCCAATTCGGCGAAGTCCTCGCGCTCGAGCAGCATTTCGGTGAGCGGATCGCCGCGGTAGGCGTCGAAGCCGGCGGAGACGAGCACGAGGTCGGGCTGGAAGCCCTGCACGGCTTCCCAGGAGCGGGCGAGTTCGCCGAGGTGGTGTTCGCGCGTGGCGTGCGGCGCGACGGGGAAGTTGCGGCAGTTGACGGTCGAGCGCGTGCCGGTGCCCGGATAACCGGGATACTGGTGGACGGAGGCGAAGAAAAGACCGGGCTTGCCCTCGAGGATGTCCTCGGTGCCGTTGCCGTGGTGGGCGTCGAAGTCCCACACGGCCACGCGCACGCTGCCGCCGCCGCGGGCGTTGAGGGCGGCGATGGCGACCTGGTTGAGGTAGCAGAAACCCATCGCCTGATTGCGCGTGCAGTGGTGGCCGGGCGGGCGCATGAGCGCGAAGGCCTTGCGGCCCTCAAGGGCGGCGTGGGCGGCGTCGAGCGTGGCCGCGACCGCGCGGCGCGCGTGCTCATGGATGCCGGGGAAGTGCGGCGTATCCTCGTCGATGTCGGGAGCCTGGGCGATGCGCGCGATGAGAGCCGGCGTGTGGGCCGTGAGGAGGATAGCCTCGTCGACCTGGCCGGGCGGGCGCCATTCCCAATCGGGGTGCGCGGCTTGCAGAAAGGGCACGCTGCGCAGGATGCGAGCGGGCTGTTCCGGCCGCATGTGCGAGCCGTATTCAGCGCAGGAAGGATCGTGAAACAGGAGCATGAACTGTGTCCGCCTACGGACGGAAGGAAGACGCGAAAAAAAACTAAACCGCGCGGCGCAGCAAGGCCGGATTAGCCCGTGGCGGACCACCCGTTCCGGTCGGGCCGGACCGTGTCCGGCGCGGGGCGGAAGCCGGCGGGCGGCGCGTTATTTTGGTGGGTTTTTGCGCGGTTTTGTGGCCATTCGTGGGGGATGAAAGTGGTCGTCTTGTGCTCCGGCGGGATGGATTCCGTGACTGCGCTCCATTGGGCGCGGCGGGAGCACGACGTGACGGCGGCGCTGAGCTTCGACTACGGGGCGAAGCACAACGCGCGTGAGATCCCCTTCGCGGCGGCGCACGCCCGCGCGCTCGGCGTGCGGCATCACGTGGTGCCGCTGGCCTTCATCGGCGAACACTTCGCTTCGGCGCTGCTGCAGGGTGGTGGCGAGATTCCCGAGGGCCATTACGCGGCTGAAAACATGAAGCAGACGGTGGTGCCGTTCCGCAACGGGATCATGCTCGCGGTCGCCGGCGGGTTCGCCGAAAGCGCGGGCGCGCAGGGCCTCGTCATCGCGGCGCACGGGGGCGACCACGCGATCTATCCGGATTGCCGCGAGGATTTCATGCGGGCGATGGGCGACGCGCTCCGGCTCGGCACCTATGCGGGCATCGCGCTGCTGCGGCCGTTCATCGCCTTGAACAAGGGCCAGATCGCCACCGCCGGCGCGCACCTCGGCGTCGATTTCGCGCAGACGTGGTCGTGCTACAAGGGCGGCGAGATCCACTGCGGTCGCTGCGGCACCTGCGTGGAGCGCCGCGAGGCCTTTCAACAGGCCGGACTCGCCGATCCCACGGTTTACGCGGACACGCCGCCGCTGCCTCCCGCGCCATGCTGATCTCGGAAATCTTCTATTCGCTGCAAGGCGAAGGCGAGCTGACCGGCGTGCCGTCGGTCTTCGTGCGCACCAGCGGCTGCAACCTCCGCTGCAACTGGTGCGACACGCCCTACGCGTCGTGGCATCCGGAGGGCGAGCCGATGGACGTCGCCGCGATCGTCGCCGCCGTGCGCACCCACGCGGCGGCGCGGCACGTCGTGCTGACCGGCGGCGAGCCGATGATCGCACCGGAGATCCACGAACTTGCCTACCAACTCAAGGAGGCGGGCCATCACATTACGATCGAGACTGCCGCGACCGTGCCGCCGCGCGGCATCGCCTGCGACCTCGCCTCGCTCAGCCCGAAGCTCGCCCACTCCGCACCGGACGCGCGGCTCGACGAGGCGTGGCGGCGCAAGCACGAGGCCTTGCGCTTCCAACCCGACACGCTCGCCGCGTGGATCGCGGCCGCGCCGGCTTACCAGTTGAAATTCGTCGTGCGCGACGCGGCGGACGTGGACGAGATCGAGGCGCTCGTGCGCGCGACCGATTGCGCGGTGCCGCCGCACAAGATCCTGCTCATGCCCGAAGGCACGAGCCTGGAGACGTTGCGCACGCGGAGTGTCTGGCTGGGCGAGTTGTGCAAGGCGCGTGGCTACCGTTACGCCCATCGGCTCCACGTCGAACTCTACGGCAACCGGCGCGGCACCTGAGCCGCGCACACCGGTCCCAGCCCGTCCCGTCATGAAGCTCGCCGAAACCCGCGTCATTCCCCGCAAGCTCTCCGAGGAGCTCGCGCAGTTGCACGCCGTCACGGCCGAGCGCGCCGTGACGTTGCGCGAGGTGATCTATGTGTTGCGCGGACGGGCCTACCTGCTGCTCGTGCTGCTGTTGTCCCTGCCCTTCATCACGCCGATCCCGCTGCCGGGGCTGTCGACGCCGTTCGGCCTGGCGATCGCGCTGATCTCGTTGCGACTGATGCTCGGGCAGCGTCCGTGGCTGGCCAAGAATCTCCAGCGCAAGGAACTGCCCGCGGGCTTCATCGGCCGCCTGCTCAGCGTCGCCGCGCGCGTCCTGCGCTTCCTGGAGAAATTCCTCCGGCCGCGCCTCGTCGTCCTCACCAACACCGCCCTGCTCAACCAACTGCATGCGGGCCTGATGCTCGTGGCGGCGCTCGCGTTGCTGCTGCCGCTGCCCATCCCGTTCACCAACAGTTTCCCGGCGTGGACGATTCTGCTGCTCGCCGCCGGGCTGCTGGAAAGCGACGGCCTCGCCGTGTTGCTCGGCTACCTCGTGTTCGCCGCAGGCGTGCTGTATTTCGTGCTGCTCGGCGAGGCGACGGCCGGCTTGGTGCAGAGCGCGCTGGAGTGGTTGAAGTCCTGAGCGGCGACCGGCCGGCCGGAGCGCGCTCACGCGCTCGCGGCGGGACGCGGGCGGAGCCAGGACACGAGCATCGAGGCGCCGATGAGCCCGCCGATGATGCCGAGCGACCACGTGATGGGGAACTTGCCGCCGAAAGCTTCGTTCAGCCACGCCATCTTCAGGCCGACGAAGACCAACACGAGACCGAGGCCGTATTTCAGGTAGTGGAAGCGATGCATCACGCCCGCGAGCAGGAAGAACAGCGCGCGCAAGCCGAGGATCGCGAAGACATTCGACGTGAAGACGATCAACGGCTCCTTCGTCAGCGCGAAGATCGCCGGCACGCTGTCGATGGCGAAGACGATGTCCGTCAGCTCGAGGAACACGAGACACACGAACAGCGGCGTGGCGTGGAGCACGCCGTTGAGGCGCACGAAGAAATTCTGTCCCTGCACCTGCGGCGTCACGGGCATGATGCGGCGCAGCAGACGGATGACGGGGTTCTTCTCGGGATCGACCGGCTTTTCCGGCGCAAAGAGGATCTTGAGCCCCGTGAGGATGAGGAAGGCGCCGAAGATGAGGATGACCCAGTGGAACTGCATCAGCAGGGCACCGAGCCCGATAAAAATGATGCGGAAGATGAGCGCGCCGAGGATGCCGAAGAAGAGCACGCGGTGCTGGTATTTCGGCGGGATCGCGAAGTAGCCGAAGACGACGACGAACACGAAGATGTTGTCCACCGAGAGCGATTTCTCGACGACGAAGCCGGCCAGGTATTCGAGGAAGGTCTGTTTCGCCAGCGCGGCGTGATCGAGTCCCACCAACCGCGGATCGAGCGGGAACTTCCACAGCGCATACTGGTAGAGCCCGTAGCCGAAGACGAGGGCGAGCGAGATCCAGGTGATGCTCCAACCCAGCGCCTCCTTGAAGCCCACCTCGTGCGCGTCGCGGTGGAACACCCCGAGATCAAGGGCGAGCATGCCGAGCACGAAGACCGTGAACGCGGCGTAGAACCACCAGTAGTCGGCGAAGGGAAAGAGGAACAGGTCGCTGGGCATGAGAGTGGGCGGAGAATCCGGACCCGCCCGCCGGGCGCAAGCCGGAGGCGGTTGCAAACCCGCGGGAAGATTCCAACCGCTCGCTTGACCGCCCGGGACGGAGCGGTTGGCTCGGGGCATGTCCCTCAACGTGGCCCATCTCGCGCTGCTTCACGTCCTCGTGACCGCGGCGCTGACCGGACTCATCTGGACGGTGCAACTGGCGGTCTATCCGCATTTTTCGGCGGTGGGACGCGAGGCGTTCGCCGACTATCACCGGCGCTATGTCCGCGGCATCACCGCCGCCGTCGCGCCCTTGATCGGTGCGGAAATCCTCACGGCTGCCGGCCTGCTCTGGCTGGGCGTGCGCGGTCCGCTCTTCCTCGGCTCGCTCGTGCTGATCGCGATGATCCAAGCCATCACGTTCGCCGTGGAGGTGCCGCTGCATCGCAAGCTCTCCGCCGGCTTCGACGCCACGGCGCACCGCCAGCTCGTGCTGACCAACTGGGCGCGCACGTTCGCGTGGACCGCCCGGGGCGTGATGACGGCAATGTGGCTCTACAGCCTGTCGGGCTGGTGAGGCGGCGCGAGACGCGCCGCCCGGATTGCCTGGCCGAATGCGTTACTGCGGACCGGCGGGCGTGTGCAACACGCCGTCGATCACGGTGCCCGTGCAGTGCGTCGTGAAGTCGAACGGATCGCCGTCGTAGAGCGCGAGGTCGGCGTCCTTGCCGACTTCGAGCGAGCCGGTGCGGGTGTCGATTCCGAGTATACGCGCAGCATCGATGGTCACGGCGCGCAACGCGGCGTCGAAGCCGAGGCCGCCCTTCCCCGCCGCCACTGCGGCCTCGAAGAGGACGACGCGCGTCTTCGGCACGTAGGATTCGTAGCCGCTCTGGAGGGCGAAGGGGATGCCCGCATCGTGCAATCGCTTCGCGGTGTCCATCGCGAGGTTCTGCGTGTCCTCGTTGGCGCGGGCCATCGTCGGATGGAGGATGACGGGAACGCCCGCAGCCTTGATCGCATCGAGGGCGAGATGAGCGTCCGCGCAACCATCGAGCACGATGCGGAGGTTGAACTCCTTCGCCATGCGGAGCGCGGCGAGGATGTCCTGCTGCCGATGCGCGGTGATGAGGAGCGGTTGGGTGCCGTCGAGGGCGCGCGCGAAAGTCTCGAGCCGCAGATCGCGCGCCGGGCGCTTGGTCTCGTCGGCGAGCTGGCGTTTGCGCGCGTATTCCTGCGCCTTGATCAGCTCGGCGCGGAGCATGGCGATGGCCTTGGCGCGGGTGCCGGGGGATTTGGCGGATTCGCGGGTGACGCCGCTGTTGCCGAGGGAGACGGCGGTGAACGCGGCGGGGTTGATCGCATCTTCGTCGGCGCCGCGACCGGCGGTCTTCACGATCATCGTCTGACCGGAGACGAGCGTGCCGGGCGCATGCCCGGCGTTGAGGGTGGTGACGCCGAAGCCGCGCAACCAATCGATGAGCGGGTCCTGGGCGTTGTAGGCGTCGATGGCGCGCAACTCGGGCTGGATGGGGCTCGAACGCTCGAGCATGTCCTGATCGTGCGGTTGGTTGAGCAGGCCGGAAAGGCCGGCGGTCGCGCGCGCGTCGATGAGTCCGGGCGTGACGACGGGGGTGCGGACCACGCGATGATCGGCCGTATACATCATGTCCTTGGCGGGGCCGACGTAGGCGATCTTGCCGTCGCGACCGACCAGGATGAGCGCATCGCGCACGGGCGCGCCGGCCGCGGTGTGGGCGAGGTCGGCATGAATCGCGAGCGGCATGGCGGACTCCCCGGATTCGACGGCGGCAGGCAACGTAAGCGGTGCGGCGAGCGCAGCCGTCGTGCCGGTGATGAGGCGGAGCAGATTCATTGGGTGCCTCCGAAGAGTTGGGCGTTGGCGTTGGCGATGATGTCCCACGCGCTGCCGAAGCAGCACAGCGGCACGCGCCGCGGATCGCCGGCGCCCGGACCGCCGAGCGCGTAGAGGCGGTCCTGCGGATCGGCGAGGTCGAAGACCTTGCGGCCGTCGACCCAGGTCTGCTCGACCTGCGTGTAAACGCTGAGTGGATCGCCGTTGAGGATGATGAAGTCGGCATCCTTGCCCGCTTCGAGCGAGCCGACGCGTTCGGCCAGCCCGAGCATCTGGGCGTTCGCGAGCGTGACGGCTCGCAGCGCTCCGTCGCGCGACATGCCGCCGCGCACGGCGAGACCCGCGGCGCGGAGGAAGTGGCGCGAGTCGGTGACGCCATCGTCCGTGTGCAAACCGACGAGCACGCCGGCCTTCTCCAAGGCGGCGCCGGTGGTGAAGCTCATCTCCTTGGTCTCGAGTTTGCCGCCCGGCGAGTCGACATAGATGATCGAGGCGGCGACGCCGGCGCGGGCGATCTCGTCGGCGACTTTCCAGCCTTCGCTCACGTGATGCAGCACGACCTTGAAGCCGAACTCCTGCTGGAGTCGGAGAACGGTGAGGATGTCGTCGTGCCTATGGGTGTGGTGCTGGACAACGCGTTTGCCGTCGAGCACCTCGACGAGCATCTCGAGCGCGAGATCGCGGGCGGGGCGCTTGTCGGCATCGTCCTTCGCCCGCTCGAGCTTCGCCTTGTATTCCTGGGCCTTGATGAATTGCTCGCGGACGAGCGCGGCAGATTTTCCACGCGTGCCCGGGAAGCCGCCCGAAGCGCGCATCGGGTTGGTGCCGTTGGCCATCTTGAGGCCGCCGGCGATGGTGCCGTCGGGCAGTGTGATGAGCAGGTCCTCGATGGCGCGGCCTTCGCGCAGCTTGAGGTAAAGCGTCTGGCCGCTGACGAGATGGCCGGAGCCGGGCATCACGTTGACGGTGGTGATGCCGCCGGCTTGCGCCTTCTGGATGGAATCGTCGCGCACGTCGATGGCATCGAGCACGCGCACGTCGGGTTGGATGGGGTTGGAGCCGTCCGCACCGGCACCGCCGCCGATGTGGCTGTGCGAGTCGACGAGGCCGGGCATGATGACCTTGCCGGTGACATCGACGATCTCAACCTCGCTGGAGAGGCGGACCGTCGCGGCATCGCCGACGGCCACGATCTTGCCGTGGTGGACGAGGAGGAGGCCGTGCTCGATCGGTTGTCCGGCGATGGGAAGGAGGCGGGCGCCGGTGAAGGCGGTGGGTTTTTCCTGCGCGCACACGCCGACGCAAAAACCGAGCGCAGCCACCAGGGGTAACAGGGGGCGGAGAGCCATAGGCCGCGGAAGCTAGCGTGAGCCGGAGTGCCAGCAAACGGAAAGATGACCGGGCAAAACGGCGCGCGCGAACGATCGCCGGGCGGCCCCCCGCCCTACTTCAACCGTGCGCGCAGTTTCTTCACCTCGGCGCTGACGGCGCCGCACTGGCCGCCGCAACCGGAAGAATTCTTTCGCCGGCCAAACCAACCACGCAGCAGCCACGCCGCCGCGACGGCGACGAGGGCGAGGGCGACGATGGTTTGGAGTTCGGAGGACATCAAAAACCCAGCAGTTTACCGGTCTGATAGAAGATGAGGCAAACGACCCACGCGGTGCCGGTCATGTAGGCGACTTGGAAGAGCGGCCAGCGCCACGAGGCTGTCTCGCGTTTCACGACGGCGAGGGTCGCCATGCATTGCATCGCGAAGACGTAGAAGACCATCAGCGTGAGGCACACGAGCGGCGTGAAGAGCGGCGCGCCGTCGGGCCACGTCGCCTGGCCCATCTTTTCGCGCAAGGGCGTCGTGTCCTCCTCGTCGGCATTCTCGACGCCGAAGATGACTCCCATCGAGCTGACAAAAACCTCGCGCGCGGCGAAGGAGGTGATGAGGCCGATGCCGATGCGCCAATCGAAGCCGAGGGGCTTGATGACGGGCTCGAGCACATGACCGGCGCGCCCGGCAAAACTGTGCGCGATCTGCTCGGTGGGCGTAGCCTCGGGATTCGGATGCTTCGGATAAGTGGTGAGCGCCCAGAGCACCATCGAGATGGCGAGGATGATGGTGCCGGCGTTCTTGAGGAACAACCAGCCGCGCTCGACCATGTGGCGGGCGATCTCGAGGAAGCGCGGGGGCTGGTAGGCCGGCAGCTCCATGATCATGTGCGGCGAGCCGCCGGGGAAGAGCGTGCGCTTGAACAGCCACGCGAAAAGGAACGCGCCGCCGGTGCCGAGCGCATACATGAGCAGCATCAGGCCCGCCTTCTGCGCCGCCGGCATCGTCTCGCCCGGGAGGATCATGGCGATGAGCAGCAGGTAAACGGGCAGGCGCGCCGAACAGCTCATGAGCGGCGTGACGAGAATCGTCACGAGCCGGTCGCGGTGGTTCTCGATCGTGCGCGTGGCCATGATGCCGGGGATCGCGCAGGCGTAGCCGCTGAGCAGCGGGATGAACGAGCGGCCGTTGAGACCGACCTTGCTCATCGGACGATCCATGATGAATGCAGCGCGCGCCATGTAGCCCGTGCTTTCGAGCAGGCCGACGAAGAAAAACAGGATCAGGATCTGCGGCAGGAAGATCACCACGCCGCCCACGCCGGCGATGACGCCGTCGGTAAGCAGGTCGCGCAGGTCGCCGGGCGCCATGGCGCCCTTGACCCAGTCGCCGAGCGCGGCGACGTGGCCGTCGATCCAGTTCATCGGGTGCTCGGCGAGCGTGAAAATGGAGAAAAACATCGCCGCCATCAGCGCCGCGAAGACGAACCAACCCCAGACGGAGTGGCAGAGCACGGCATCGAGACGGTCGGAGACGGAGGGCTTGGCGTCGCGGCCGCGCAGGATCACGGGGCGGCAGAGCGCGTGGATGGCGTCGTAGCGGCTGTGGATGAGCGCGCCGGACCAGTCGGTCTGCTCGGCCTTCCAACGGGTGCGCCACTGCTCGAGGATGGCGTGCGTGCGGTCGCTGAGCGGCTTGGAGCCGGCGACGCGCACGGTGTCGAAATCCGTGAGGAGCAACAGCGCCTCGGCGCGGGCGATGAGGAGGTTGCGCGCGTCGTGTTGCACGAGCGACGCCTGAAGCTCCGCCACAGCGGGCGCGATCGGCGCGGGCACGTCCCAGGAATGCTTCGCGAGCGGCAGCTCGATGCGGCTCATGGCGAGGCGGAGTTCCATGAGGCCCTTGCCGTGAACCGCCTCGCAGGGGATGACGGGCACACCGAGCGCGCGCTCGAGCTCACGCGCATCGATCTTCACGCCGGCGGCGGTGGCGACGTCCATCATGTTGAGGACGACGATGACGGGCCGGCCGAGATCGAGGATCTGGTGGACGAGGTAGAGGTTGCGCTCGAGGTTGGAGGCGTCGACGACGCAGATGATGCGGTCGGGCTGCGGCGTGTCCTCGCGCCGGCCGAGCAGGACGTCGCGCAGGACGGCCTCATCCGGCGAACGCGCGGCGAGCGAATACGCGCCCGGCAGATCGATCACCTGGAGCGGACGACCGTGCTGCGAGTAAGCGATGCCGATCTTTTTCTCGACGGTGACGCCGGGATAGTTGCCGACTTTCTGGCGCAGGCCGGTGAGGGCGTTGAAGAGGGTGGTCTTGCCGCAATTCGGGTTGCCGACCATCGCATAGACGGGCGCGCGCTCGGCGGGGCCGGCGGGGCGCTTGGGCGAGGGCGGCGTGATGTGGGCGGGAAGACTCATGTCGCGAAGGCGAGGCGGAGAGTCCGGTGGCCGGACCCGGGCGTGGAGCGGGCGCGCATGCCGGCGTCAGCGGGCGCCGACGGGCAGACGTTCGACCAGAATGTTCATCGCGGCATGGTGATTGAGCGCCAAGCGCGTGCCGTTGACGAGGCACAGGCTGGTGACACTGCCGGAGATCTTCGTGATGAGCGCGGCTTCGCCGAAGCCCATCTCCCGCACGCGTTGGCAAAAACCATCGTCGCCGGTCAGCCGGCACACCCGGCCCGTGGTGCCGGCCGGCAGCTGGCAGAGAGGGGATAGTTCTTGGAATGGCGTGGGTGACATTCTGCGGGTGAGCAAACGCGATTGAGACTGAGTTGCAAGCCGACGATTGCGCCGCCTTTCGTTTAACAAAGGAGGAGTAATCCACTTAAGATATTTTTATCGAATGCCTTGCGCAGAAGCGGGCGGAAGCGGGGTCGCAAATTTTGCAAACTATTCGGCAAGAGACGCGAACCGAGAGGCGATCGTGAGACCCGCGTCCGCGTCGCCACTGCGAGCCGCGAACACCTACGGCCGGGCGCTTCCGTATAACTACGGCGCGAGGAGAACGGTCTCGCGCGGCAGCTGAAGCCCATGCTTTCTGCGAGGTCATGCAACGGTTACTGGGCGGAGTTGGCGGCCTGTTGGCCGCCGTGGTGGCGGGCGTGAGTGCGTTCGCCGCGGATTACGATGTCGTGATCACCGGAGGCCGCGTGGTGGATGGCACCGGCGCGCCCGCGTTCGTGGCCGATGTGGCGATCAAGGACGCGAAGATCGTGCAGATCGGTGCGATCAGCGGCTCCGCCGAGCAGCACATCGACGCGCGCGGCCTCGTCGTCGCACCCGGCTTCATCGACGTGCACACGCACTCCGACGACATCGCCGACAAATTGCCGACCTCCGATCACTTCCTGAAGATGGGCGTGACGAGCATCGTCGTGGGCAATTGCGGCAGCTCGCGCCTGAACGTCGCGCAATTTTTCTCCACGGTCGAGAAAACCGGCGTGAGCCCCAACGTCGCCACGCTCGTCGGGCACAACACCGTGCGCGAAAAAGCGATGCGGGGCGTGTTCGATCGCCAGCCGACCGCTGAGGAACTCGCCGAGATGAAACACCTCGTCGATCGTGCCATGCAGGACGGCGCGGTCGGGCTTTCCACCGGCTTGATCTATCTGCCCGGCCGGTTTTCCGAGACCGAGGAAATCGTTGAGCTCGCCAAGGTGATTGCGCCCTACGACGGCATCTACGCGAGCCACATGCGTAACGAAGGCAGCAAGATCATCTCTTCCATCGAAGAGTTGCTCCGCATCGCGCGCGAGGCGCAGGTGCGCGCCCAGGTTTCGCACCTCAAGCTCTCGGGCGAGAACGCGTGGGGGCGCACGAAGGAAGTGCTCGCGCTGCTGGATCGCGCCCGGGCCGAAGGCATCGACGTGGCACACGACCAATATGCCTACACCGCCTCGAGCACACAGCTGCGCCAGCTGATTCCCGGCGAAGCATTCGACGGCGGTCGGAAAAATTTCCTCGCCGTCCTCGCCGACCCGAAGGGCAGAGCCGACCTCGTCGCGAAGATGAAGAAGAACATCCTCGGGCGCGGCCGCATGGACTACGCCTATGCCGTCGTGGCATCGTTCCGCGGCGACGCGACGCTGAACGGTTTGAACATCGTCGAAGCCGCGCGGAAGTTGCACGGCTCCGATTCAATCGAAGCCCAGATCGAGGTCATCCTCGAGATCGAGCGGCGCGGCGGTGCCGCCGGCGTTTTCCACGGCATGGACGAACAGGATTTGCAGGTCTTCATGCAGCATCCGAAGACGATGATCGCCTCCGACAGCGGCGTGCGCGAATTCGGCGAGGACGTCCCGCATCCGCGCGGCTACGGCAACAACGCCCGCGTGCTCGGCCGCTATGTGCGCGAGCTGGAGGTGCTGACGCTGGAGGACGCGGTGCGCAAGATGACGAGCCTGCCGGCCCGCCATTTCCAATTCTCCGGGCGCGGCGAACTGAAGGTCGGGGCGTGGGCCGACGTGGCGATTTTCGCCGCCGCGGAGGTCACCGATCCCTCGACCTACAAGGATCCACATCACTACGCCGTCGGCTTCCGGCATGTGCTCGTGAACGGAGTGGCCGTGATCCGCGATGGCGAGCACACGGGCGCCAAGCCGGGGATGGTGCTGCGGCACGCGAAGGCGGGCGCAAGCGAGTAAGGCGACCGCACAAGCGCTGCCGAATTGAGCAGCGCACACAATCGTCGGATGAAGTCGCCGGTCCTCGACTTTGTTGCGCAACGCATCGATGCCGGCCTGGCGGGGTTCGGCGGCCCCGCCCTACAATGGCGAAAAAGAAAAAGCGCGGCGTTTGCGGCGCCGCGCTGGAGATGGATTGGCTTGGCCGGCGTGCGTGCACCGGCCGGCCGATGGCCTCAGGACTTGCGGCGCTTGAGGGCGAGCTGGACGCCGGCGTAGCGCACGAGGCCTTGGAGGCGCTCGAGTTCCTGCGGGTCCATGGCCTTGGCGGTGGCGAGTTCCTGCTCGGCGCGCTTCATCGCGGCCTCGACGGCGCCGGCGTCGATCTTGTCTTCGGAGATGGCGTTCTCGGCGAGCACGCGGACGGTGTCGCCCTCGATCTCGGCGAAACCGCCGCTGACGGCGAGGAACTTCGTCTCCGCGCCCTTTTGCACGCGCAGCTCGCCGTCGGCGACCTGCGTGAGGAGAGGAATGTGTCCGGGCAGGATTCCGATCTCACCCTCCACCGTCGGAATGACGACGGAGTCGATGGTATCGGCGTAGACCTTCGCTTCCGGGGTGACGATTTCGAGTGTGAGAGACATCGGGTCGGAGTTGCCCGCGAATGAACGCGAATCAGCGCGAATGAATGAAATTGGCGGTGATCCGGGTAATTAGCGGGCGAGGAATTATTTCTTGCCGGCGGCGGCGAGGACTTCGTCGATGCCGCCCTTCATGTAGAAGTCGGTCTCGGCGACGTCGTCGAGCTGGCCGTCGAGGATCATCTTGAAACCGCGGATCGTCTCCTTGACGGGGACGTATTTGCCCGGCGTGCCGGTGAAGACTTCGGCGACGGCGAACGGCTGGGAGAGGAAGCGCTGGAGCTTGCGGGCGCGGTAGACGGTGAGCTTGTCCTCGGGCGAGAGCTCATCGAGACCGAGAATGGCGATGATGTCCTGCAGGTCCTTGTAGCGCTGGAGGACGCGCTGCACTTCGCGGGCGACCTTGTAGTGCTCCTCGCCGACGATGTCGGCTTGGAGCGCCTTGGAGACCGAGGCGAGCGGATCGACGGCCGGGTAGATGCCGAGCTCGGCGATGGCGCGCTCGAGCACGATGGTGGAGTCCAAGTGCGCGAAGGTGTTGGCCGGGGCCGGGTCGGTGAGGTCGTCGGCGGGCACGTAGACGGCCTGCACGGAGGTGATGGAGCCCTTCTTCGTCGAGGCGATGCGCTCCTGGAGAATGCCCATCTCGTTGGCGAGGGTCGGCTGGTAACCGACAGCGGACGGCGAACGGCCGAGGAGCGCGGACACCTCGGAGCCGGCCTGCGAGAAGCGGAAGATGTTGTCGATGAAGAGCAGCACGTCCTGGTTCTTCTCGTCGCGGAAATACTCGGCCATCGCGAGGGCCGAGAGGGCGACGCGCATACGGGCGCCCGGGGGCTCGTTCATCTGGCCGTAGACGAGCGCGACCTTGGACTTGGAGAGGTCCTTCTGGTTGATGACGCCCGCGTCGGACATTTCGTGGTAGAGGTCGTTGCCTTCGCGGGAACGCTCACCGACGCCGGCGAACACGGAGTAGCCGCCGTGGGCCTTCGCGATGTTATTGATGAGTTCGAGAATGACGACCGTCTTGCCGACGCCCGCACCGCCGAACGCGCCGGCCTTGCCGCCCTTGATGAAGGGGCAGATGAGGTCGATGACCTTGATGCCGGTCTCGAGGATGGTGGCCTTGACGTCCTGATCGACGAGCAACGGAGCGGGGCGGTGAATCGGGTAGGTCTTGGTGCAGTTCACGGGGCCCTTCTCGTCCACGGCCTTGCCGGTGACGTCGAAGATGCGGCCGAGGACGCCCTCGCCGACGGGCACCGAGATGGGCGCGCCGGTGTCGAGAACGGGCATGCCGCGCACGAGGCCTTCGGAGGAGGACATCGCGATGGCGCGCACGAGGCCTTCGCCCAGGTGCTGCTGCACCTCGAGCGTGAGGTGCTCCTTCTTGCCGGCGGCGGTGAAGTCGACGGTGAGCGCCTGGTAGATGGGCGGCACGGCGTTCTGCGCGAACTGCACGTCGACGACGGCGCCGATGACCTGGACGATTTTGCCTGAATTGCTCATGACGGAAACGGGAGCGGGGTTGTGGAGGTGTTTAAATTATTGGGCGGAGAACGAGGCGGCGGCGATTTCGAGGATCTCCTGCGTGATCGCGGCCTGGCGGGCCTTGTTGTATTCGAGAGTGAGGTCGCCGAGGAGCTTGGTGGCGTTGTCCTTGGCGGTCTTCATCGCGACCATGCGGGCGCTGTGCTCGGAGGCCTTCGCGCTGAGGATGATCTGGTAGACGTAGCGGTTGACGTAGAACGGGAGCAACGCCTCGAGCACGGCCTGCGCGCTGGGCTCGAAGAGCATGTCGCGATCGTCCGCGTGGCGGCCGGCCTGGCCGGACTCGGTGCGGAGGTGGGCGACGAAGTCCTTCACGTTCGAGAGCGGGAGGAGCGGGCGGACCGTGGGCTCCTGCACGAGCGTGTTCTTGAAGCGCGGGTAGATGACCTCGAGGGTGTCGATCTCGCCGTCGAGATACATCTTCATCATGTATTCGACGATGGGCTTCACCTCGGCGAAGGCGGCGCGGTCGCTGACGCTGAACTCGGCGACGAGGTTCTTCTTCGCGCGACCGAGGAACTGGGCGCCCTTGCGGCCGATGACGACGAACTTGGCCGGTGTCTTCACGTCGAGCACGGCCTTGAAGAGGTTGGCGTTGAGCGGGCCGGCGAGGCCCTTGTCGGTCGTGACGAGGAGGATGCCGCGCGTCTTGACCTCGCGTTTGACGAGGAAGGGGTGAGCGGCCTCGTCGACACGGCCGGCGAGGGCTGCGAGCATGTCGGCCATGAGCTGCGCGTAGGGACGCCCGGCCATGGCGGCCTGCTGCGCCTTCTTCATCTTCGACGCGGCGACGAGCTCCATCGCCTTCGTGATCTGGCGGGTGTTCTTGACCGACTTGATGCGTCGGCGGATGTCGCGGGTGGAGGCCACGGTGATTTAGAGGTGGTGCGGGAGCGTTCGGCTCGTTCGGAGAACTCGCCCTACCGGGTTACTTGGTGGCGAAGGTGGACTTCCACTCGTCGACGGCGGTCTTGAGCTCGGCCTCGAGTTCGGCGTCGAAGGCGGCCTTCGTGCGGATCTTGGAAAGGAGCGTGTCCTTGCGGGTGGTGAGGAATTCGCGGAGCGAGGCGGCGGCGGCGACGACGTGGCGCACGTCGACGGATTCGAAGTAGTTCTTCTGCAGCGCCCAGAGGACGGAGGCTTGGACTTCGATGGCGATCGGGTTGAGTTCGCCCTGCTTGAAAAGTTCGACGATGCGGGAGCCGCGGTCGAGGGTGGCCTTGGTCTTGGCGTCGAGATCGGAGCCGAACTGGGCGAACGCCGCGAGTTCGCGGAACTGGGCGAGCTCGCCCTTGAGTTTGCCGCCGACCTGCTTGGTGGCCTTGATCTGCGCGGCGGAGCCGACGCGGGAGACGGAGAGACCGACGGAGACGGCGGGACGGATGCCTTGGTTGAAGAGGTCGGTCTCGAGGAATATCTGGCCGTCGGTGATCGAGATGACGTTGGTCGGGATGTAGGCGGAGACGTCGCCGGCTTGGGTCTCGATGATGGGGAGGCCGGTGAGCGAGCCCTTGCCGTCGAGGCGGGCGGAGCGCTCGAGGAGGCGGCTGTGGAGATAGAACACGTCGCCGGGATAGGCTTCGCGGCCGGAGGGACGCTTCAGGATGAGCGAGATCTGGCGGTAGGCGACGGCGTGCTTGGAGAGATCGTCGTAGACGATGAGGGCATCCATGCCGTTTTCCATGAACCACTCGCCCATGGCGGCGCCGGAGAAGGGCGCCAAGTATTGGTTGGCGGGGTTGTCGGCGGCGGGCGCGGCGACGATGATGGTGTATTGCAGGGCATCCGCCTTCTCGAGGGCGGCGATGGTGCGGGCAACGTTGGACTGCTTCTGGCCAACGGCGACGTAGATGGAGTAAACGGGGCGGAAATTTTTATCGCCCGACGCGAGGCCGACCTTGTTGATGCGGGCCTGGTTGATGATCGTGTCGATGCAGATGGTGGTCTTGCCGGTGCCGCGGTCGCCGATGATCAGCTCGCGCTGGCCGCGACCAATCGGGATCATGGAGTCGATGGCCATGATGCCGGTGAAGAGCGGCTGGGAGACGGATTTGCGGACGATGATGCCGGGGGCAATCTTCTCGACCGGGTAGGCTTCCTTGGCGTCGATCGGGCCCTTGCCGTCGACAGGGCGGCCGAGGGCGTCGACCACGCGGCCGAGGAGCGCCTTGCCGACGGGGACGGAGAGGAGCTTGCCGGTGGTCTGGACTTCGTCGCCTTCCTTCAGGGAGGA